>JAEUJS010000347.1 GCA_016792935.1 Archangium sp. | reverse complement strand
AGGTAGGCGATGTGTTCGAGCGCTCCGCCGAGGTGGCGGATGACGTTCTTGAGCGCCGAGGACGAGCGCACTTTTTGCTCGATGCTCTTTTCGCGGGTCGAACGATCGGACTGCTCGATCTCCGCGATGCTCTTCGGGGCGCTCTGCAGCGCCGCGGCGCTGGTGTCTTCGGTCAGCTTGATCGGACGGCCCAGTGACCTGGCGAGCTCCTGCTCGACCATGGCGCGCGACATGCCGATGATCTGCGAGCGGTGGAACGCGGCGTCTTGCGGGAAGACGAGCTTGACGCCTTCGGGGGTGAAGCCGAGGAAGCGCGCGTACGAGAGCGACTTGCCGTGACGCGGTGAGGCCTCGCGGAGCGCTTCGACGGCGCGGCGCCACTTGTCGTCGTCGGTGCTGGTGCCGACGCGAGCAGGCGCTGCGGCAGGACGTGGAGGGCCGTCGTCGAAGCTCGGCGGCGCGTCGCTGTCGTCGAGCTCGGGCGGCTCCGGCGGTCCTTCGGGCTCGCTCGGTGTGAGGGCGAATGGCGCGCTCGACGCGGGCGATCCCCTCTCCCGCCCCTGCGGGAGAGGGCCAGGGTGAGGGGAAGTCGCGCCGGTTGCAGCGGTGGATTTCTCTTCAGGGAGACAGTCACCTGAGGCGCAGCCTTCCGCGCTCGTGGCGATGGGCACCGATGCAGGCGTTGGTGGCAGGACTCGGTTGACGAGGCGAACTTCGGGCGCTGCTGATGACTTCCCCTCACCCCGACCCTCTCCCGCAGGGGCGGGAGAGGGAGACGCAGCGGCGCTCGTGGGAGACGCGGACCTGGGTTGAGCGCTCGCGGGCGCGGCGGGCTCAGGCGCGAAAGGGTGCCTGGCTGGAGCGACCTCCCTGCGCTCCAGCTCCACTTCCGGTTCCAGTTCCCGCGAGCTTCTCGACGCGAGCGATCAACTCGGGGATCGACGACGCGGGCGCGAGGTGCAGGCCCTTGAGCAGCGACATTTCCAACGCGAGGCGCGGCTGTGGCGCGCGGGCGATTTCCCACACCGAGGTGTGCACCACGTCGAACAACCGCGCGACCTGCGCGGCATCGCTCTCACGTGCGAGCGCGACGACGGCTTCGCGATCGGTCTCGGCCAGCTCATCCGGCGCAGCGCCCGTCGCCTTGGCGATGAACACGTGCCGCAGATGCAGCGCGAGATCTTCCGCGAGGCGCTTGAGATCGATGCCGCGGTTCCACAGTTCCTCGACGTGCGCGAGCAACGTCTTCGCGTCGCGCTTGATGAGCGCAGCGGAGATCGAATGAATGACGGTGCGATCGATCGCGCCCAACGCCTCAGCGACGTCATTGTCGGTCGGCGAGGTGCCACACGCCGCGATGACTTGATCGAGCAGCGACAGCGCATCACGCATGCCGCCTTCCGACTGGCGCACGATCATCGAGAGCGCGGACCCGGAGACGGTCACCTTCTCGGTCGCGGCGATTTCCTGCAGGCGCTTCAACATCGCGGCGGCGGAGATGCGGCGGAAGTTGTGGCGCTGGCAGCGCGAGAGAATCGTGTCGGGCAGCTTGTGCGCCTCGGTGGTCGCGAAGATGAACTTCACGTGACCGGGCGGTTCCTCGAGCGTCTTCAAGAGCGCGTTGAACGCGGCGCCCGACAGCATGTGCACTTCGTCGATGATGTAGATCTTGAAGCGGCTGCCCGAGGGCATGTACTTCGCGTTCTCACGGATCTCGCGAACGTTCTCGACGCCGTTGTTCGAGGCACCGTCGATCTCCGCCACGTCCACCGAAGAGCCGTCGCGAATTTCAGTGCACGCCTTGCACACGCCACACGGCGTCGAGGTCGGGCCCTTCTCGCAGTTCAGCGCGCGCGCGAGGAGACGTGCCGCGGTGGTCTTTCCGACTCCGCGGGGCCCCGCGAAGAGGTACGCGTGGGCGACGCGATCGAGCTTGATGGCGTTCTCGATGGTGCGAACGACGTGCTCTTGCCCGGTCATGGCCTCGAAGGCCTGAGGGCGGTACTTGCGCGCGAGAACCGTGTAGCTCATGCGACGACTTGTACGATCAAAGCGTGGCGTAGACGAACGCGAAGCACATCTCGTCGCTCGTTCCTTCGCCCCACGTCACTGCCGCATTGGTCGGGTTGTCCCACGTGCAGTCGAGCTTGATGCCGGTGTTGTTCGGCACGGGGAACGCCGTCTTGCGGAAGTACTGGGTCTGCCAATTGAAGTTCCACTTCGGGATGTCGACGATGCAGGCGTCTCCCGCGCCGCCGCTCATGCGGATCTTCGTGCCCCTGGTGTGCATGTGCGGGAGGAAGCCCCACGCGTTGAGCTGGAAGCCGTAGCGGTTGGGGAAGTTCTCCGAGTAGTTGTACCCGCGGGCGTTCGCCGGAATGTTGAAGCCGTCGGCCACGAGCGGGATCAAGAAGGCGCTGCGCTCGTTGCCGGTTCCGTACATCAGCTTCACCGACGTCTGGTCCGCCTCGGCGCCGTTGTCGGTGTTGTAGTGAACCTGCATGGCGATCACTTCGTTGGGGCCGATGCGAATGCCAGTGCCCGCGGGGAAGACGACGGCGCTGCCACCCGGAGCCCACGCGCCGAGCGTGCCGGTGGTGCTGACGTTCGCTCCGCCGAAGCATTCCCAACCCGCGGTGGTGTCTTCCGCGTCCTTGGTCGTCGCTGAGCTGCGGGTGACGATGTACATGATGACGTGGTGCACGACCTTCCGGCTGCCCGGGAGAATGTCGTAGCCGGTGACGACGGTGCTCGCGGCGACCGCGGGGTCGATGATGAAGCAGCGGTAGTCGTCGCGGATCGTCGGCGTGTACGCGACCGTCATCTGCTTGGTGAGATCGACCCTGGCGAGCTGTTCTGCCGGCATCGCAGGCGCCGGAGCGTCAGCGGGATTTCCCTCGAGCGCGCCGTTCTGGAACCACTGCTGGAAGGTGTCGATCTCCGCCTGCGTCAGCGTGCGATCGCCGACGAACGGACCACCGCAGCTCTGCGTCGCGAGCCATGGCGGCATGCGCTTGTTGGCGACGGCGTCGGCCATCAGCGGGGCCTTCACACTCGCGGCCGCGTAGCTGTCGAGCGCGAAGGGAGCGATGCCTCCGGTGGTGTGGCAGCCGTTGCACGCGACCTGCGTGATGGGCAACACGTCTTTGTAATAGGTGGGCCCCGTCGCCTGAGCCCCGCCGCCCGTCCCACTCGTTCCACCGTCACCCGGGTTCGGGCCGTTGCCACACGAGAAAACGAACAAACCGGCGATCAGCAGCGCGTGGGGTCGAAGCATGGGCGCGCACTTGACCACCGGCGCGTCGCTTCACGCAACGGGCTGTGCGCCCATTCGCCGCAGCCAGCGGAAGTGAGAGGCGATGGCCGCTCCGAAGCCGGGGAGCACGCGGTATTCGATGCCGTGCCGCGCGCACACGCCGCGCACGACGGGGGCGATGGCCGCGAGCTCGAGATGCGAGAGCTTCGGAAACAAGTGGTGAATCGTCTGGAAGTTGAGCCCGCCGATGATCGACGTCCACGCGGACTGGTGCGAGCCGAAGTCGACTGAAGTGCGGAGCTGGTGTTGCGCCCAGTCGTCTCCTTTGGCGCAGGCGGAGCTCGGGAAGTCTGCTTCTTCGACGCAATGCGCGGCCTGAAAGGTGATGGCGAGCGACAGACTCAGCGTGACCGACGCGACGAGGTAGCCGAGTAAGACCTTCCACCATGGGTGGTAGAGCATCGGCACCACGAAGGCCCACCCGAAGAAGGCGAGCTTGCCGAGGATGAAGGCGACGAGCTCGAAGCCGCGCGGGCGAGGGAAACGTTGGTTGCCGATGTGGCCAGTGGCCCAGTCACGGAAGTCGTCGACGAAGTGCCACTTGATGGCGAGCAGCGCGTACAGAAACCACGTGTACAGGTGTTGGTAGCGATGCCACGTGCGCAAGCGTTGCTGCGGCGCGAGACGCACGAACGGTTGGATGTCGATGTCGACGTCGAGGCCCACGAGGTTGGGGTGCGTGTGGTGGAAGACGTTGTGCTTCCAGTGCCAGATCCACGAGCTGCCGCCGAGGAGATCGAGTCCGAACGCGGCGAGGCGATTGAGTCCGCGACGGGAAGACGCAGCGTGGTGACCGCCGTCGTGTTGCACGTTGAAGCCGATGCCAGCCATCGCGAGACCAAGAGAGATGGCGACGAGGCCCGCCTGCCACCACGCATCGACGACGAACACGAGCACCACCCACGACGCGATCCACCACGTGAGGATGAAGAGCGTCTTGAGCGCGAGCGCGACCCGCGGCGGAGCGCAGCGCGCGAGGTGCTGATCCACCTCGGTTTTCAATTCGGTGAAGAAGGCGCCCTGTGGGTGGAAGCGGTTCGTCGTCGGTTGGGACATGTGGTCTCACGCGAGAGACCGGTGGCCACCACCGACGGCTCGTTGCGAACGAGTGTACCGGAATTGGGAGCGGGCTATGAGCCTCGCCCGAAATGGAACTCATCCTCATGACCTTGCTCTCTTCGCTCCCAACGGCGTCGCCCCCAGGGGCTTTGCTGGCCGCTGCTCCGTCGCCCGTGACCGATGTCGCCTTCCTTCGCGAGTACGCCGAGACGCGACGGTACTTGTCGGGGCGGGCGGCGTTGGTGAAGGTCACCCCTGACGGGAAGAGCGCGCTGTTCGTGCGTGGTGGCCCGAAGGATCCGCGGCTGTCGCTGTTCGAGCTCGATCTCGCGAGTGGTGAGACCCGCGAGCTGCTGACGCCCGAGGCGGTGTTGAACGGCGCCGCCGAAGTGCTGACCGCGGCCGAGAAGGCCCGGCTCGAGCGTGCGCGCATCACGTCGCGCGGCTTCACGAACTACCAGCTGAGCGTGGACGGCTCGAAGATCCTGCTGGGGTTGAGCGGAAAGCTCTACGTCGTCACGCGCGCCGACAAGAAGGTCCTGCAGCTGAAGACCGGCGAGGGCGCGTGCATCGACCCGAAGTTCTCGCCTGACGGGAAGTCGGTGGCCTACGTGCGCGAGAACGACGTGCGCATCATCGAGCTCGCGAAGAACGTCGAGCGCGCGGTGACGACAGGTGGTACCGAGCTCAAGCCGCACGGCCTCGCGGAGTTCGTCGCGCAGGAAGAGATGGATCGCTTCGACGGCTTCTGGTTTTCGCCGGACTCTTCGTTCATCGCGTACCAGGAGACTGATCACACCGGCGTCGAGGTGTTCTCCGTCGCGGATCCGATGCACCCCGAGAAGCCGGGCGATCAGTTCTTCTACCCGCGTGCAGGAAAGACGAACGCAACCGTTCGGCTGCACGTCGTGAAGACCACGGGAGGCAAGCCGACCGAAGTGAAATGGGATTCGAAGCACTTCCCGTATCTGAATCGCGTGCGGTGGAACGCCGGGCCGTTGAGCTTGCAGGTGATGAACCGGGAGCAGACCGAGACGCAGTTTCTCCGCGGTGACGAGAAGACGGGCAAGACGACGGTGCTGGCCGAGGAGAAGGATCCCATCTGGCTCAACCTGCACCTTGGTCTGCCGTTCTGGGCCGGAGCGGACATCGGCTTCTTCTGGCTCACCGAGCGCAACGGTGGCGTCGAGATCGAATTGCGCAAGCCGGACGGCAGCGTGTCGGGCACCTGGGTGAAGCCCGACATGGGCTTTGGCGACCTCGCGGGCTTCGACGCGAAGACGAAGACGCTCTTCTTCACGGGCGGCGCTGATCCAACGAAGCGGCGGTTGTTCGCGGTGACGGAAGGTGGCGCTCCTCGCGAGCTGCCGGTGGGTGAAGATCTGATCATCGCGGCCGAGCTCACCGGTGCGTCGCAGTTCCTCGCGGTGACGTCGACCTCGCTGTCGAAGATGCCAGTCGTGGTGGTGTCGAAGGCCGATGGCACGGGCGTGGTTCCGGTGCCGAGCGTCGCCCTCGAGCCGTCACTGAAGCTCTCGATGACCATCGAGCAGTTGCCCAACGATGGCATGTGGACGGCCGTGATTCGCCCGAGCTCGTTCGACGCGAAGAAGAAGTACCCGGTGATTCTCCAGGTGTACGCGGGTCCGCATCGGCAAGAAGTGACGCGGAACCTGCGCGAGAACCTCACGCTGCAGTGGCTCGCGAATCAGGGCTTCATCGTCGTGAAGGCAGATGGGCGAGGGACTCCGCGTCGCACGAGCGCGTGGGAGCGCGGCATCGCGAAGGACGCGGCGATTCCTGGAGCGGATGATCAGCTCGCGGCACTGGCTGCGCTCGGAAAGAAATACCCCGAGCTCGATCTCACGCGCGTCGGCACGTACGGCTGGAGCTACGGCGGGTACATGGCGGGCTACCTGACGCTCGCGCGCGGGGAGCAGATCAAGAGCGGCGTGGCGGGCGCTCCGGTGGTCGATTGGCTCGACTACGACACGTTCTACACGGAGCGGTACCTCGGGCTCCCCGACGCTCCCGGCAGCAAGGCCTACGAGCGCAGCTCACTGCTCAGCTACGTGAAGGACGCGAAGCGACCGCTGTTGCTCATTCACGGCACGGCGGACGACAACGTCTACTTCCTGCACACGCTGAAGTTGAGCGACGCGATGTTCCGCGCGGGGAAGGCGCACTCGGTGTTGCCGCTGATCAACTTCACGCACCTCGTGACTGATCCGAACGTGAACGAGCAGCTCTACACACGCATCGCGCAGTGGTTCAAGGAGACGCTCTGATGCCGCTCGATCCCGCCTTCGTCGAAGATTGTCCGTACGCCCCGGAAGCGCTGTTGCTCGAGGACATCCTCGAGATCGATCAAGCCACCGGGAAGATCGTCGCCACCATGCCCGTGCACGACGAGCTGCCGATCACCAGGCACCAGAAGGTGCACCCGGTGAAGCACCCGCGGCACATGAGCGGCGGGTTGATGGTGCACATGACGGGGATGATGGGCTTCGCGCACGCGTACTTCGTGCTGGGCCTCCGCCACGCCGATGGGTGGATTGGCTATGGAGCGAAGATCCACGAGGCGCGTTTCGCCGCGCTCGCGAAGCCGGGCACGCCGTTGACGCTGACCTCGACCGTGGTGCGCCAGAGAAAGATGAACGACCAGATCATGGCGCGCTACCGCTTCGAGTTCCGGCAGGGCGAGACGCTGGTCTACGAAGGTGAGCAGACCGCGATGTGGATGAAGATGAAGGAGTCGGCTGATCAGTAGATCAGGTGCAGCACGACCAGCGCCTTCTCGAAACGCATGATGAAGTACGGGAAGTCGCTCTCGCTGCGCGCGCCTCCGAGGCACCGACCGAAGCGCTCGAGGCAGTCGCGGACCTGTTCCTTCGACTTCCCCACGCGGACCGGATTGCCTTCGTTGCTGGCGCGCATCGAGAAGAGCTCGCTGATGGCGTCGAAGGGGCTGAGCGTGGCCCACTGAGCGGCGTCGCTGATGATCTCTTCGATTTCCTCTTCGTCGATCTCGTCGGGCTCGATCTCGTCGAGCTCGAGGGCGAGCTTCACGAACGCCTCGCGAAGGGGCGGGGCGCCATCCAGCAGACGCCCGTCGACGCCCTGAGTCGAGTTGGTGATGACGACGTGCTCGAACGAGAAGCGCGTGGACTTCAGGTCGAGCACGTCCGTGAGGTCGACGTGACCGGCGAGGTTCTGGATTTCGCGGTCGACGAAGTCGGGCTCGACGAACGGGTGCTCGAGGACGGCCAGCGTGCGGAAGAGCCGCAACCACTGCTCGCCGTCACCGAAGCCGCGCGTGGCACGAACGGCGGTGGCCAGGTCGCCCGCGCGGAGCGCGTCGATCGCCGGGGCGAGCGCCTCGTCGGGCACCGGCCACGCTTCGGGTTCGGCCCCACGCCCGAACGCGGAGAGAGAGCGGATGAGCGCGATGCTGGCTCCGACGGACTCACCGAATTCTTGTGATCCATCGGGCCTGGTGTTCTCGACGAGCACCCAGGCGCTGGTGGCGACGGCGAGCGCGATCGCCTCGCGTGTCCTCTTCTGGTCGGCGAAACGGCACCCCATCACGTGAAACGCCGAGGCCAGCGCGTCCTGGCCCTGCTCGGCGAGCGCGTCGCCTTCGACCAGCCACGCCGCATCGGAGCCGCGATCGAACGCGCTCGTCTCGTGCGCGGCTGACGTCGAAGCCGTCGTCGCGGTCTTCTTCGCGGAGGTGGCGCTCGCCTTCTTCGCGCGCCTGCTCTTGCCGCCCTTCGCCTTCGGCGCGGCTTTCTTCGCCTGCGATCTCGTCGAAGGCTGCGTGTTCTTCATGTGGCGTGTTCAGCAGCTCGCCGCGCAGGTCTTCGAGCCATCGGTGCAGGTGGTCGCCGCGCCGTTGGGGCAGGTGAGCGTGCAGTCTTTGCAGCGGCAGGTCGACGAGCCGGAGCACGTCATGGTGCAGCCGCCGCCGCCGCACGACAGCACGCAGCTCGACGAGTCGGAGCACGTCATCTGGCTGTTCGCTCCGAGCGTCACGTCGCAGCGCGTGGAGCCGGAGCAGGTGACCTGTGACGACGCGCCGGCCGAGAGCGTGCACGTCGAGCTGTCAGCGCAGGTGTGCGTCGTCGAGCCGGTGACGTTGGCCGAACACGTCGAGCTGCCCGAGCACGCCCAGTTCGCGGTGCCCATCGAGGTGAGCGTGCAGGTGACGGCTCCGGCGCAGGTCGCGTTGCAGTTGCCGGTGGTGCACGTCGACGCGCACGAGCCGCTCATGCAGCCACACGACTGAGCGGTGCATGCGCAGCCAGCGCCAGAGCAGGTCGGCGCGACCGGGGTGTTCGGACTTCCGCAGGCGAGGAGCAACAGCGAGAGCGCGAAGGGTCTCATCAGCGCGGGCGCTTGAAGCAGAGGAACGTCGCCCCACCGCCGACGGAGTTTCCGTTCTGCACCACGGGCGGACGGAAGGTGGACGACACGAGTTCCCAGCCTTCTTCGCCGGCCTTCGAGAGCTGCTCGTTGGTGGGAACGCCGTCGATGTCACGGCACCAGTGTTCCCACTTCTTGATGGGCTGCTGTTCAGCGCGCGCGCTGGGCACCGAGAACGCGAACATGCTCGCGCAGCCCGCGACGAACGACATCAGCACCAGGAGCTTCAGTTGCAGCTTCATCGCGCACCTCCGAGGTCGAAGTCGAACGTGGCGCTCACCATGCCGCCACCCTGCAGCGGAACGGCGCTCACCGTCGCGGGAGGCGGCTTCTCGCCACCGACTGCGAACATGATCACGGCGGCTCCGATGCCCGCGGCCGCGACGCCGGTGAATACGTAGCCGAGCGTTGCATCGGTCTTGCCGGTGTCACGGTACGCGATGGCCTGTTCCGGTGGAGCGGTGCCGTTGTTGAGCGCGGTGTACTTGCCCGACGCGGAGACGAGGAGACCCGTCGCGACACCTGCCGACGCGAGACCGATGACGCCCGGAATCAGCGAGAGAGCGCGCACGCTCGGCCCACTCGGCGGCGGAGGATCGACCGGCTTCACCACCAACGGCGGAGGCTGGTTCTTCGCCGCCTCTTCCTGCTGGCGCTTCAGCTCGGCCTGCTTCGCCGCTTCTTCATCGGCCTTGCGCTTCTCCTCGGCGAGGCGCGCTTCTTCGGCGGCCTTCGCTTCAGCCTCGAGCTGCGGCGCGAGCATCTTGCGCACGTTGGCGCGCGCCTTGTCGGCGACGGCCTGCACCTTGGGCGAGACCTCGACCGGCAGCTTCGCTTCGAGGTCGACCGAGAAGGCCGACTTGAACGCGGTCAGCGCCTTCTCTTCTTTGCCCATGTCGGCGAGCACGATGCCCTCGAGGAGGTTGATCTTCGCCTCGTCGTCGGGCCCCTTGGCCTTGGTGCGCGCGTTCTTGAGCTGCTTGAGCGCCTTTTCGTATTCGAGGTTCTCGTAGAGCGTGATGGTGATGTTCAGGTACTTCTTCACCTCAGCGGTCTGCGCGAATGAAGGGGAGCTGCACAGCACCACGGCGATCAGCAGTGAGGTTAGTGAGCGCATCGGTCACTCCTTGAAGTTGTGCTTCACGATGTTCTCGCCGGGCTTGATCACCACGTCGAGCGTCACCGTCCCCAGCGTTGGATTGACGAGCTTGAGCTTGTGCTTGCCGACCGGCACCGACTGCGGAGCGAGCGGCGTTTCTCCCAGCGGCTTGTCGTCGAGGAAGACGTCGGCGTACGGACGAACGCGCAACACGAGCTTGCCGTTGCGAACGGCCGGCGGGTTCGGGTTCGGGTTGGGCTTCACCTCTCCCGAGCCTGCGTCTTCGACGGCGGCGAGGGGCGCAGTGCCGGCATCGACTTGAGCGACGGCACCGGCGTCGAGTTCTTCGGGCTCGACCGCGACCGCGGCGTCGATGATCAGCTCCGGAGCGCGACCGGCATCGACGACCTTCACCGGCTGATCGACCGGACCGTCGGTCTGCTGGTTCGTCTTCCACCACGCACCGGCGGCGAGACCGACGAGCAGCAGCGCTCCGATGATGGCGATGGGCGCTTTCGAGCGGCCGCCGCCCGCGGGCGGTTGGTCGGGCACTTCACGCAGCGCGGTGCCCGAGAGCCCCGTGGCGCCGCCCGGCGGAGCGTTGGGTTGCAGCGCGCGCTCCTGCGAGGTCATGCTGGGAGACGTCGCCTCGAACGGGCTGGGCGTGAGATGCGGGCCGCTCTGGCCACCGGGGACGATCTTCGCGCCGGAGACCGAGCTCTCGGACTCGGTGAAGAGCGTGGTGACGAGCGTGGCGATCTCGCGCGTGCCGACGGTCTTGCCGGTCTGCTGGATGAACTTCTCGAGATCGCTCTGCAGCTCGCGGCACGACGGGTAGCGCTTGTCGCGATCCTTCTCGAGGCACCTGGTGACGATGGCCTCCAACTCCGGAGGACAGTCGGGGCGATAGACCGTGGCGCGCTCGAGCGGCTTCACGCTCATGATCGCCTGAATGATGCTGACCTCGCTGGTCGCATCGAACGGCATGCCGCCGGTGATCAGCTCGTAGAGGACGATGCCGAGCGCGAAGAGATCAGCGCGGCGATCGAGGGGCTCCCGGGCGAGCTGCTCCGGGGGCATGTACGCCATCTTCCCCTTGATCATCCCCGACTTGGTGAGGTGCGGCTGGGTGCTCGCCTTGGCGATGCCGAAGTCGACGACCTTCACCGCGCCGTTGCGGGCCACGAGAATGTTGTCGGGCGAGATGTCGCGGTGAACGAGGTTGACGAGGTTGCCGGCCTCGTCGCGCAACTCGTGGGCGTAGTGCAGCCCTTCGGCGGCGGTGGCGATGAGGCGCGCGGCGATCGCGAAATCCATCGCGCCGAAGTCGCGGCGCGCGGCCTGGTTCAAGACGCGCACGTTCGGCCCGTCGATGAACTCCATGCACAGGAAGTACTGACCGTTGTGCTGACCGAAGTCGAAGATCTGAACGAGGTTGGGGTGGTTGAGCTCGGCGGCGAGTCGGGCCTCTCCGAGGAACATTTCGGTGAAGCGCGGGTCATCGTTGAAGTGCGGGAGGATGCGTTTGACGACGCACTTCTTCGCGAAGCCGCCTGGGCCGTCAGCGCGGGCGAGGAAGACCTCGGCCATGCCGCCCGTCGCGAGCTTCTTCACCAACGTGTACTTGCCGAGAGAACCCAGGTTCGACACTGGAGGCAGACACTCTCACAGCGATCCCCGAAGGTCGCTGAAAAGAACAAGGGCCCGGTCCCCCGACCGGGAAGACGCCCGTTGCTCTCTCGGTTTCTTCCGGTTCCACCGTCTCGCTTGGCCTTCACGATTCGCAGCCTTCGGTGGGTAGCTCGAGGTCGGCAGCGTCCACGGTTTCCATGGCGACGAAGCCGCGTGGTGCGCCGGTGGTGCGGAATCTCGCGAGC
>JAEUJS010000335.1 GCA_016792935.1 Archangium sp. | reverse complement strand
CGACGAGGTCTCTCGCGTTCGCGCCGTACTTCGCCTTTTGCGCCTTGATGTGCGCCTCGTAGTCGGGAGCCGCAGCCAGCAACGACGCGATGAGCAGAACCATCCGCGCACTCTACGGCGCAAAAGAGAACCGCGGCGACGCCCCACCTGGAGTAGCGCCACCGCAGCGGAATCTCTGCACTTCAGAGAATTCAGAAATTCACTTCGCAGTCGTCACGCACTCCCCTTCACCGCGGAAGTGGCCGACCGTGCGGCCGAGTGCGCGCACGAAGTCGTCGAGGTTCTTCACCGAGCTCGCTCCACCCGTGCCGTACTGACCGAGCGGCAACGAGGTGAGCTGCACGGCCTTCAACTCGTCCTGCGTGATGACGCCGTCGTTGTTGGCGTCGGCCGCGCTGATGGCCGTGCCGCGCACCTTCGCGTCGGGCGACTGCAAGTCGTCGTACCAGAGGTGGTCACCGTGAATGGTGAGCTGCACCTCGGCCTTGCCGCCCGTCGGCACCGTCACGCCTTCGCCGAAGTCGGGGTTGGTGCACTCGGTGTACGCGGTGTCGATGTCGAACTTCCACGAGAAGGTCTTGCTCACGCCCATCTTCGAGACGCTGCCTTCGACCCACAGCGAGTGACCGCCGCTCTTCATGGCGTCGACGTCAGCTGCAGCGACCGCTCCCGAGCCCGTGGCGCTCGCCGACGGACCGATGCCGTAGCTCACGCGGTCCCACTTGATGGCGTCGAGGTTCTTGAACGACTGCAGCTCGATGGGGCCGAGCTTGTTGACGTCGACCACCAGCGGCCCCGTCTGCGAAGGCCCCTTCATTCCGGTCTTCGTCGCGAGCGTGAAGTCTTTGATGACGACGAGAAATTTCGTGTAGCGAACGGTGAAGCCGTCTTCGAACTCCGTCGCCGGAATTTCCTGCTCGATGTATTCCTCACCCCACGTCGTGAGGGAAAGCTCTCCGACGCCGCCGCAACCGCTCAGCGCAACCACTGCCAGTACTGCCAGCAACCGTTTCACTTTCAGTTCTCCTTCCAGGTGACGACGTAGGCGCTGCTGTCGATGACGCCGCGCCCGAAGCCGTTGAATGCCGGGCTCATGGGGTCCAGTGGTGACGCGCTCGAGCCCACTTGCGCGAAATCCACTCTCGAAAAGATGTGTGTGAGGTCGATGCGAACGTCGACGCCCAGCTCGTTCTTGCCGACCACATGTTCTGAGCGAACACCCTCGATGGCGTACGCGGGCGTGAAGCTCGCGGTGAACGGAACGCTCAGGGTGTCCTTCGTCGCGGTGCCCGCCACTTCCAGACCCGCGGTGGCGAACGTGAGCTGCAGCGAACCTTGCTCTCCCGTGAGTCCGTCGGCGGTGCCCCACGCCAGCGGAGTCGTCGTGAGCAAGTCAGCGTCGAGCGGACCGACGAACTCTCCAAGCGCTTCGCCGGGCACGTAGTGGCCCGGGTGCGCATACGCGGTGGACACGAGGAGCGAGCGCCACCACTGCGGCTTCACGTTCTTCGCGAGCACGACCTTGCCTTCGAAGAACCGCACGGCGTCGAGGTGCGCCGTCGCCCGGGTCAGCGTGACGGTCCACCCGGAATCGGTGGTGACCATCGCGCCACCACCGCTGACGGTGACCGGATAGCTGACGCGACTGCGCTCGGTGCCGCCGCACGCGGTGAAGACCAGCGCGATGGCGAGAAGGGAACTCTTCATAGATGCAGCTCCAGCGTGACGGTGAAGGTGCGCGGAGCACCCGCGGTGAATTGACGAGACGCGAGCCGGCTCGCAGTGGCGGCCTGGTCCCACTTCGACGCGTAGAGAAACTCTCCGTCGCGCCACAGCGAGTCGAGCGCGTTCTGGATGTCGAGCGAGAGCTCCACCGGGCCGGTGCGAAGACCCAGCCGCGCGTCGACGAGGAAGATGGCGTGCGAGCGCTCGTCGTCGGGCAGCGGGCGCGGGCCGATGAAGGTCATGCCGACTCCGACGAACGGCTTCACGGTGCGCCCGCCGAGCTCGAAGGGCCGCGTCCACGAGCTGTCGATGCGACCAACCAGCGGAGCGAAGTACGGCAACAGCGCCTGCTTCTGCGTGAGCTGCGCGTGCGCGACGGTGAAGTTCGCCGAGATGAGGAAGCCGTCGACGGGATGCGCGGTGACTCCGAATTGGCCGCCGCCGCGAATGGTGTTGCCGACGTAGCTGGTGGTGCCCACCGTGTGGTCGAAGAAGAAGTCGTTGGCGACGAAGCTGCCGAACGCGGCGCCGCTCGCTGCGAAACGCTCGCTCTCGATGCGCAGACCGAGCTCCGCGCCGCGCACGTCGATGAACGGAGCCTTCTCTCCATCGCTGAGCTGGCGTGCCTGTGGAGTGCGGAAGCCGTCGCCGTACGAAGCGAAGAGGCGCACGTGTTCCCCGAAGCCGCGCTCCACGCCAGCCTTGAGCCCGAAGTGCGGACCGAACGAGGTGCGGTGCGTGCCGATGCCCGAGAACGCGAGGTGGTCGTCGAGCTCGATGCCCAGAAAATCGAAACGACCTCCGAGCATGAAGCGCCACGCGCCCGGAGCCCACGCCACTTCTCCCCACGCGCTCGCCATCGACTGCACGAACGACACGTCGACCGCCTCGCGAAAGGGAGTCGCCGCTCCGCCAAAGAGGGGCTCGCGGAGAGCGCCGGTCGCGTCGTCGTAGCCACGCTGTCCCTGAGCAACCCCGTCTCGGCGCAACCCCACGCCGAGCTCGAGCGCGAGCACCTGGTCCCCCACGTGGAGGTGCCGCGTGTGCATCAACCGCGCGCCGATGGTGTTGGCGTTCTGCTTCTGCTCGAGGCCATCGCCCACGGGGTTCGCGAGGAAGCCGGTGAAGTTGTTGCGCAGCTTCGTGTCGATGAGCAGCCCGTACGCTTCGAGCGTGGTCTTCGAGCCGTCGAGCGAAAGGTCGGCTCCGACGAGCACCTGGTGCCGCGAGACGATGCCGCCCTGCCACGAGCCGCTGACGTCGAAGAAGCCGACCTTGCCCGAGCGCCACGCGTCATCGCGCAGCACGCCCGGAGACGAGTACGCGGTGTTGTAGGTCGTGGCGAGCGCGCGGAGGGTGAGCGCCTCGAGCTTGAGTTGGAGCTGTCCGATGGCCGAGAAGCGATGAAAATCGCGGCGCGGCCCGAAGCCGTCACCCTCGACGTATTCCGCGGCGACGAAGGTGTTGTCTCCGAGCTTGCTGACGTCGGGGCGGAAGCCGGCGAAGAGGCGCGTGCGGTTGAACGAAGCGTGGCTGAACGCGGCGGTGAAGCCGGGCTCGTCGAGACCCAATTCGTAGCGAACGGTGCCGGCGACGGCGAAGTCGCCCTGCCACGCGCGCCCGCTTCCCTCGGTGACTCGCACCTCGCGCACGACCGAGGGAATCAGCCAGTTCAAGTCGGCGTAGCCCAGCGCGTGAATGTGACTGACTTCATTCACGGGGAGCCCGGCGACGTTGAGCTCGACGTCTTGCCCGTGCACGGCGTCGAACCCGCGGAGGAAGAGCTGCTGCGCCTTTCCTTCTCCGGAATGTTGCGACGCGACGAGGCCCGGCACGAGCCGCAGCAAGTCGGTCGCTCCAGTCCGCGGAGCGGCATCGATGACGTCACGTTGCACGGTGGACTCCGACGCGCCGTGGGCCGGGCGTGTGCTGCGAACCGTGGTCTGTCGAGCTGGTTCCGCTGGAGCGACGACAGGAGAAGTCACGCCCGCATCGAGCGTCTCCTCTTCCTCGCCATCTTCGTGCGCCCACACCGCGGACGACACGAGGAGCACCAGCACACAGCTGGTTCGCCATGCGAGACGCCGTTGGTGGCCTGGATTCGCCAAAGCACGGAACCTCACGAGGGTTGATGAAACGCCCCGCGCGCTCCGCACGAGAGACGTGCGCGGCGCAGACCGTTTGGTTTGGTTTCAGGAACTCGGAAGCGAGCCGCTCTACGGCGCTTGCGATTGTTCGACGCGACGCTGCGCGCTCACCGAAGGAGCGAACGGCGCCAGCTGCTGAGACGACTGGAGTGGAAGCAGAACGAGCGCAAGCGCCGGAGCGGCGGGCGCCGAAGTGAACGCCACCGCCTGGTGCTCGACGCTGCCGACGCCGTGCTGATCAGACGCGGGCGTCTGTTTCTTCGCAGGCGTGCCGTGCGAGTGCGCGACGCCGTGCGAGTGCGTTTCACGGTGGAGCAGCGGCCCGACGAGCAGACCCCACCCCAGGACGACCAGTCCCAGGACGGCCAGCTCCTTGCGGTCAGCGCGCTTCACCGCGGGCATACGTAGCCGATCAGCAAACGGATGTGTCGGCTCGTGAACGAGCTGAGTTCAGCGCAGTCGAAGCGTCAGTTGCACAGCGGCGTGTTGAACGTGACGTTGAGCGTCGCCGTGCCGCCGTCGTACGGGCTCAACATCGACGTCTGCAGCGTGCCAATCGCGCGACCGCCCGAGAGCGTGGTGAACGTCGCGGTGCCCGAGACCGAGTTGTAGAGCGGCGTCACGCCCATCGGGTCGAAGTACAGGCGGTCGATGATGACCACCGTGCCCGTCGCCATGAAGGCCTCGGCCGTCGTCACCACCGGGTACGTGCCGGTCGCGACCGAGCCGCCGTCTCCGTTGAGGAGCGTCATCTGAATCGCGTTCACCGACGCCGTGTTGGGAATCGTCGACGCGCAGCCCGTCGTCGCGCCGCCGTCGTAGTCGTGCGCGATGAGCTCGAGAATTTGGCGATTGGCTCCGCCATCAGGGAACGTCCGGTAGGAAGCCACCGAGTCCGCGACTGCGAACGGAGAAGCAGTCCCCGTCAGCACGTCGCCCATCGCGCTTCCACCGCCCATCGCGCTGCCACCACCCATCGCGCTGCCACCACCCATCGCGCTGCCACCACCCATCGCGCTGCCACCACCCATCGCGCTGCCACCGCCTGTCGTGGAGCCACCGCCTGTACCGCCTCCAGTTCCGCCGCCAGTTCCGCCACCGCCGGTGCCTCCGTCCATCCCGCTCGGTCCGGAGCAACCAGCCATCACCGCGACGCACGCCACCACGAGAGCAGTTCGCATGCGGCGCAGCCGAGCACGCGCGCTGGCGCCTGTCACGAAACAGACCGAGAGCCACAACTGAGAGTCACTCTCACTTGTTTGTGCGCAGACACCCTCAGGCCGCACGCCAGGGGAGGCACAGCAAGCCAGAAACTGAGAGTCACTCTCAGTTGTTGGCGCAGCACGGGAAATTCGGTCATTTCGCTCGCACGCGAATCGTTGCGCAGCGATGCCCATCGACGTGTCCTTCGAGTAGGAACTCCCGAACCTTGAGCGCGTCCGTGACCAACCGTGACGTCGTCGAGCTCCTCCTCGAGGCGCACGTCGAGACGCGTCAGGTGGTCGCCCTCGCGTGCGCGCTCGCGTCTCGGAGCGCGACGCCTTGCACGCGTGAGACGGCGCAGCACATCTCGGATTTCGTCGAATGGATGTTGCCGCTCCACTGCGACGACGAGGAGCGGTCCATCGTGCCGCGCCTCACCGGCCGCAACGCCACCGTCGACAGCGCGCTCACCCGCATGCAGCGTCAGCACCTCGCGCTCGAGGCGCCGCTCACGCGCCTGCGCCTCATCTGCCGCATGATCGCGCGCGACGTGAATCGGCTGCACGTGTTGCGCTTCGAGCTCTCTGCCGCCGCCGAAGACGCGCAGCGGCGGCTCGATGAGCACCAGGCCTTCGAAGAAGCCGCGGTGTTCCCCGCGCTCAAGAAGCTGCTCTACGTCGACGAGCTGGAGAGCATCTCCGACGAGATGCGCGCGCGCCGATTGACCGACGCCGCGGCCTGACCTCCAACCCTCACGCGGCCTTGCTCACGGACGCCCGCGCGAGCACGGCTTCGAGCTGCTCGACGCGCAGCGGTTTGCGCAACACGCCGTCCATGCCCGCGCGCGAACACGTTTCCTCGTCGCCTTCCGACGCCAGCGCAGTCAGGGCGAACACCGGCACCGTGAAGCCCCGCGCGCGCAGGATACGCGTCGCTTCGAAGCCATCCATCACGGGCATGTGGCAGTCCATCAACACCAGGTCGAAGCGCTGCGTCGCCACGCGTTCCACCGCGGCCTGACCGTCGCCCACCACGGTGGGGTGATGACCCATACGCTCCAGGAGCCGCTGCGCGACGAGCTGATTGACCGAGTTGTCGTCGACCACCAGCACCTCGAGCGAAGGCGCGTGCGCGCGGCGCGACTCGTCCACCCGCGGAGCCGAGGTCGACTCGCACGGCAGCGTCACGCGAAAGCGGCTCCCCTGCCCCACGGCGCTGTCGATCTCGAGCTTCCCTCCCATGGCGTCGACCAACCGGCGCGTGATGGCGAGACCCAGCCCGGTGCCGCCGTACTTGCGCGTCGTCGACGCGTCGGCCTGCACGAACGGCTCTCCGAGGCGCGCCACTGTCTCGGGTGACATGCCCACGCCGTCGTCCACGACCTCGAGCCGCAGGTGCCGCGCGTCGCTCGACAGCAGACATCGCACGTGCCCTCGCTCGGTGAACTTGGTCGCGTTGCCCACGAGGTTGAACAGAATCTGCCGCAGCCGGGTGTGGTCGCCGAACATCCATTCCACCGTGCGCGGCGCGACCTCGAGCGACAGCGCGTTCTGGCGCTCGGTGGCGCGGAACAGCAAGACGTCGAGCACCTCGCGAGCGATGCGCGTCGGGTTGACGGGCGCGCGCTCGAGATCCAGCGCGCCGGCTTCGGCCTTGGTGAAGTCGAGCACGTCGTTGATGACCGACAGCAGCGCGTCGGCGCTGGTCTGGAAGATGTGCAGGCCCTCTTCGTAGCGCTCGAGGCGCTTCTCGCCCTTCAGCGCGGCGGTCATGCCGATCAACCCGTTGAGCGGCGTGCGCAGCTCGTGGCTGATGGTGGCGAGGAACTGAGTGCGCGCGCGCACCGCGACGTCACTCACACGCTGCGCTTCGACCAGGCGTTGGTTCTGCGCGTCGAGCTGCGCCACGCGGCGGCCGTTCTCGAGCTCGTACCCGCGGCCGATGACGAAGGTGCTGATGCACATCACGACCAGCACCAACATGTGCGCTGGCGCGCTCGAGAAGCGGGGGTCGTCGAGCAACGTGGGCAGCACCTGCGCGTGGAGCGCGAGCACCAGCAGGGGGAAGAGCACCACCATCACGCAAAACACCACCAGCCCCACCCGCGGCCCACCGAGCGCCGAGGCCGACAGCGGGTAGAGCGCGAGCCACGCCAACACCAACAGCGCGAAGTCACGAGTGGACATCAGCGCGAACGGCACCACCACCAACAAGACGCCGAGCAGGAACACCGTGGCCGACACGCCGACACGCGCGCCACCGCGCATCAGCGCGAGCGTGACCACGCCGACCACACACACCAGGGCGTTGCTCAACACGGGCAGTGGCATGTCGAGCCACACGTAGAGACCCGTCGGCACCACGCACGAGACGAGGCAGACCGCCACCAGGGTCAGGAGCTTGCGCGCGCGCGGATCTTCCCGATCATGCAGGAAGAACGACGCGAGCTGCGAAAGCGTCGAGCGCACGGTGATCTGATCACCGCGCTGAGCGGTTTCTGCCGCGGGTCATCACCTTGACGCGCGGCACGCAAAGTCTGCGTGCCCCGCGCGACGAAGGCTCCGCACCGCGCATGGTAGAAGAACGACGCCGGTGAGGTCCGCACCGCTCGGAGGCTCCCTTCATGAACTCACGATTCCTCGCTGGCGCGTCGCTCGCGCTGGTGTTGTCGGCGTGCGCTGAGGAACGCCAGTGGCAGCTGACGAGCACCGGACTCGACGAAGCGTTGATGGGCATCGCCGGCAGTTCCGAGAACGACGTGTGGGCCGTCGGAGCCGACACCGGCGCAGGCCCGCTGGTGCTCCACTTCGACGGCTCGACGTGGGAACGGCGCGCGACGGGCACCAGCGGTCACTTGTGGTGGGTGCACGCCTTCTCGCGGACGAGCGCCTTCTTCGGCGGCGCGCGCTCCACCATCGTGGAATGGAACGGCGCTGACTTCGTGCGACACCAGACGCCAGGCCTCGCGCGCCAGACGGTCTTCGGCGTGTGGGGCAGCAGCCGCGAAGACGTGTACGCGGTGGGCAGCGGCACCTCGGGGCGGCGCGGCTTCCTGTGGCACTTCGACGGCACCAGCTGGGCCGAGCTGGCGCTCCCGCCAGAGGTGCCGCTGCGCGACGGAGAAACACCCGGGCTCTTCAAGGTGTGGGGCAGCGGCCCGGGTGATGTGTGGGTGGTCGGCGGCGACGGCGTGGTGCTGCACAAGACCGACGCGTGGCGCGTGGTCGACAGCGGCAACCAACGCACGCTCTTCACGGTGCACGGCAACGGCAAGGGCACGGTGTACCTGTGCGGGGGCGGCGCGCAGGCCGCGCTCTTCGAGGGAGGAACGAGCGGCTTTCGCGACATCTCTCCGAGCGGCTTTGGGCTGCTGCAGGGCATCGCGGCCGACCCCACCGACGTCAACGGAGCGTGGGCCAGCGGCGAATCGGGTTCCATCTTCCACCGCACCCAGGGCGCGTGGGCGAACGTGAACCACGGGCTGCCGCTGTCGGTCGAGTCACTGCACGCGACGTGGGTCGACCCGAAGGGCCGGGTGTGGGCCGTGGGCGGCAACGTCTTGTCGGACCTCACCAAAGGCGCCGTGGTGCGCTTCGCCCCCAAAGAGGCGCCGCGGTACGTGCAACCGCCAAAGCCCGAGCCGCCCGCCGTGGTGTGTCCCGACGCGCAGGTCGACCCGCAGCCCAACCGCTCTCTCGCGCGCCGGTGGGACGAGCAGATTCTGGGAGCGATTCGCCGCGACCTCCCGCGCCCCACGGTGCACGCGCGCAACCTCTTTCACCTCTCGGCCGCGATGTGGGACGCGTTTGCCGCCTACCACCCCTCGGCGCAGGGCGTGTTCTTCAACGAGAAGCTGACCGGCACGACGGCGGAGCGCGATGAGGCGCTGTCGTACGCGGCGTACCGCGTGCTCCTGCATCGCTACCAGGGTGCCATCGGCGGCCCCGTTTCCACGGCGTGCTTTCGCGCCTTCATGAGCAAGCTCGGGTATTCGCCCGACGAAGCGGGGCTGGTCGGCAACACGCCCGCGGCCGTCGGCAACCGCATCGCGAAGACGCTCATCGACGCGCACGTGAACGACGGCGCCAACGAGACCAACAACTACGCCGACACGACCGGCTTCATGAGCGCGCAGCCGGTGCTCCCGGTGGAAGCGCCGAGCGCACCCGTCGACGACATCGACCTCTGGCAGCCGCTCGACCTCGCCATCGCCGCCACGCAGAACGGCATTCCGCTCAAGGCAGGCGTGCAGGGCTACATCGGAGCGCACTGGCGCGAGGTGCGGCCCTTCGCGCTGACGCGGCCCGGGCCGGGCCTGTTGTACGTCGACCCGGGACCCAACCCGCGCTTCACGCCCGCCACCGTCGACTGGGCGGTGGAAGTGATTCGCCGCTCTCACCAGCTCGCTGACCTGACGGCCACCATCGACATCTCTCCGGGCGCGTACGGCAACAACCCGCTCGGCGACAACTCGGGCACCGGCCACCCGATGAACCCCGCCACCGGTCAGCCGTACGCGCCGCAGGTGGTGCCACTCAAGGACTTCGGGCGCGTGCTCGCCGAGCTGTGGGCCGATGGGCCCAAATCTGAGACGCCGCCCGGCCACTGGAACGTCATCGCCAACTCGGCGTTCGACCACCCTGCCTTCGAGCGAAAGTGGAAGGGCCAGGGCACCGCGCTCGAGCCGCTGGAATTCGACCTGCGCGCCTACCTCGCGCTCAACGGCGCGCTGCACGACGCCGCCATCGCCGCGTGGGAAATCAAGCGCGCGTACTTGTCGTCACGGCCCATCACGCTGATTCGCAGCAGCGCCGCGCGCGGACAGTCGAGTGACCCGCAGCTCCCCTCGTACGACGCGCGCGGGCTCCCGCTCATCCCCGGGTTGATTGAGCTCGTCACCGCCCAGAGCGCCGCGCCGGGTGGGCGACACGAGGGGCTGCAGAACGCGGTGGGTCAGGTGGTGGTGAACACCTGGCGCGGAGAGCCGGGGTGGATTGCGCAGGTGTCCGGTGTCGGCTGGCTGCGCGCGGTCGAATGGGTGCCCTACCAACGACGTGACTTCGTGACGCCGGCCTTCCCGGGGTTCATCTCGGGGCACTCGACGTTCTCGCGCGCGGGCGCGCAGGTGCTCACCGAGCTCACGGGCAGCGCGTATTTCCCGGGCGGGTTGGGGGAAATTCCCGTGGCCGCGGGGAATTCGCTCACCTTCGAGGCGGGGCCCAGTCAACGCGTGCTGCTGCAGTTCGCCACGTACTTCGACGCGGCCGATCAAGCCGGGCAGTCGCGCATCTGGGGCGGCATTCACATCAGCCCCGATGACTTCTCTGGCCGGCGCGTGGGCGCCATCGTGGGCCAGACCGCGTTCGCGAAAGCCGAGCAGTTCTACCCGCCCTGACGCTTCGTTGCCGCGCGCGAGAGAACCGATCCACTGCGCACGCACATGAACGCCGCGCGCAGCCGAGGGGACTGGCGAACCATGACCCCTCGTCTGCTGCTGCTGGCCGTGCTGCTGAGCGTTCCTTCCTTCGCGTCCGAGACCGAAGTCATTCGCGACTACCACCGCAGTCCGTTCGAGCGCACCTTCGGGCTCGGCTCGTACCTCACGGGGTGGGCCGGCTCGTACGGCGGTGCCGGCTTCGGTGCGCGCATCCGCGTCGAGCCCTTCAGCTTCCTCGGCGTCGACCTGTTCGGCGAAGCGCTGCTCGTCACCGCCCCCTCGGGCATTCGCCATGACCACCCCATCGGCTTCAACCTCTACGTGCCCCTTCGCCTCGGCCAGGCACGGCTGCGGCCCTTTCTGGGCATGTGCGTCGTCGCCAGCCTCATCGAGCCCTCCGAGCCGATGGCCCCGCGCGCCGACGACGTGCTGGTCGGAGCACACGCCGGGCTGGGCCTCGAGTTCGCACTCCATACGCGGCTGTCGTTCTTCGTCGAAGCGAAGGGCGTGCTGTACGTCGGGCACGACCGGTCCGTGCAGGGGTGGACTGGGGCGCTCGACAACGTCGTGCGCCCCTTCGGCCTCGCACAGGCCCAGAGCGGCTTCATGTTCCACCTGTGATGCGCGCGTGGCTGCTCGCGCTGGTGTTCACCGGTTGTGGTGGGCAGCGCACCGACGTCGCGGCACGAACGTGTGGCACCTGTCACGCAACACAGTTCACGGCGTGGAACACCTCGGCGCACGCGCGCAGCGGCACGTCGCCGGTGTTCGACGCGCTCCTCCCACGGGTCGAGCGGGCGTGGGGAACCACGGCGCGCACACAGTGCCTCTCGTGTCATCAGCCCGGGCCCGAAGTCGCGGGCGGCATCGGCTGCGCGACCTGCCATCTGGCAGTCGGCAATCGCGGGGAATCGAACGGCGCACTGGTGGTCGACCTCGAGGCGCCGCTCGCCAGCCCCGGGCTTCCGTCGGAACGCGCTCCCCACACCGTCGCGCGACGCGCATTCCTCACTTCGGCGAGCCTGTGCGGTACCTGCCACGAGGTGCGCACGCCCCACCTCGAGGAGCCCACCCTCAGCGAGTACCGCACCAGCCCGGCCGCCGATGAAGACAGCTGCGCGAGCTGCCACTTTCGCGAGGGCCATCGCGTCGCCGGTTTGAGCCCGCGCTGGGATGGCAGCGAGGAGGAACGTGCCCGCACGCTCGAGGCCACGCGTCAGCTGGTTGCCGAAGCGCTGCGTCTCGAAGTGGTCGGCGACGAGGTGCGCCTCACCAACGTGGGCGCTGCGCACGCAGTGCCAACGGGCATGATCTCTCTGCGCGACCTGTGGGTCGACGTCACCGTGTTCGAAACCGACGGGTCCACCACCCTCGCCACGCGCGTCATCGAGCTGGGTGGGGTTCCCGAGCGCGACGGCGTGTCAGTGCCGCTCGTCACCGACGCGACGCACGTGCGGTCCCGCAGTCTCGCGCCAGGCGAGGTGCGCACCTGGAAGCGCGACGGCGCGCGCCTCGAAGCCCGACTGTACGCACGTGGCGTGCGCCAGGAAGTGCTCCAGGCGCTCGAGCTGCCTCTGGTTGCACCAACCCTCACGATCCAGGCGGCGCGGGGACCCTGAACGACGAGGCGAGCTCCATCGCCGCGCATGCCACCGTCAATGACAATGACCGCCGTGGCACATCTGCGAGCAGCACTCCGGGTCGCTTCCACACGACGCGTTGGTCGAAAGACACATCACTCCCGCATCGACTCCCGCGTCGACTCCGGCGTCGACTCCCGCGTCGACTCCGGCGTCGGCGCCCATCACGTGACCAGCATCGGCGTGGTCGAGACCATCGGGAGCGCTGCAGGCCGCCACCACCAACCCAAGAACGAAGACGAGTTTGCGCATGTGCGCCGGGTACCACCTCGACCGACGCCAGGCCGTGCGACGTGTTGCCGCACCCTTGCCCTGTCCAGCAACGCCTCTTCGAGCTGCTCGAAGTTCATTCGTCGGCCTGGGCCGTCAGCGCGAACGCGGGCACCGTGAAGCAGCGTGCTCGCAGCTATCAACGTCCGCCGGTTTCAGCAGCCGTCGAAGAGCGAGAGCAACGCGTCGCGGTTCGTCGCGCCTTCCAGCAGCGAGGTCTCGAGCAGCACCTCGAGAATCTCCGGAGCCAGCGCCCACACCTGCGCGCTCCCCTCGAACTCGCCGAGCTCGACCAGCCACTTCACGCCATCGTCATCACAGAACGTCTCGTTCAGCCGCGCGATGAGGGCCGACACGCTGCCGACCTTCCACTTCTCGTGGAGCACCGCGCCGCACTGCACCTCGAGCTCGTCGCCGCGCACGTCGAGCAACCGCAGCCCGCGCGCGACTCCGCCCATCGCGTTGGCGAGCCACACCGCCACTTCATCGGGCGTCGCGCGCAACGAGATGGAAAGACCTCCGACGAGGCGTTCCTCGTCACACGCCTCGAGCAAGGTGCGTGGGAGCTCTTCGTCTCCCACCACCAGACCGAGCGGACGGAGCCGCTTCATCGAGACTTCCTCAGCGAGAAGACGACGAGTTGCTTACTGGCACATCCCGCCGGCGGTGCAGGTACCGCTCAGGCCGAGGTCGCAGTCGGTGCCAACCGGCACGCAGCTCGATGAGCCACCGAACACGGTGGTCAGCGGTTCGCAGCACTCACCGCTCATGCACGGGTCGCCGCTCATCGCGCAGAGGTCGAATGTAAGTCCGCCGTCGAAACCCGGCAGGCCACCGCCACCGCCAGTGCCGCCGCCGCCGACACACATGCCGGCATCCATCGCGTCGCACTGCGCGCCGTTGAGGCACGTGGTGCACGCCGCGCCCGGAGCGCCCTGGCCGCACTGCGCGTTCGTCCACTGGCTCGGCGTGCGGCAGTTGTTGCCGTCGCAGCAGCCCATGCACGTCG
>JAEUJS010000319.1 GCA_016792935.1 Archangium sp. | reverse complement strand
GAAGAACAACGAGTCATCCGCGAGCGGATGTTCGGGCCATGCGTTGGCGATGCCTTCGTAGGTGCCGCTCGCCAGGCCCGGCGTCGAGAACGTCTGGCTGAAGCCGAGCGTGAAGAAGGCACGCGCGCGCAGCTCCGGGTCCTTGCACTTCTTGAGCGGAGCGAGCGCCGTCACCGCCTTCGCGTGCTGACGCAGCTTTCGGTAGCCCTTGCCGAGCGCGAACTGCGCGCGGCACGCGATCGGCTCCGGCAGCTTGAGGGGCGTCGCGGTCGATCCTTCGGGCGGAGTGATCATCGGTTCGACGATCGCCACGCCTTCCTTGTTGCGGTGCGCTTCGATCAGCGCTTCGGCGCGGGCCACCATCACCTCGGTGGTCATCAAGGTGAGATCTCCGAGGCGCGGCTCGGCCTTGATCGCTTCCCTGGAGAGTGGATGACGCGACCACAGCTTCTCGAGCGCCTCGGTCTCCTTCTTCGCGTCCTTCTTCGCGCCGTGGAGATCGGCGGCGACGAGCAACGCTTCGGCTCCGACGTCACGACCCCACGGAGGCGCCGGCCGCTCGAGGTACTCGTTGATCGCTTCGAAGGCCTTCTTGAACTCGCGTTGCCAGCGGTACGCGCGCGCGAGCCCGATGCGTCCATCCGGCGTCTGCCGTGAGGTCGGGCTCACCTGAGAGAAGACGCGAATCGCCGAGGGCCAGTCGCGCTGCTGCTCGTAGCTCCAGCCTGCGTGCACCAGACAGCGATCGCGGAGCTGCGTGTAGGTGCCGGCGAGAGATTCAAATTCCTTCGCAGCGAAGACCTGATCGCCCGAACGCTGAGCGGCCAACGCGCGCAAGAAGCGAATCGGAGCCGTGTCGGGCACACCATCGAGTGCCGCTACTGCCTTCGTGTACGAGCCCGCGTCGAACAGCGCCTTCGCCTCGGCCGCCCTTCCTTCAGTGAAATACGGGGCGAGATCAGCGCGCTCGAAGACGGGTCCGCGATCGCCCCAGCCGACTTGTCGGCTGATCTGATCGACGACCGGCGCATCAGGAGGCGGGGCCGGGAACGCCGGATTCACGAGGCGAACGAAGGCAGGATCTGACTCGCCCTCGACCTCGGCCGGAAAGTCGGTCTCCTGCCCAAACGCCGTTGCAGCCAGAATCGAGAGGAGAAGGACCGACCGCAAAGCCCCTCGGGGCGATGCCATGGGGGAGCGAACCAGCACGGCCGCATGTTACACGGGTAGAATTCGGGTCAACTTCTCAGGGCCCGGTCTCTTCAGCCAGTCATGGATATTCGCACCCAAAGCAGCCTGCTCGCGGCCATCGTCGGCCTGGCGCTCGGTGTCGCGATGTTGCTGCGAACGCAGCGTCCGCGGGTGCTGACGCTGTACGGAATCTTCGCGATCTCGGTGGGTGGCTTTCACCTCGCCCGTTTTCTCGAGGGGCTCTTCCCGTTCGCTTCGGGCTCGATGGCCGGGCGCGTCATGCTCGGCATCGCGTTGTGCGCGGGCTCGGTCTTGCCCGTCACCACGCTGTCCTTCTTCCTCGAGTTCCTGAACTTCAGCCCGCGTGCGGCGCGGCTCGCGAGACGCGTCTCGCTCTTCTCGGTGTTGATGGGGCTCGCGGTCGGCGCGACTCCGCTCGGAGAGTTGCTCTGGGCCCGCGTGATGGTCGCGGTGTGGGTGTTGCTCGCCCTCTCCTTCTCGGTCTCGCTGATCCTCGCGCGCATGCGGACCAGCGAGTCGCGCATCGATCGGCTGCGGTTGCTCTATTTGGCGGTTGGCGCCGCGGCGACCGTGGTCTTCAGCGGTCTCGATTTCCTCGGCCGCTTCGACATCGCGTTCCCGTCGATGGGGCCGATCGTCTCGACGCTGTACCTGTTCTTCCTCTCGCAGACGTTGTTGCGGCTGCGGTTGATGGACCTGCACGAGCTGCTCGGAAAGATCGCCTCGCAGGCGGTGCTCGCCGCGATCCTCGCCGTGGTGTTCGTCGTCTTGACCGCGTGGGTCGAGGGCAACGCGTCGCTGTATCTGTTCAACACGCTCGTCGCCGCGTTCGTGATGCTCATCTTGTTGGAGCCTTTGAGCGAATGGGTCGAGGAGAAGGTCGTCGCCGTCTTCTTTCGCCAGCGCTTCGCGTTCCTCGAGTCTGCTCGGCAGTTGCTGCGGCGCACCGCGAACGTGATCGACGCTCCGGAGCTCGCGGCGTCGTTGCTCGACGGCCTCAACGACACGCGCCGCCTCACGCACGCGTCGATCTATCTGCTCGCCGAAGATCGGCCTGGCTTCCGACTGCTCGACAGCCGCGGCCCTGTGCCTGCCCTCTTCATCGATCAAGGCACCGCGCGCGCGCTGGTGAGCCGCACCGAGCGCGCCCAGCTGATCGAAACGGTGGAACGCCGCGCGACGGAATTGCGCAGCCAGCCACTCGAAGCGCGCAAGTCGCGTGAAGAGCTCCGTCGTTTGAACGACGTGAAGACCGCGATGCAGCAGATGAAGGCCGGCATCACGGTTCCGCTGATGGGGAACGATCGCGTGCTGGGTTTCCTCAATCTCTGGGACGAGCGCGTGCCAGAAGCGTTCGCGTCCGACGAGATCGCGCTGATCCTCGAGCTCGCCGATCGCGTCGCGATGGTGATCGAGAACTCCAAGCTCTACGACAAGATGCGTGAACGTGACCGCCTCGCCGCGCTCGGTGAAATGGCCGCCGGTCTGGCCCACGAAATCCGCAATCCGCTCGGAGCGATCAAGGGCGCGGCGCAGTTCCTCGACCCCAAACACCTCCCGCGCGAGGAAGGCGAGTTCGTCGAGGTCATCGTCGAGGAAGTGAATCGGCTGAACGGCGTGGTGAGCGCGTTCCTCGACTACTCGCGCCCGATGAAACAGAACTTCGGCCCGACGGATCTGGGCGAGGTCGTGTCGCGATCGCTCAAGTTGATCGTCACCGACGTGCCGAAGAACGTGACCATCAAGGAAGAGCTCGGATCGGAACTCCCGCGCGTCGACGCCGACGCCGAGCAGCTCAAGCAGGTGCTCATCAACCTGATCCAGAACGCCGTGCAGGCGCTCGGAGAACGTCAGGGCGAGATCACGGTGCGCACGTCACGCCCTGAGCGCTTCGGCGATTTCCGATCGCCTGAACTCGTCGAACTGCAGGTGTCCGACAATGGGCCCGGCATTCCGGCTGATCAGCAGCTCAACATCTTCGTTCCGTTCTTCACGACCAAGAGCAAGGGCACGGGCCTGGGTCTCGCGATCTGTCAGCGCATCGTGAAGAACCACGGCGGGACGATCACCGTGCAGAGCAAGGTCGGCGAAGGATCGACGTTCACGATTCGACTTCCGGCGCTGCCTGATGAGCAACCTGCTCCGGAGACGCCGCCCATCGAGGGTGGAACACCGATGCCGGCGCTGCCTCCACCGCGCGTCGTGCAGAAGGAAGTGAAGCTCTCACGCCGAGAGAAGAAGAAGCAGAAGGCTTCCTAAAGCGTCAGCAGTCGACGTCGCAGCGTGACCTCGAGCGTCTGTCCCTGTCGGATGAACGTGATCACCACCGGCGTTCCCGCGGGACCGCGAATGCGATTCACGACGTCGTTCAAGTTCATGCCCGCGACGTTCACGCGATCGACCTGCAGCAGCTGATCGCCGACCTGCATGCCTCCGCGCTCGGCAGGGCTGCCTTCGCTCACCACCGTGACGAGCACGTTCCCCGAGCGGCCGTCGAGCGTCATGCCGACGCCTTCGAACTGATTCACCTCGCTGCCGCGCTTGCCCTGATCCTTCGGAGCGGCGTCGAGCTCGAAGTTCCACGGCGGGCCTGCCCTCGCCCACATCCACCGGCCGATGAAGCCCTCTCGCTCGCAGCGCAGCATCACGCTCACCGGCACTGGAGGCAGCTGGAACTCACCGCGCCCGTCGGACAACACCGTCACGCGGAACGCCTTGCCGAACTCGCCGCTGATGGCCTCGATGCGCGCACCTTGAACGGGGAGGCCGGTGCTCTTCTCGGTCACTTTCCCCACGATGTTGAAGGACGCCTCGAGCGTGAGGGTGACTTGCGCTCCGGCGGTGGTGACTTCGGTGCCGATCGTCGCGCTGCGCCC
>JAEUJS010000292.1 GCA_016792935.1 Archangium sp. | reverse complement strand
CAGCAGCCCTCCCGGCCCCGCGTCGGTCGCGCCGTCTTCGCCGTTCTCGCAGCGTGCGCGTTGATCGCCGGTGCGTGGGCGATGCGTCCACAGGCTGCGACGGTGACGCCGCCGCCTCCTCCCGATCCGCTGGGTGCCGAGGTCGCGCGGACGGTGAAGGAGCTCGAGGTGAAGATCGACCAGGGCCCCGTCGCTTCCATCGACGCGCTGTTGGCCGCCGAAGCCTCGTTTCCGCACCGGGCCGAGTGGGTCGCCACGCGAGGACGGGTCAACGCTGCGCTGCGCAAGGAGATCGCACGGCAGGTCGCAGCGAGCGACGTCGAGGGCGCCGAGCAGACGCTCGCGCAGCTCGTGCGCCTCGGAGCGCTGCCCGACGACGACGCCCTCGTCACCGCCACCCGCAAGGCCGCCTTCGCATCCCGCAACGGCATGGTGCGCGTGGGCGAGGTGTACGTCGATCGCTACGAGTACCCCAACCGCGCTGGCGGCGTGCCCGCCACGAAGGTCGACTGGGCCGACGCGGTCGCGCTCTGCACGGGCGTCGGCAAACACCTCTGCACCGAGCAGGAATGGGAGCTCGTCTGCCGGAGCGGTGGTGGCGCGTTCCCCTACGGCGCGACGTTCGAGAAGGCGCGCTGCGCGACGAAAGATCCCAAACGCCGCGGGCCTTCGAAGTCGGGCGAGCGCGCGCTTTGCGCGACGAGCGAAGGGGTGTTCGACCTCTCCGGCAACGTCGCTGAATGGACCGCGTCTCCGCTGCGCGAGGGCGCACCGCAGCGCGTGATTCGGGGCGGCTCGTTCAAGCAGAAGGGTGAACAGGTGAGCTGCCAGGCGCGTGACTACCTGCTGCCCGGGCTCGGCGGTGCACCACACCTCGGCCTGCGTTGCTGTTTGTGAACGCGTTCAGTTCGCGTCGCTGAACTGCGAGCGGAGGTAGCGCTGCAGCAGCTCGAGATCGCGATCAGTGATGCCGCTCCCGGTCTTCAGGCGCATGCGTTCGAGCGTGGTGAGCGAGCGCTCGAGGGTGTCGAGCTTTCCGTACACGCGCCCGAGGGTGTGGCACTTCGAGCACCGCCGCTGAATGAGGCGCGCGGCTTCTTGCTCGAGTGCGAGCTGCTCTTCGCTCGACTCCTCCGACGGTTCGAGGCTCGGGCTCGCTGGTTCGTCTGGCGCCTCGACCACCGGCAGCTTGTCGAGCGGCAGCTTGTCGGGCGGCAGCTTGTCGCGCGGCAGCTTGTCGTGGGGTGGCTGTTCGATGGGCTTGTCGAGCGTGAGCGGTGTTCCTGGCTCAGCCTTGCCCGCCTTCGCGGCGCGCGGCGTCAACTTGAGCGTGCCCGTCATGAAGCGCGCGAGGCGAGGCACGTCGCTGCGCGAAATGAGGAGCGGCGCCTTGAGCCGCATCTTCTCGATCAACTGGCGCCAGCCGGGCTCGGTGAGCCGGCGGCTCTCAGCGAGCTCAGCCGAATGGCAGTAGAGACACTTCGCTTCGTAGGCCAGTCGCGGCGAAGGCGGGGCTGCGAGCCAGAGCGTGAGGGCGAGCGCGAGCATGGTCAGTACCCCGCCACCAATCCCACGCGCACCACGTGGCGCATCGTGAAGGGAGCCCCCTGCACCGTCCACAGCTCGTAGTCGGCCTTGAGCGCGAAGTGCTCGTGAACGCGCCCCAGCACCGCGAACGTCTGCCGCTGCATTCCGGCGACGGGCTCGAGCGCCGACCCCGGCAACGGCAACCCCCACCGCTGCAGTCCATCGCTGCGCAGGACGAGCGTGACGACGTCGGCGATCGCCCAATCGGCTTGCGCGTACCACCCCGCCTTGACGAACCACAGGTCGCGCGGCTCGAAGGCGTACGTCGCGGTGGGGTCGAGATCGGTGCGACGCCCGACCGCTTCGGCGCGCAACACGATGGGGCCCAGGCGCAGGTAGAGATCGATTCCGGCCATCGCGTACCAGAGCGTGTCTTTCGGGTCGTAGGTGGCCGCGCTGAACGAGCCACCAACGGCCCAATCCTCCCCGGTCAGCACGAGCCTCGCGCCGAAGCCCGGAGTGCGGTTGGTGTCGAGGTACTGACGGCTGCGCGCGAAGTCGATGTCGTTGTCTCCCGCGAGCCCCTTGATGACGTAGACGGAATAGTCGAGCTGCGTCGTCGCGCTCAGGCTGAGGCTCCCGAAGAGCTCGATGCCGTTGTCGACCCACGGTGCGGGCACGACGCCGAGGTTGAAGCCGCTGCGGTCGTACCAGAGCATGTCGCCCATCGCGTACGGCAGCGGCTTGCTCGGCGTGGTGAAGTTCGCGGGGTCGTGGCGCACCGTGAACTCGCCGAACGGCACGTTGAGCCGCCCCGCGCGGACGTTGAAGAACGGCTTGAGCCGCAGCTCGCCGAAGCCTTGATCGAGCTCGAGCCCGTGGCACCCGCCGCACGCCTTCACCGAGAACGAGACGCCATGCCCCACCTCGGCGACGACCTTCTGCGCGACCTCGAAGGTGAGGCCCGAGATGCCGATCGGCGAGGGATTGGTCGGCGGGTTGTCGCCTGAGATGAAGCGGTAGTCGATCGCCGCGGAGCCCGCGAAGGTCGCATCGAACGCGTGAGCAGGCACCGCGCAGGCGAACACCACCAGGGCCAGACGCTTCACCGCGAGCCGACCGTCACTTCCCCTCGCAGCGCGTCGGTGCTCTGGATCAGCTTCACGACGTAGTCGGCGAGATCGGCCCGCGTCACGCGATGCGGAGGCGCATCTCTGGGGCCTACCGCGACCACCCCTCCGGTGGCCGGACCATCGGTGAGGCGCGTGGAACGCAGAATCGTGTACGGCAGCTTCGACGCCCTGACGCGCGCTTCCGCGAGGTTGATGTCCTTGAAGATGGGCATCAGCAACACCGGCAGCGCCGACTGCAGCGGTCCCGACACCAGGCGCGCTTGATCGCGGCTCTCGCCGGTGCCGAGCCGCGACACGAACACGAAGCGCTTGAGGAGCTTGTGGTCTTCGAGGCGCGGAATCACTTCCTGCATGACGCGATCGAGCACGGGAGACAGTGAGCCGATGCAGCACACCACGTACGCGCAGCCCGAGAACGCGGTGTCGAGCCCCTGACCGGTCTCGGCGTTGCCCGCCATGAGCGACAACCCCTCGTTCTGAATTCGCACCTGGGTGAGGTCACGCCCCAGCACGTTCACGCGAAAGCCGAGCTCGAGACTCCGTGTCGCGAGTCGCTGCCCGAGCTTGCCGGTTCCACCAAGGATCGCGATGCGAGCCAGAGCCGCCTCCTGCTGCCACCGTCACTAGAACCCCAAGCGGTCAGACCGACAAGCAATCAGCCGCAGCTGATGGACCCTCCGTCATCGGGGACGACCACAGTCGTCGGCACGCCACCGACGTCGAAGGGGTAGACGCCCGCATCGAGCGGCGGGAAGTCGCACCTCGCGGGCTGTGGCGCGGGTCGTGCGCCGGCGCCCTGGGGACAGGTGCTGGTCACCGGAAACGCCGCGAAGAACGCCCCTCCGTCGGTGGTCAGCACACACGTGGCGGAGTTGAGCGAGGAGAACGAGATGGTGAACGCCGACCCCGCTCGCGCGTTGGGCCCGATGATGCAGGTCGTCGAGGTGATGCCTCCGCTCGTCTCACACGGCGCGGAACACGACGAGAACACCAACGCGGCGGCGATCGTCACAGCGGAATGTCTATTCACTGAGAATCACCTCGACCCCTTCATGAATCGGAGGCGCCTCGGAGGGGTCGACGAAGAGCCACCGCAACAACGCCCGGTAGAAGAAGAAGAGCGGCATGCGCGCGGCGATCTCATCGCGAATGCGCTCGCGGGTGCTCTTGAACGAGGCGTGGCTCTCACGCGTGAGGCGCTCGCGCTCGTGGAGAAAGTTCGACAACGGCTGCACCTGCACCTCGAACGTGCGCCCACCCCACGCCACCACGCTCTTCATCGCCGACCAGCCGCTGCGCTTGCGTGACTCGGTCTCGAGGTAGTTCTTCACCTCGAGGAACTGCAGCGCGCGGTGCTCGGCGTCGAGCGGAATCTTCCGCGCCGCCAGTCGCTCGTCGTCGAAGCGCAGCGAGTGCAGCGTGGCCTGCAGGCTCTCGGCTTCGGCGCTCGTGCCCACCACGATCTTCACGCCGAACACGTCCTTCACGTACTTGCCGAGGTGCCGCAGCTGCTTGTCGCGCAGCACGAGGCGATCGAGCTCGAAGATCTCGTCGGCGACTTTGTTCCAGATCTCTTCTTCGGCCTTGATGCGCGTCAGCAGCCGGTAGACGGAATGGGGATTGGGCGCGTCGGCCTCGTATTCGACGACGTTGCTGATCAGCGAAGCGCGCAGCCACCCGCGCTGATCAGCGATGGCCAGCCTCGCGAGAACCCGGTTGCCGAGATCGATGTCGGTGGTGCCGATGACCTCGTCTTCGGTGACGTCCACCATCAAGGTGAAGCGCTCGCGGGTCCGTTCGATCTCTCCGATGACCACGCTCTTGCGCTGCACAGAACCGAGGAGACGTTCAGCCAGCAGACTCGCGAGGAGGTGGAGGTCACGCTCTCCGCGGCGAATCATGTCGCTGAACTCAGCGCGGGCGCGGGCGACTTCAGTGCGCGAGAAGTGCAGCTTTTCCCCACCCGTCTTCGAGTCGATGCTCTCGCGGTGCTTCTGCAGCGCCACCACCAGCGCGTTCAAATGTGGCGCCTGCGACACCATCCACAACGGCGAATTCACCGTCTCAGTGGGGTTGGCGAATTCCGCTGACGATGTTCGTGGGAGAACCACGCGCGCAGCTTCGATGAGCCGAAGCGTCCGTGCTACGGATCTCTTCTTCGGGCTGCCCGGAGCCCATGTGGGGGTGTGTGATGCACCGAAGTGTCCGTTCAGCCGCGCTCGCGCGAGCGTTGCTCTCGTTGCTTGCCCTCGCGTCGTGCCGAGACACCTTTCTCCCTGACCCGCCTGGACCGCCGGGGCCGGGTTCGATTCAGGGGCGCGTGGTTTCGGGTTTGCCTGGCCGACCGGGCGTGGTTGCGCTGGTGGGAGCGCGCGTCGAACTACTCGGCACCGGCCTCATCGGCGTCAGCGACAACAACGGCGCCTTCCGCATCGCGGGCATCACCAGCGACGTGGGGCAGCTGCTCTTCCGCGCTGACTTCGACGGCGATGGGCAGCCCGAGCGGCAGAAGCTGGTCACGCTGCAAGCGCTGAAAGCCGGCCCCAACAAGCACGTGGCGATCGGCGACGTGTTGCTCAACGAGAACGCGCTCGCTCGCGGGAAGGTGTTGCTCGGTGATGTGCCCAGCGCCGACGGCCACGCGGGCACCCTGGTCTTCGTGCCCATCGGTCCGTACACCACCACCACGTCGAACGACGGTTCGTTCCTGCTCGATCAGCTGCCCGAGGGCACGCTGAGCATCGCCTTCTTCCGCGCCGGCTATCTCCCGCGCGGCTTCGACGAGGTGACCCTGCAAAGTGGCCAGGAGCTCGACCTGCGCACGGTGACGCTCACGCCGCAGACCGTGATGCCCGACCCGTCGTCGATCGTCGGGCGCGTGGTGCTCTCTGATGGCAACCCCGCGGCCGATGCGCGGCTCTCGCTCGATTCGCCCACCGATCACCTCGAGCGCAACGCCGACGCCGACGGCCGCTTCAACTTCGATCCCGTTCCCATCGGGGTCTACTCGCTCACCGCGTCGCACCCCCTGGCCACCAGCGCCCGCAAGCCGAACATTCTCGCCGCGGGTGGCGTCACGCAGGTCGATGAGATCACGCTGCAGCTGCTCCCCACGGGGACTGGTGGCGGCGGCGGCGGGACAGCGACCTCGTTCGTCGTGCGCGGTCGCGTGCTCCTGGCCGACCGCTCACCGGTCGACGGAGCCAACGTCACGCTCGACGGCTTCACGAGCCTCAACACGACCACCAACACCAACGGTGGCTTCTCGTTCAACAACCAGGCGCCTGGCTTCTACACGCTGACCGCGAGCAAGACGGGCCTGACTCCGGTGCAGTTGGGCGTGCTCGTCTCGAACACCGACGTCACCTTGCCCGACGTGGTGCTCTTCACTCCGGGGACCGGAGGCGGTGGCGGCAACACGGGCGGCGGTGGCGGCAACACGGGCGGCGGTGGCGGCAACACGGGCGGCGGCGGCGGCAACACGGGCGGCGGTGGCGGCAACACGGGCGGTGGCGGCGTGACTGGCGGAGGAGGCGGCGGCACGACCGGAGGCGGTGGAGGCACGACCGGCGGTGGCCCGACTGGAGGTGGAGGAGGAGGAACTGGCGGCGGCACCGCGACGGGCGGCGGCACCGCGACGGGCGGCGGTGGAATGGTGGTGACCATCCCCCTCGCGCCGACGAACCTCGTGGCGGCAACGCGCGACGCAGCGCTCCTCGTCTCGTGGAACGCGTCGGCAGGCGCGACCTCGTACCGGCTCTACTGGTCGATGACGACCGGCGTGAACAAGACCAACGGCACGCGGGTGGATGTCGCAGGCACGTCGACCGTGCTGCAGCCGCTCACCAACGGCACGTCGATCTTCTGCGTGGTGACGGCGGTGAATTCCGCGGGGGAGAGCATCGAGAGCGCGCAGGCCGTGGGCATTCCGCGCGCGCCGTCGTCGAATGATCCGCCGGTGCTGCTCTCGACGCGACCCGAGCCCGATCAACGCGGCGTGTTCCACACCAGCACGGTGATGGCGCGCTTCGACAAGGACCTCGACGGCATGACGGTCGTCTCGTCGAACATCACCTTCGTCTCTTCGACCGGCACGCCAGTGAGCTTCACGGTCTCGTCCGCCGGCCCACAGCTGGTCATCACCCCGCTCGCGCCACTCGCTCCCGAGACGCGCTTCGACGTCACGCTCGGCACCGGCATTCGCGACACGGGAGGCCGCGCGCTTCCGGCTCCGGTTTCGTTCGGCTTCACCACCGCGAGCCCTGCGCCCTCGAACGTGCGCGCCGTCGTCGGCGCCGGAGCCTTCACCGTGTTGTGGGACGCGGTGCCCGGCGCGACGTCGTACCGCGTCGATCGCACGCCGCTCTCGACGATGACCACCACGAGCACGCCGAGCACGGGGCTCTCGTACACGTTCCCCTCGGTGAGCAACGGCACGCCGACCTCGATGCGCGTCGCTGCGCTGACACCGTGGGGCATCACGCCCGCGTCCACCGACGTGGTGATCAACACCAGCGCCTCGAACGCCGCGACGCCGACCAACGTGCGCGTCATCGCTGCGGGCTCGACCACCGCGCTCGTCAACTGGGGCAACAACAGCACCATCGACGGCTGGTCGATCTACCGCTCGTTCTCGCCCGGTGGCCCCTACACGCTGCTGCGCAACGGCTGGCCGCGCACCACCTACCTCGACGACACCATCCCCGCAGGGAACCCCGACGTCTTCTACGTGATTCAGGGAGAGGCCCTCACGACCACCAGCGCGTACTCCGAGGAGATCGGCGCCCGGCTGGAGTCCGTTCCTCCCGCGCCCGTCAACCTCGTCGCCACGCCCGGCGTGAACTGGGTGAAGGTGACGTGGAACGCGGTGGCGATGGCCAGCGGCTACATCGTGTGGGGCACTGCGGGGAACACGCAGGTGCCCGCGCAGATCGCCTGGGTGACGAGCGGCACGCGCTTCGATCACCTCAACCTCATCAACGGCACCGACTATCGCTACTTCGTGCAGGCGGTGATCGACGGAATTCCCGGCGACGTGGCGATGGCGAACGCCACACCGATCGTCGCGCCAGCGCACACCTACCGGCCCGTGGTGCTCAGCGTGGGCAGCGTGCGCCTCAGCAACGTCTCGCTCAGCTACAGCGCGCCTTCGGGCGCGACGATGCAGACCCTGCGCTCGACGACGCGCGGCGGGCCGTACACCGCGCTCGGCTCCAGCGCGAACGACGCGACCATCGCTCCGTCGACCACCTACTACTACGTGGTGCGCGCCGATAACGGCACCACCCTGGGCGAGCTGTCGAACGAAGTGCAGGTGACGACGCCCAGCCTGACGCCCAGCGTGCCGACCGGGCTCACCGCCACGGCGACCGACAGCGCGGTCAACTTGATGTGGACGCCCGTGAGCGACGCGTCGTCGTACCAGATCGGCACTTCGACCAGTCAGACGGGCCCGTTCAACGCGCTCGTCAGCAGCGTCGATTCGCACGCCGTGCAGTCCGCGACCAACGCCACCACCACCTGGTTCGCGGTGCGCTCGAGCAACGGCACCACCGACAGCGCGTGGAGCGTGCCCGTGTCCGCGACGCCCACCTCGAGCGGCCTCACCACGCCGACCGTGTCCACGGTCTCGGGCAACGGCGTCGTCACCGTGTACTGGTCGGCCGTCACTGGCGCGACCGCGTATCGCGTGTGGCGCAAGCTCCCGTTCGTCTCCGATTGGACCGAGGTGTTGGCGCCCACGCAGACGCTCGGCTTCAACGACACCACCGTGGTGAACGAGAACCCCTACATCTACCAGGTGCAGGCGATGAACGTCGGCGCGGGCACGTGGAGCGCGTTGAGCACCATCGGTTCCGCGGCGCGTCCGAGCAGCACGCGTTCGCCGCGCTCCGCGGCGTTCACCGTCACGCCGGTAGCCGAGGGCTTCCACACTGCGTGGACACCCGTGGCCGGAGCGACTGGCTACACCGTGCGCATCGGTCTGCGCCCTGGCGGCAGCTACGTCGCGCCCGTCAACACCACGGGCACGTCGGACCCGTTCGACAACCACGTCAACATCCCCGGGGTGTTGGGCACCAACTTCTGGATCTCCCTCGCGGTCACCACGCCAGAAGGAGAGACGGCGTCGAGTGACGAGGTCGGGCCGATCCAGGCCAACCCATCGTCTCCGAGCGTGCCGGGCATCTTCACGTACTCGGGGAACGGCCGCGTTCAGTCGTACGCAGCGCCGCAGCCGATGGTGCAGTACCGCTTCGCGCGACGCTTCCGCGCGCGGGAATGGCAGGTGTTGCCTCCGAGCGTGGACCCGTACTTCTTCGAGCCGCAGACCAACAGCATCGAGCTGCGGTACGCGCTGCAGGCCGTCTCGGGCGCGAACGTGAGCGGCTGGTCGATCGCCTCGGCCTGGGTGCAGCCGTCTTTCCAGAACGCGCTGGTGCCGAACACGGTCACGCTCACTGCGGTGAACGGCGGCGCCATCGTCGAGTGGGAGCCCATCATCGGCGTCACCGGCGTCGCGCTGCAGTCGAGCACCGATCTCTACGGGACCTCGGCGACCAACGTGGGGGGCACCACCGAGGCGCTCGACACCATTCGCACCATCTCGACCGCCGGAGCCTCGCGCCTGATTCGCATCATCCCCGCGGGCTCGAACGTCAACTCGATGCCGGTGCTCGCGGTGCCGACCACGGCAGTGCCGACCGCGCCGAGCTTGAACCTTCAGACCGCGCTGCAGGGAGCCGAGCTCGACTGGGCCGCGGTGCCGGGCGCGACGTCGTACCGCGTGTACCACCGCGTCGGTGGGCAGGCGTGGCGGCTGGTGCTGACGGTGCCCAGCTCGGTGACGTCGATGCGCGACCAGGCCGCGGAGACCGGTGAGACGCTCTCCTGGGCGGTGAACGCCGTGACCCCGAGCGGTGTCACGGGCTGGAGCCCCATTCGCAGCGCGGTGATGAGCAACCTCTACCCGGCGATTCCGACCAACGTGCGCGTGACCCCCGGAGACGCGGCCATCACCGTGGCGTGGGACCTCGTGCCCGGCGCCGGAGGCTACTCTCTTCAACACAGCAACAACGGCGGCATGAGCTGGTCCAGCGCGTGCAACTTCGCCACTGCGGCGTACGAGAACCACTGCCGCGTTTCGGCGACCAACGGCACGGCGCCCCTCGTGCGCGTCAACGCGGTGAACGGCGGCGGCTCGTACGCGAGCTTGTGGTCGCTGCCGATCGGCGGAGTGACGGCGTCGATGACGCTGCCCGACACCATCACCGCGCTGCCCATCGCGACCGCCAACGGCCCGGGCTCGCTGAGCGTCTCGTGGTCGTTGAGCGCCGACTCGACGAGCTACCGCGTCTACCGCCGCTCGGCGACCAGCGCGGCGGTGCAGCTGATGGACGTCACCGCGCCACCGTTCATCGACAGCGGCCTGACGAGCGGCACGCAGTACATCTATTACGTGCACGGAATCAACGCGCAGGGTCTGGGCGCGTGGAGTTCCGGCTCGACTCCAGTCGCTGCACCCTGATTTGACGCGGCCATGTCCGCGAACTGGAAGCGCTACCAGGAGCTGCTGTGCGTCGTTGACGGAGTGACGCTCGACGTCTCGAAGCTGAAGACGCCCAGTGGGTGGCCTGCGTCGGAAGCGTCGCGCTTCGAGCGCGCGTTCGATGCGATGGACGCGCTCGAGAAGGGCGCGGTCGCCAACCCCGATGAGCAGCGGCGCGTGGGGCACTACTGGCTGCGGGCTCCAGAGCTCGCTCCCACTGAAGAGCGCGCGGCCATCACCGACACGCTCTCGCGCGTGAAGGCGTTCTCGGCCGACGTGCACATGGGTCGCGTCGTCGGCTCGACGGGCTCGAAGTTCAGCCGCGCGCTCATCATCGGCATCGGCGGCTCGGCGCTCGGCCCCCAGCTCGCCACCGACGCGCTGGGGAGCACGTCAGACAAGATGTCGCTCTCGTTCTTCGACAACACCGACCCCGACGGAATGGATCGCGTGCTCGCGCAGCTGTCCGGCGCGTTGAAGGAGACGCTGGTCGTCGTCATCTCGAAGTCGGGCGGCACGAAGGAGACGCGCAACGGCATGCTCGAGGCGAAGGCCGCGTTCGAGCGCGCGGGCTTCGATTTCGCGAAACACGCAGTGGCGGTCACGGGAGCAGGCAGCGAGCTCGACAAGGCCGCCGCGGGCTGGCTGGCGCGCTTCCCGATGTGGGACTGGGTCGGGGGACGCACGTCGCAATTGTCGGCCGTGGGGCTGCTCCCAGCGGCCCTGCAGGGGCTCGACGTCGATGGCTTGCTCGCCGGCGCGCGCGCGATGGATGCGGCGACGCGGGTGCGCGACGTTCAGAAAAATCCCGCGGCGTTGCTCGCGCTCGCCTGGCACCACGCGTCGTCAGGTCGCGGCGCGAAAGATCTCGTGGTGCTGCCGTACAAAGATCGGCTGCTGTTGCTGTCACGCTACCTGCAGCAGCTGGTCATGGAATCGCTCGGCAAGGAGAAGGACCTCGACGGCAAGGTCGTCGAGCAGGGCCTGAGCGTGTACGGCAACAAGGGCTCGACGGATCAGCACGCCTACGTGCAGCAGTTGAGAGATGGAGTCGCCAATCACTTCGTGTTGTTCGTCGAGGTGCTGAAGGATCGTCCGAGCGCTGGGATCGAAGTCGAGCCCGGAGTCACGAGCGGCGACTACCTGCTGGGTTTCCTGCTCGGCACGCGCGCGGCCCTGGCGGAGAAGGGCCGCGAGTCGATCACCCTCACCGTCCCCGACGTCAGCGCGCGGACGCTCGGAGCGCTCATCGCGTTGTTCGAGCGCACGGTCGGCTTCTACGCGACGTTGATCAACATCAACGCGTACCACCAGCCCGGCGTCGAGGCGGGCAAGAAGGCCGCGGAGTCGGTGCTCGCGCTGCAGAAGAAGGTGGTCTCAGCGCTCGACGCGACGCCGCGCGGAGTGGAGCAGATCGCCGAAGCCATCAGCGCCGAGCCCGAGACGGTGTTCCAGATTCTGCGGCACCTGAGCGCGAACGGCCGGGCGACGCACGCAGCAGGAAAATACGCGCGCTGACCTCACTGCGTGAACGACGCCTCGGGGCTGTCCCCATAGGCGCCGAGCTCACCGACCGTTCCCGCGCGAGCGGGATTCTGCGGAACTGGCCGCGCGGGATCAGCCGCACCAAGCAACGGGCTCGACACCGCGTCCTGCACCATGCCGGTCGGCGTCCAATGACCGAACGTGGACCGCAGGTGGAAGTCGTGCGCGTTCGCGTCGACGAAGAGCGGGTCAACCGGCGCGCGGTTGTTCGGTGCGAACGTCACGGGAATGCCGCCGTTCGCGTACTGCGTCTGCACGCTCGACCACGACACGTTCACCGTCGCGTTGGCACAGGTCGAGCACGCCGTGACGAAGTCTGCGTTCGACTGATTGCCGAAGAAGATCGCGTTGGTGAAGACATAGGAATCGGGAGCGAGGTTGTCCTTCTGCACCACGACACCTGGCCCCGGCGCCGTGCAATCGACGTTGAGCGCCTGCACGTTGGTGAGGAAGTCGAAGCTCGCGATGGTGGGGTCGGTGTCCATGTTCCCGGAGTCGAGGAGGATGTTGCCGCCGCAGTTGCGCTCGTAGATCTCGTGTTCACTCACGCAGCGCGCGGAGTCGTCGCAGAAGAACCCGCCACCCGAATCGCCCGCCCGGTTGTCGCGGTACACGTTCCACCCGAGGCGCACGAACGTGGTGAGTCCACCTGAAGGTCGCGCTCCTGCGTACAGCCCGCCGCCCCACTTCGGAGTGCGGTTGTCGATGAACTCGTTGCCGACCACGAGGAAGCGGTCTCCGGCGAGGTAGAGGCCGCCGCCGTGCGAGTCGTCGATCTCGGTGCCGCGGTTTCCCTCGACGCGGTTGCCGATGATGGTGACGTCGTTGTCGATGCCGTTGCCTTCGTCGAACGCGCCGCCGCCGCCGAAGCCGCAGCTGTTGCGCGCGATGACGTTGTTGCTGACGGTGCCGGTGACGTTGGCGAGCACGAAGCCGGCGCCGAACTCGCGTGAGCCCATCGGCCCCGTGCACGCGTTGTCGTGGATGTAGTTGTTGGTGAGGTCGAAGCGCGCCTGCACGTAGAACGTGCGCTCGATGCCGCGCGCATAGCCGGTGATCTCGAAGCCATCGATGGCGGTGAGCTGGCTGCCGCTCGGCCCCGGGTCATCGACGTAGAAGAACTTGTTGGTGGTGTTCCCTTGCGCCTTCGTCACGTACAGCGCCGAGTCGCGCACGGTGAAGTTCATGCCGCTCTGAAAGCCGCCAGCGAGCGTGAAGTACTTGTCCTGCGGTGCGAGCTCTTCAGCGTACGTGCCTTGCGCGACGCAGATGACGGCGTCGTTGCTCGCGGCAGAGACGGCTGCGTTCAGCGTCGCGAAGGGGTTGGCCACGGTGCCATCGGCCGTGCCCGTGTTCGCCGCATCGACGTAGAGCGTGCACGCGGGAATCGTCGTCGTGCGCGCGACCAGCACCGCGCGCGGGACGCCGCCGTCGATGGGGCCGATGCCGCCGCCACCTCCGCCCGTCATTCCGCCACCAGTCGTGCCGCCGCCCGTCGCACCTCCGCCGCCCGTCACGCCTCCGCCGGTGCCTCCGCCCGTGGTGCTGCCTCCACCGGCGACGCCTCCGCCCGTTCCTCCGTCAGGGCTCGGAGACATGGAACACGCCGAGAACAACGCCACCGCCGCGACTGCGAGGGTCGATCGCACGCGCGCATGGTACCGGCGTCGGCGCTCGGACGTGGCGCGTTTCAGTGCGGGAGCAACGCTTCGCGATGATCGACCGAATGACCATGAGCCGCGAGCCGCACGTGGTGCAGTGTTCACGCATGAAGATCGGCAAGCCGCCCTCGATGGCGAAGTCCGTGGTCGATATCGCGAAGGTGCCGAACCCAATCGGAGGGCCACCGATCCCTGCGCCCGTTCCCAACGTCAGCCCGGCCAGCACGTTCGCGCCAGCGCCCGGAGCGGAGCGCCGCTTCTCAGCACGCTTCATGAACGCTCTGCCGCAGAAGCTGCAGCTGGCGAACGTGCCGAAGGATCTCGGCGACAAACTGCAAGCGCGCTTCGGCTCGATGAATCGCAGCGAACTCGATCGCTTCGGCCGTCTCGCCGAGACGTTGATGGGCAGCGCAAAGCCGGCGGAGGCGCTCGGCCTGTTCGAGGCATTCTCCTCGCTCCACACCGCGATTCTCCCAGGAGGTCATCGGGTCGAGCCGAACGCCGAAGGCTCATGGACTGTCACCCCGAAGGGCAAAGATCCGTTCGAGTTGCCCAACACGAAGGGCGCGCAGGTGAAGCTCGAAGATGAGACGCACCTGTTGATCGACACCGCGGGGCAGCTGAAAGCCGGGAAGGAAGTCGTGCTCGATCGCGCGGTGGCTGAAGCGGCGCAACGCATTCAGCCCGAGCGGCTGATGATGGCGGCGCTCGCGGTCGGCGTCGGCATGGCCGCAGCGGCCGCTGGGCCGGCAGTGACCGTGGGTGGGGCCGTCGTCGGCATCGGAGTAGCGACCGCCGGCCTCGGCGTCGGCGTCGCAGCGGGTGGCGCAGCAAATACGGCTGTGATCGCCGCCTCGATTCCCGCAGTGGCCGCGGCGGTGGTTGGCCTCGCGGTGACGGTCGTGCAGAACACTCCGCAGTTGATGAACGGGCTCGCCGTGCTCGCCGACTCGATGGGCATGGCCGAGGAAGGCAAGAAGCTCCGAGGCGGCTCGCAGACCGCCGAGACGTACCTGAATCAGGCTCCGGTTCGTGTCGCGCTGACGACCGTGATGCTCGGAGCAGCCGTTCTGTCGTCGGTGGGCACCGTCTTGTTGCTCGACCAGGCCGGCCGCGGCGCCGCGCCAAGTCCGCGAGCGGATCCCGATCTCGAGCGCGGGTTGCTGCTCCTCAAGGCCGCCGGTCAGCCGCCCGCCGACGAGCTTGCGAACTTCGCCAAGAGCATTCGAGGCAAAGCGCGCGACGAGCTGCAGAAGCTGCTGCCTCGCTGATCAGCGCGTACGGACGAGCGCGTAGAGCGTCTCGGTGCGCAGGAAGAGAAACGCCGTCTCATCTCCAAGCGTGACGACGTTGCCCTCGCCGAGCGACACCTCGACCTGAATCGCCTTGCCGTTCACCAGCGTGCCGTTGGTCGAGCCGAGATCCGTCAGCCACGCGAGCCGCTTCCAGGCGTCGTAGCGAAGCTGCGCGTGCCGAGACGAAACCGAGCCGTCGAACAACTGCACATCGACGTCTTCCGCGCGGCCGAAGACGAGCGAGCCCTCGGGATTTTCCTTCCCGATGGGCACCACCATGCCGTCGTCGAGCTCGAGCATCAGCCCCAGCGCATGACGCGCGACTTGAGGACGGCCCTCGGTCTCGATGGTGCGGCTGAGTTGCTTGTGCAGCGCAGCCGGTGACTGCGACGCCTTCTGCACGAGGGCGAGCGGACCAATCTCCTGCAGCATCGCGTCGATCGGAAAACTCGCGAGCCGTCGCAGCGCTGCGACCGATGTCGTGACGATCGGCACTGGTCCCCTCCTCGACCTGACTACCCCTTGTTGCCCTGCAGCTGTCCCTGCGGCGGCGCCTTCTGCTCGTCGTTGGGCTTCGCCGGCCCCTGCCCTTCACGCTCGATGGTGATGGTGCCGAGCTCTTCGGGCTTCACCGCTCCACCGGCGAGCAGCGCCTCGACGAGCCGCTTGTGCTGTTCCTCGTGCTCCATCGGCAGCGCGTCGGAGTCACTGTCGAGCTTCACCCACACGTTCTTCTTCCGGGTGACCTGGTCGATCTCCAACCTGAGAATCATGGTGGCCATTGCGCATCAGCTCCGTTCCGCGGCGACGATGTCCTTCTTGTCGGTCTTCGGCAACGCGGACGCGAGCGTCTCGGCATCGAGGACCTTCTTCTGCACGAGCAGATCGCGCAGCGACTTCACGAGATCTCTGTTGGCTTTGATGATCTCCACCGCGCGCTGCCGCTGCTGCTCGAGGATGGCGTTCACGCCACGCTCCATCGCGGCCTTCATGCTCTCGGACAGCGGGTCGGTCGGCGAGATCTCGACACGGCGCACGCCGACGTCAGGCCCGCCGAGTCCGTAGTCTTCGACCAGCGAGCGCGCGATGTCGGTGGCGTTGTTCAAGTCACCGCCCGAGCCCCACGAGATGTCTTCGAAGAAGAGCGCCTCGGCCTCGCGACCTCCGTACAGCACGCAGATCGAATCCATCATCTGCTTGAAGGTCTTCACCGTGGCGTGCTCGCTCTCGGCGTGACGCACGTAGCCGGCGGCGAAGTCTCCGAGGATCGAGATGCGATCGATCGGCGGTGACGTCGGGCAGAACAGCGACACCACGGCGTGCCCCGCTTCGTGCGTAGCGACGACCAGCTCTTCCTTCGGAGAGAGCTTGTTGCGATCGGCCCACACCGAGAGCGCCTTCTCGACGTCTTCGATCTCCATGGGGCCGGTGCGCTTCTCACGCAGACGCATGCGCGCCATCGCACGGCAGAGCGCCTGCAAGTGGTCACCGGAGTAGCGCGTGTTCTGACCTTCGACGAAGTCAGAGGTGCGCTTCACCGCGTACTCCAACGCGCGCGGACTCAACTGCAGCCCGAGCTTCTCGTCGTAGATGCTGATGATCGCCTTGCGGTCTTCGTTGTTCGGATACGGGATGTGGAGGTGGAACTCGAAACGCCCCGGGCGCAGCAGCGCGGGGTCGAGCGACTCCACGAAGTTGGTAGTGCCCACGACGAACACCAGCTCGTCTTTGCGGAAGCCATCCATCTCGGTGAGCAGCTGGTTCACCATGGAATGTTCCACGCCACTGCCCTGGTACGTTCCACGCGCCGTCGCGAACGAGTCCAACTCGTCGAACACGATGATGGCCGGAGCCGCCTGCCGCGCGCGCGTGAAGACCTGGCGGAGGTTCTCTTCTGATTCACCGACCCACTTCGACTTCAGCTCGGGGCCGGAGACGACGGTGACGGCGGCTCCGAGCGCGGTGGCCATCGCCTTGGCGAAGAGCGTCTTACCGGTGCCGGGAGGGCCCCAGAAGATCATGCCGCGCGGAATCAGGCCCTCGATGCGCTTCATCGAGGCTTCGTCGGCCGTCGCGTCTTTCATCGCGAGCACGTCGAGGATTTCTTTGCTCAGGCGATCCTTCACCTTCGCGTAGCCACCGATGTCCTTGGTGAGATCGATGTCGGGCAACGTCAACTGACCGCTCAGCGTCGCCTGGCGCAGCTGCGCGTAGGCGGGCTTGGTGTCCTTCGGGTAGTCCTCGCCGGTCAGCGTCGAGAGCAGGCGGCGCATGCGCACCGCGTTCACTCCGGAGACCGACTTGTAGAGTTGGTACGCCTTCAAGTTCTTGTCGGCGCCGAGCTTGCGGCTCTCGCGTTGCGTGACGAGCTGCGCGAGGCGATCGCGCGGCACACCGAGCAGCGACTCGCGCTTGGGGAAGAGGTTCTCGATCACCTTCGGGAGCGGGAACGACGGATCCTTGAAGCCGAGGAAGCAGAGCTCCGGGTTCTCGTAGAGCAGCGGGATGACTTCGCGCGCTTCACTGGTCAGTCCGCCGACCGAAGTCGTCAGCAGGTCGAGGTGCGGGAGCACGAGGATGCGATCAGCGACCGCTCCGCGCACCGCTTCGCGCAAGTAGAAGAGGATCGTCGCGACGAGACCCATGCCGGGCTGCGGCTGGGGCATGTCGTTGATGGGGCGGCCGTCGAGGTAGAGGAACTGCCGCGGCGGGTTCTCTTTCTTCAGGCGATCGCGAACGCACTTGTAGAGATACGGAGTGAGTTCTTTTTCCGCCTCGATGAGCACGGGCAGACCACGCCGGAGCGAATCGGTGGTGCGGGAGATCTCGGCAGGGTACGCCGCTTCGACAGCGGCAAACGCGCTCAGCTCCGCGGGGAGCTTTTCTTCGGGGATGATCAGCGACATGTGCGGGCGTTTTTCCGATCCGCGCTTTAGACGCGGACCTTGATGGTCATCGAGCCGTTCGGCTCTTCGTGCACTTCTTCGACCTGACCGAGCTCGGCGGCGCGCTGCTTGAGCGCAGTGCCGGTGACGCGGTTCACGACGGAATCGAGCTCGTCCTTCAGGCCACGCAGCTTGTCCTCGAGCTTCTCGGTGATCTTCTTGCGCAAGGCCTCTTCCTCGGCCTTCGCCTCGCGCTCGAGCGACTGCTTGGCGGCGTCGCGCAGGTTCTTCTCGCGCTCGCCCATGAGCGTGTTGTCGACGACAGCGGTGCGCTCGGTGGTGAGGTTGACGTCGGTGTGGCCTTCGACCGTGACGTTCACTTCGCCGGTGTTGAGGTCGACCTCGGTCGTGATGCCATCGCCTTCCTTGCGGCTGGCGGTGTCGCCTTCGCGAACGAAGCCCTTCTCGGTCAGCTCGGCGCCGAGGAGTTCACGCATGCGCTCCTTGGGCAGAATGGGGAGGAGCTCGAGCTGCGAGCACACGCCGTCATCGACCTGCACGTGGCGGGAGAGGCTTTCCTTGATGCTGATGCGGTAGGCGCGGGACATGGCTTTGAAGCCGACCACAGTCGGTTGCGCCCGTCATCCCCTGACTCATCACCCGTTCAGTCGAGTTCGACGTCTTCGTAGATCTCGTCGACATCGAGCGAGATTGCAGGATCACTCAGGGCGATTGAGTCGCCGCTGCGCGCCAGACGCGAGGTCCATTTACGACCCTTGCGCTCGACCACGGTGACCGCGCGCTCCGTGTGCGAAATGAACAGAACGACCTTGAGCGACGGGAGCCGCTGGTAGTGCGCCAGCTTGTCACCGCGGTCGTAGTCTTCAGTGGAGCGACTGGTGACTTCGACGACCAACAGCGGGTTGGTGAGCGCGTGAGCGTCATCGCGCGAGGTCAGCCGCGCTCCGCACACCAGCGACACATCGGGAAAGCCTGCGAAGTCGGAAGACTCCACACGCACTTTCGCGTCGGAGCTGAAAACCACGCATTTTCGACTGGCGACCCTCGTGAGGATCGCTGTCACCCTCGCCGTCAGTTGCGCATGCGCGAGTGTGCCACCCGCCATCGCGTAGATGACCCCGGCCGAGTACTCGAGCTTGACCTCGCTGTCCTTGAGGATGCGGAGGTAGTCCTCGTAGGAGTAGCGCAGCTGCCGTGCGAGCGACATGCGCTCATGGTACCGCACCTGAGTTGACGACCGGTGACCTCACCTCGGGGCCGCCGGTGACGACCGCCCTGACCGAGGCGCGTTCAGCCGGCTCGCGTGCGCTCGAGGGCGCGCGGCGAGACGAGATCGCTCAACACGACCCGCGAGCGGCTGGCGAGCGCGATGAGGTGGTAGCTCACCGTCGTCGAGAGCGAGCCGAGCTCGATCAACCCGAAGAACCCCTGCAGCTCGTCGTGGAGCAGACGCGGCGCGGCGATCACGCCGTGCCCTTCGGTGGCGAGCGCCTTCATCAGCGCGCTGTCGTCGACCTCGCACACCACGTCGGGGCGCACACCGAGCCGCGCGAGCGCGAGATCGACCACGCTGCGCTTGGTGGTCCCGGGCATGGGGAGCATGAACGGCGCGCCATCGAGCGAACGCGGGAACGCCCCCGCGAGCCGCGCCGCGAGGCCCGGCGTGCAGAAGACGCTCAACTCCGACGACGCGATCAACGTCGACGTCGCCTTGACCTCACCCGTGTTCGGCTCGTCGCTGAGCACCGCGTCGACGCCGCCCGACGCGAGCTGCCCGAGCATCTCGGTCGCCGCGCCGTGCACCAGCGAGAGCCGCCGCCCGCGCGCCAACAGCGGCCGCAGCAGCTGACCCGACACGAAGCGCGGCACCGAGGTCACCACGCCGACGCGACTGGGGCTCGAGCGCACCTGCTGGCCGCGCGTCAGGGCAATGACTTCCTGACTGAGCGCGAAGATCTCGTCCGCCACCCGGGCCACCCGTTCCCCTTCGCTGGTCAGCACCAGGCGACGACCGCGCTTCTCGAGCAGCCGCGCGCCCAGCTCACTTTCCACCGCCTTCACCTGCGCCCACACGGTCGACGGCGTGACGTGCAGCTCCCTCGCTGCGCGCGCCAGCCCCTCACGCCTCGCGACCAGCCAGAAACACTTGAGATGATTGAGGTTCAGTGAATCCACACTTCGTTCATAGCGAAAGAATCGTTCGAAAACTTCGTTAATGCCGATGAATTTGCCGACCTTATCTCTGGGGCATGAACCGAGAGCGCGCTGTCGAGAAACTGAATCGGCTGGGCTTCCGCGGACCCGAGCTCTACCTGGCGGAGCTGATTCCCGCGGTCGAAATGGCGTGGGCCGATGGCGTGGTGGGGCCCAACGAGCTGGCCATCCTCGAGGCGTATTGTGAGGCGCTGGTCGAGTCGCTCAACCGTCAGGTCGGAGCGCGGCTGTTCACGCTCGATCGGGCCTTGAAGCGCATGCATCGGCTCGTCGAGCGGCGGCTCACCCCGGCAGAACGACAGCTGGCGCTCGAGGCGCTGCGCGACTGGTCGAGTGGGGAAACCGGCGCGGCGCAGCGCAAGCGCATGGTGGAGTGGGCGCAGGCCGTCGCGGCGGTCGACGGCTCTCCGGTCTGGGACACGCGCGAGCTGTTCTGGCTGCAGCGCGTGTGCACGATGCTCGAGGTGCACTGACGATGCGCGTCGCTCTGTTGCTGCTCGCGGCGTCGGGCTGTGCCTATCTCAAGCCTGCGCACGCCCCGCTCACGACGGCGCACGTCGTCAGCGGTGAAGGCGCGTGTCTGGTGGTGTTGCTCCCCGGCGTCGGAGACTCGCCCGAGCGCTTCGCCGCGCACGGCTTCCTCGACGCGTTGTCGAACGACGCGGCGCACTGCGACGTGCTGGTGGCCGACTCGCACTTCGGCCACTACCGCGCGGGCGCCATCACGAACCGGCTCGCGGCGTTGCTCGAGCCCCGCCGTGCCCAGTACCGAGCGATCTGGCTGGTGGGCGTCTCGCTCGGCGGGTACGGCGCGATGCTCACCGCGCGCGAGCACCCGCAGTTGATCGACGGCGTGGTGTTGATCTCGCCCTTCCTCGGCGTGCCGCGGGCGGTCGCTCCGGTGGCCAGAGAGATCGAAGCCGCGGGCGGGCTGTCGCACTACCACCCGCGGCCCACGACGCTCAGCCGGCCCGAACGGCACTTCGTCGAGGTCGCTCCGCTGTGGGCGTGGCTGGCTGAGCACGCGCGCGATCCCGCGGCGGGCCCGCGCGTGGTGCTCGCGTACGGCCACGACGACGCCTTCGCGTGGAAGCACCGGCTGCTCGCGTCATCGCCGTCGGTGTCGTCAATCAGCGCTCCGGGCGCGCACGACTGGACGACGTTCGCCGCCTTGTTTCGCCAGGTACTCGTGAGGACGCCGTGGATCGAGCCGAAGCGCGAGACCTGAGCCCCGACGAAGTCACCGCACGCGTGGTGTGGGCCAGCGAACGGCTCGCGGCGCTGGTGGCCTCGAACGTCGACCCCGTCGAGCTGCGACGCTCGGTGCGAGCCGCGCTCGAAGGGCGCGCCCGTCTCTCCGCGGCCGAGTTGACGGCGGTGCTCGAGCGCGCACTGCGCGAGGCCGGCCTGATTCCCGCGGCGGCCGGCGACGTCGGAGCGGCGCTGCACACCGTCGAGCTCCCGCTGGTCGACGCGTCGGCCGAGCTGCTCTTCTCGGAGCGCCGCGGCCGTCAGCTGCACGTCGAGCGCGCCGATGGCACCGCGCAGTGGCTGAACTTCGACGAGGCGCGGAGGCTGGTGCTCCCGGGGAGCACGTGGCTCACCGCCGCTCCGGCCGCTGCGCTCTCGGCGCTCGGCCCGTCGGACTCACACGAAGCGGCGACGCCGTGGAAGCGGCTGCGCGCGCTCGCCCACCTCGAGCGTGACGACCTGTGGGTCGTGGCCATCTACGCCGCCGCAGTCGGCCTCTTCACGCTGGCGACGCCGATCGCCGTGCAGTCGCTGGTGAGCACCGTCGCCTTCGGCACGTTGCTCCAGCCCATCGTGGTGCTCTCGGTGTTGTTGCTGGTGGCGCTGGGGTTTCAGCAGATCCTGCGCGCGCTCCAGGCGCGGGTCGTCGAGACGATGCAGCAGCGGCTCTTCGCGCGCAGCGCGCTCGACCTCGCGTGGCGGTTGCCCCGCGTGCGTGCCACCGACGAGCTGAGCGCCGAGACCGTCAACCGCTTCTTCGAGGTGGTGACGTTGCAGAAGGCCGGGCACGTGTTGCTGACCGACGGCATCTCCACCGTGCTGCAGGTGGCCATCGGGCTGCTGGTGCTGGCCTTCTACCACCCCGCCCTGCTGGCCTTCGCGCTGGTGTTGGTGGTGTTGGTGGGCGCGGTGGTGCTGCTCCCGGCGCGTCGTGGGCTCGAAACCAGCCTCGACGAGAGCGCCGCGAAGTACGAGGTCGCCGCGTGGCTGCAGCAGCTCGCGCAACCGGCCGGGCCGTTTCGCAGTGAGTCGGGGGCCGCGCTGGCGCTGGAGCGCACCGACGCGCTCACCCGCCGCTACCTCGCGGCGCGCAGGGCCCATTTCGGCGTCGTGTTCGGGCAGATGGTCGGCACGCTCGGGCTGCAGGTGATGGCCGCGGCCGCGCTCCTCGGGCTCGGCGGCTGGCTGGTGGTCTCGCGAGAGTTGACCCTCGGGCAGCTCGTCGCCGCGGAGCTCATCGTCGCCAGCGTCACCGCGTCGGTCGCCAAGGCGAGCAAGCTGCTCGACGCCACCTACGACCTCTTGACCGCGGTCGAGAAGCTCGGCCACGTGCTCGACCTGCCCCTCGAAGCGCAGGCGGCGGGGGAGCGCCCGCCCGGTCAGGGCCCGCTGCGGCTCGAGGCGCGCGGGCTGCCCCACCCTCATTCCGACTTCGAGCTCAAGGCTGGAGAGCGCGTGTGCATCGTCGACGGTCCGGGCTCGGCGCTCGGGGCGTGGCTGGCGGGCGACGCGGTGCCGCCCAGCGGGCACATCACCCACAACGGCGTCGACACCCGCCGCGCGCGTTCCTCGGAGCTGCGCGAGGAGATCTCGCTGGTCACCGGAAATGGCCTGTTCGACGGCACCATCGTGGAGAACGTGGTGGCGGGGCGCGATCGCGTGACCGCCGCCGAGGTGCGCGCGGCCCTCAAGCGCGTGGGCGTGCTCGACGAGCTGCTCGCGCTCCCGAATGGAATCGACACCGTGCTCACCGTGCATCACGCCGTCCTCGATCGAAGCCAGGTGCTGCGGCTGCTGGTGGCGCGCGCCATCGTTGCGAACCCGAGGCTGGTGGTACTCGACGTGGCGCTCGAGGTGTTGCCCGCGCGAGCGCAGCGCGAGGTGTTGGAAGCGCTGACGCGCGAGCAGGCGCCGTGGACCCTGGTGGCCCTGGTGCGCGACCGCTCATCGCCCATCGCGCGCGCGTGTTCCCGGGTGCTCGAGGCCGTGTCCGAGGAGGCGGCGTGAAGGCCACCGAGCTGGTGAGCAGTGGGCAACGCGCGGCGGCGCTCCTGGTGCGCACGCCGCGGGCGTTTCGCGTGCTGGCGCGGCTGCTGGGCGCGCTGGTGGCGGTGGTGGCCCTGGCGCTGGTGGTGGCGCCCTGGCAGCAGAGCATCGACGGCACGGGGCGCGTGGTGGCCTTCGCTCCGCTCGAGCGTCAGCAGGAAATCGACGCGCCCATCGAGGGCCGCGTCACCCGCTGGTACGTGCGCGAAGGCTCGCGGGTGGCGAAGGGCGAGCTGCTGCTCGAGCTGACCGACAACGACCCCGACATCTTGCGGCGGCTCGAGGAAGAGCGCACCGCCCTGCGCGCGCGCAAAGACGCGGCCGCCTCGCGCGGCGCTTCGATTCAGGCGCGCCAGCGTTCACTCGAGTCGTCGCGCACCGCGGGCATTCGCGCGGCGGAGTCGCGCGTGGCGATGTCGAAGGAGCGCACGCGCGCGGCGAACCAGGCGGTCGACGCCGCTCGCGCCGCGGCGCAGACGGCGCGGCTCAACGTCGAGCGGCAGCGCTCCCTGCTGGAACAGGGCCTGACCAGCACCCGCAACGTCGAGCTCGCCGAGCTGGAGCTGGTGCGCACCACCACCGAGGTGGAGCGGGCCCTGGCCACGCTCCTCGCCGCGCAAGGTGAAGAGCAGGCGCTCGCCGGAGACCGCGCGCGCGTCGAACACGACCTCACCGCGGCCATCGACGACGCGCGCGCCGCCGAGGCGATGGCGCTCGCGGAAGAGGCAGGCGCCGCCGCCGAGTTGGCGCGCCTCGACGTGCGGCTGGCGCGCCAGAGCACGATGCAGATCCAGGCGCCGATCGAGGGCACCGTGCTGCGGCTGCTGTCCGGGCAGGGCAACGCGTTCGTCAAGGCCGGCGACCCGCTGCTGGTGTTGGTGCCGGAGACCAGCGCACGCGCGGTCGAGCTGTGGGTTGCGGGTAACGACATGCCGCTGGTGTCGGAGGGGCGGCCGGTGCGGCTGCAGTTCGAGGGGTGGCCGGCGGTGCAGTTCACCGGGTGGCCGTCGGTGGCGGTGGGCACGTTCGGCGGCCGCGTCGCGCTCATCGACGCCACCGATGACGGCACCGGGCGCTTCCGGCTGCTGGTTCGGCCCGATGACGGCGAGGCGTGGCCCGAGGGACTCTACCTGCGGCAGGGCGTGCGGGTGAACGGC
>JAEUJS010000284.1 GCA_016792935.1 Archangium sp. | reverse complement strand
CAAGCTCAACCTCGCGGTCGAGCGTGAACTGCTGCTCAAGAGCGGCGCGTCGTACCTGTGGGACTCACTCACCGGAGACCCGATCACGCTGGTGGCGATCGTCGCGGGCATCGGCGTCGCGGTGCGCATCGGAGATCGGTTCTCACGTGGGCTGGCGATCGGCGCGGTGCTCTACGTCGCGTACGTGGTGGCGATCGGCGGCGACTTCATGAGCGGCCGATTCCTCGTCGGTCCGCTGATCGCCGCGGCGTGCATCGTGGCTCGCTCGGAGTTCGAGGAACGCGCCGAGAAGTTGGTCTTCATCTTCGCGTCGGCGTACCTCGCGCTGTGGCCGTGGAACCCCATTCACGGCGGCTGGTCGTACGGCGCGGACTACCGCGAGGGCCTCGAGCTCACCGGAGTGATCGACGAGCGCGCGTACTACTACCCGCGCACGGGGCTGCTGCCGGTGCTGCGTGGCGCTCCTCAGTTCAGCGGCTCATGCATGGGGAAGGAGCTGGCGCGCAGCAGCAGGCCAGGCTCGCTCGCAGGAGAAGCCGGCTTCTTCGGTTACTTCGCCGACGACAAAGTGGTGATCGACATCTATGCGCTCGCTGACCCCTTGCTGGCGCGCATTCCATTTCGCGCGGTGAAGATTCGGCCCGGCCACTACGTGCGACCGATTCCCGTGGGCTACGTCGAGACGCGGCTCGGCGGGAAGAACGTGATCGAGGACCCCGGCATCAGCGCAGCGTGGAAGGACATCGAGCTGGTGACACGCGGAACGCCGTTGATGGCGCCAGAACGCATGGCAGCGATTCGCGCGCTCTCCTCGGGGAAACACCGCGAGGCGTTCGAGCGCGCGTCGAAGGTGCTGCGCGTGCCGCTGACGCCGCCCGATCCGGGCCCGTGCGAGCTGGAGTGAGTCCGCAGACCACAGGAACTGGAGTGCTACGCTCGAGGCCCTTGCGCGCTCTGGTGCTGATCGTCGTGGCCTTCGCTTCGACCGCTTCCGCGCAGCTGATCGCGTACGACGACTTCAACGGTCCGCTCGTCGACGGCGGCGGGTGGAGCTACGACGCTCATCGACCCGGCGTCGTCGAGCTGCGCGTGGTCGACGGAGGCCGCGGCGATCCGAACGATTCGTTTCTTCGCGTGGTCGACGACGGCGGCATGACCGGGATGACGCAGCGCACGCAGGCCTATCTCGCGCTCGTGCTGGCTGCCGACCGCGGCACCCGCTGGCTGCGTCATTGGTTCCGCGAAGCGAGCGTCACGACGCCAGGCTCGGTTGCGAACCTGACGATCTCGGGGATTCAGATCGACAGCCCGATCGCCACCGCCGCCGAGGTGAAGTTCTGGCCGATGCAGAACGATCTCCAGCTCCAGTGCTTCACCGGTGCCGGCGGTCAGGTGTTGCCGATGGGGCGCTTCGTGCTCGATGGCGGGTGGCATCTGGCGGAACTGGCCGCGCAAGGTGTGGGCACCGACGCGGGAATCTGCGCGCTGGTGGTCGACGGCACGGTCGTCGCGACGTCGGGCGTCGATTGGTCGGGCCGTACCTTCACGCAAGCCATCCTCGGAGAGCCGTGGGCCGCCGACGACTTCGCGGGCGAGCTCGACTTCGACGCCTTCGCCGTGACGGTGCAGGCGCCTCCGTCGGTGTGGCGCATCTCGGTGCCGCCAGTCGTCACGGTGGGGCAGTGCGCTCCGCTGAAGGTCGAGATGTTCGACGTGCTGGGCGGGCTTCGACCGGCGCTCGGCACGACCCGCGGCACCATGTTCTTCAACGGAGTCGGAGAGCTCTTCACCGACTCGGCGTGCACGACCGCCGGCTCGCAGTTCAGGCTCGACGCTGGAGAGACCACCGTTGAGATGGGCCTCCTGCCTCGAGTTCCTGGCAACAAGTGCCTGCAGGTCGAAGGCACGGACTACCGGCGCGTCACGCAGTGCCTCACCGTCGAGACGCCCGATGCGGGCAGCGCGCTGGATGCCGGAGGATCGGACGGCGATGCGGGCGTCGGCGCGCGCTCTGGGTACGGAGTGGGTTGCAGCTGTGGCTCAGAGCCTGCGATCGCGCTGCTTCTCGCGCTCGCGCTGATTCGGCGGATGACGATGAGGGTTTCCTGACATGGCGAGCATTGGACACATGGCGTTGGGCATGGCGGCGGCGCGTTTCTATTCAGGGCGCGTGGAGCCGAGTGTGCGGCCGGGCAGGGCGATGCTCTTGCTCGCGGCGCTGTCGATGGTTCCGGACCTCGACGTGATCGGGTTCTTCATCGGCGTGGAATACGAAGATCCGCTCGGGCATCGCGGGTTCACGCACTCCATCGTGTTCGCGTTGATCTGCGCGGTGCTCGCCCTGGCCTTCGCGAAGCCGCTCAGGTTGAAGCCGTTGCCGCTCGCGGTGCTGATCTTCCTCGTGCAGCTGCAGCACCCGCTGCTCGACATGCTCACCAACGGAGGCCTCGGGTGTGCGCTCTTCTTCCCGAGCAACGAGCGCTACTTCTTTCCGATCACGCCGATTCCGGTCGCTCCGATCGGGCTCGCGTTTCTCTCGAAGACGGGTCTGTTGGTGATGGCCGTCGAGGCGTTCATGTTCGCGCCGTTCTTCCTGTACGCGACGTGGCCGCGCAAGCCGAAGCCCGCAGCTGTGTGAGGCATGGCGACGATCTTCACGCACGCTGCGCTGCCGCTGCTCGCGACGCGTGGAGCCGGGTTGTCCCTGCGTCAGCGGCTTGGGATCGCGGCCGTCGCGTGTGTCGCTGATCTCGATCTGATCGGAGTCGCCTTCGACATCCGCCCCGACGCGCTGTGGGGCCATCGCGGTGCGACGCATTCGCTGCTGTTCGCGCTGGTGCTCACGGGGATCGCCGGAGTCTTCGCCCGCCCGCAGCGCGCGTGGCTGTTGTTCGCGGCGCTCTCACACCCCCTCGTGGATCTGCTCAGCGAGTTCGAGCAGGGAGTCGCGTTGTTCGCTCCGTGGCACGAGCGGTTTCATTTCTTCGTTCGTCCTGTGCCGGCGTTGCCGCTCGGTCTGAACGAGCTGCTCGGCGTTCACGGTGTGTTGGTGCTGCTCAACGAGTTGCTGCTGATCGTCGTGCCGTTCATGTTGCTGATGGCGATCTGGCGATCGACCTCGTGGCGCGGTGTCGGCATCGCGAGCGCGGCGTGGCTTGGGAGCGTCGTTCTGCTCACTTCGGTGTGGCCTGACTCCTTCGCTCCGCGGCGCGTGCGCGTGTTCGAAGTGGCGAGCGATGTGCCGCCGACTCCGATGGCGGGCGTGCCGGGCGATCAGTGGCTCACGCGGTTCGACGATCTGCGAGCGGTGGGGCTGTTCGATCGTCGCCTCGATGCGGAGAGCGTCCCGTGGTCGTCGGGGTTCTTTCCTTCCTGGTACGGGCGTGAGGCGGGGCGGTGGAAGGACTCGCGGCTCACGTTGATTGGCCGGACGATCTTCGGCACGCGGCCTCCGACGGAAGACGAGGCGAAGGCGATGAGCGCGAATGAGATCGCGCGGCTTTCTCCGATCGAGAAATACGATCTGTTGATCGGTGACTTGTCGTTCAAGGCCACTCGGGAGTCGTTATCGACGGCCCACAACGCTCGTCCGCGGCCTCGGTTCTGGAACGGGCTGTGTAACGGGATCTCGGCGGCGGCGATGGAGCGGCCCGAGCCCGTGCTCGAGGTCGAGGAGATCTCTCCGAACGGGCAACACGTTCGTTTTCACCCGCTCGACATCAAGGCGTTGCTGGGGCTCGCGTACTACTTCCCGGCGAGCGACGTGGAACTGGGTGGCTCGTGTGAGGTGACGGCCTTCGATGCGCCGCGGGTGTGCGCGATGAGCCCGGTGTTGTTGACGTTGGCGACGCTGAACTCCGTGGGGCGTGCGCGGCAGTCGTTTCAGCTCGACGTGCACGCGACGGAGCAGGCGCAGTACTACGCGGTTGCGTCGGCGGAGGTCGCGTTGCTGGGCGAGCCGCGGCCGGCGTCGCTCTTCGAGGGCCGTGGTGTGAAGACGGTCGACGTCGAGCTGCGGTTTCAGCTGAGCGCGACGACGTTGCCGGATCGCGTGGGCGATGTTGCCGCCGGCCCTGGTCGCTACGAGGCCGTCGGTCTTCGCGGAGTGCCGTTCGCGTGGAAGGCGACGCTGGTGCTCGACGCGCAGGGCGAGCTGATCGGCGGCAAATGGGAAGGCGATGGGCCGGATTCGCTGGTGTTCCCGAGCGGCGGCCCCGAGTTGATCGAGAACCGTGTGCTCACCGTGAATCCCGGCGTCGAGTGGAGCGTGATCGATCGTCTCGCACGCAAGAGCGTTTCTCCCCCACCCTGACGCTCTCCCGCTCACACGACTTCGCAACTCATTCTGCGGGCGGAGGCGAGGGCGGCGGACGAACGAGCAGCACACCCACGTCGTCTTCGGCGACGCGCTGCCAGCCCTCGGCCTCGAGCGCCCACACCAGCGGCCACGAGAAGTCGCGACCGACGCCGCCCCACAACACGTAGTCGGGCTTGAACTCGGCGAGCTTGTCCTTCCAGCCCGGCTTGAGCGTTCGCATCATCGCGTACGCCTCGTGCACGTTCGCGGCGTACGGATCGTTCCGGCTGTCGATGAAGGTCTGGTAGCGGCCCGCACCGAGCGCGCTGACGACGCTGCCCCACTCGAACTTGGCGAGCACGCGACCGGGAGGGCGTGACGTCAACGCGTCGAGGCCGGCGATGGGATACCAGCCATCATGAATGGACTCGCGAACCGTACGGGGCGTTCGTGCCGCTCCGACGGCGAGCGCGATCCAGAGCACCGCCGGCCACACGAAGCCGTTCGCGGCGCCGAGCCAGCGATTCAAGATCGCATCGACGCGCGGCTGCGGACCTTCGAAGAGCCGTGCACACGCAACCGCCAACGCGATGCCCGCGAACGGAGCGTGACGCCGGGACCAGAACGCCGCCGCGACGAGCAACAGGGCAGGGAGCAACACGTGCCACGCGCGCGCGTCCTTCTTCACGAACGAGGCGACGGCTCCGGCGGCGAGCACGACGAGCACCCAGGTGAAGCCGAACGAGAAATCCAAAGACCGCCACTCCTCGATGGTCTGGGTCGAGCCGAGGAGCTGATGCTGGAGCGGATAGAGCAGGTTGCTGACGCCGCCAGGATGAATCGCAGCCACGCCGATGCATGCGAGCAGCAGGCCGGCGCCGCGACGATCGAGGTTGGTGCCTTCGATCTGGTGGCCGATGAGTGACGCGACGAGGAACGCGGGGCCGAGCGGCCAGCTGCCGTGCAGATTGGCCCAGGCCAGGGACAAACCGACCACGAGGGCCGCGCGCTTGAGCGTTCGATCTTCTTCCCAGGCTCGCAATGCGAGGAGCCACAGCACGAACATCAAGTGACCCAGGTGGTACGGCCGTTCCTGGTACCAGGTGAACGAGAGCGTCGAGAGCGCGCAGCCGAAGAGCGTGAGCTTCACCAGCGCCTTCTTTTCGTCGCGGGGATCGAGGGCGCGGAAGAGTGCGAAGAAGAGCGCGGCGACGAGGGCGGAGACGAGGAGCTTGGGGCCCGCTCCGCCGAGCGTGCGGACGGAGAGTTCGCAGAGGACGCCCCAGGCCCATTCGTGCGGTGCCTGCGCTGTCGCGGTTGGACTGAAAGGGTCGGTCGTCGGGAAGCTGCCGTGCTCGAGGAGCCAGCGGCCGGACGCGAGGTGGAAGAAGAGGTCGTTCGCTTCGAGAGGCGCGGTCGCTGCCGGGGCGATGATCAGCAGCGCGGCGAGGGCTGCGGGCCCGGGAAGGAGCCACCGCTTGATGTCGAAGCCTTTGCTCATGCGCCAACCTCCGAGCGGAGCAGCAGCTTCGGTGATGAGCAACTTCTCGGACGTCAGGGTGAGGGAGCGCTTCCTTGCGTGATCGTCGCCAACCACGCGAGGAGCGGCGCCGCGGCGTCGAAGCTCCCCAGCTTCTCGGACAACGCCTTCGCCTCATCAGCGTCATTGCGGCCAACGAAGTAGGCGAACGTGGCGTGCAACTGCTGATCGTCAGACGGTGCGTTCACGACAGGCAGCCGCTGCGTCGGTAGCTCCGACAGCGAATCGATCAGCGTCTGCGCCTTCAACTCATCATTCGCGTTCGCGCGCGGCGTCGAGTACTCGAGGTAGAGCGAGTCGTCGGTGGACGCCATCTTCTCGACGGTGACTCCGCGGAGCTTCGCTTCCTCTTCGATCAGCGCCGCGACTCCGGCCTCGTCGAGCGCGAGCTTTCCCTGCAGCGTCAAGAGATCTCCTCCCGGAATTCCCGCGGTCGCCGCCGTGCCGCGCAGCTTCGTCGAGAGCGCGAGCAGCCCCGCGTAGTCGATCTCGATCGGCTGCCGCGACGCGAGCACGATGCCCTGACCACCGCTGTAGAAGAGCGCCACGTGCGGAAGCTCGGCGCGAATCGACTGCAGGATCACCGCGAGATCGCGCCGCGTCAGGTGATGCAGCTGCACCCATTGCTGCAACACGCCGCGCTCGGTGAGGTGCTCGCGCGCCAAACCATAGAACTCGCGGTTGTAGAGATCGCTCGCTCCGGCGAACCAGATGCTCGAGAGCTCGATGGTGATCAGGTCGTATTTCGTCGTGGTGAGGAGCAGCACGTTGCGGCCATCTCCGCGGTGCACCTTCACGCGTGAGCTCGGCGCGAGCACCTGATCGTTCACGTGACCAAAGTAATCGCGTGCGCTGGTGAGCACGTCTTCCGCGAGCTCGGCGGCTTCGACTTCCTTGAACGGTTGCGCGGCCAGCACACCGAGACTGCAGCCGGTGCCGATTCCGATCAGCAGCGCGCGATCCCAGTCGCGTTGGATCAGCATCGGCAACTGCGTGAACGCGCGCTGTGCGTCGACCTCTCCGCTGTCGTTGCCCTGGAACTTTCCGTTCGTGAGCATCGTGAGGCCGCTCGCGTTGCGGATCACCGACGTCAGGCCCGACTCGACCGCCTCGTGCGCCCACACCAGCTGCGCGTCTTCGTACGGAGAGGTGCGGAAGTAGACGTTCGCGCCGGTGCCGAGCTTTCCGAGATTCCACGGCGAGAGCATCGCGAGGAAGACGAGCACCAGCCCCGGCGCCCAGCGGAAGCGGCCTTTCAGCAGCCACATCGCGAGCGCAGTGCTGACCGCGATCACGATCACCAGCACGTTGCGCGTGCCGAGCGAGGGCAGCAGGAAGAACGCGGTCGCGAGCGAACCGACGACGGCTCCCAGCGTGTTGGCGGCGGAGATGCCACCCAGCGTCGTGCTCTTCGCGGCGGCTCTCCACGCGAGGCGCAACACCATCGGGAAGAGCGCTCCGAGGGCGGCTGAGGGCAAGAGCAACAACGCGAGACACGCGACCGCTCGCACCAACTCGCGGCCTGCGAAGGACGTCACGTGCGGGCCGGCGGCGATGAAGATCGCGGGGACTTTTTCCCAGAGCGGGAGCGTCACCAGCAACGCGACTGCGGTGGCGAGCGTGACTCGTCCGACGTGATCGTCCTCGACTTCCTTCGCGCGTGAGACCCACGCGCTGCCGAGCGAGAGGCCGACGAGGAACGTCGCGAGCATCAGACCGAATGCGTAGACCGAGGTGCCGACGACGACTGCGAGCAATTGGAACCAGGTGACCTCGGCCGCGAAGGTTGCGAAGCCTGACCAGGCGGAGAGAAAGAGGAGGCGCTTGGGCGCGGTGGTTGCTCCCTCACCCCCAACCCTCTCCCCGAGGGAGAGGGGGATGTCTTTCGCGATCAGGAGCGCGATGAGACCGGCGGCGACGTTCAGGAGCGCTCCGAACCACATCGTTCGCGAGAGGCCGAGATCGGGAAGCGAGACGTACGAGCCGAGGAGCGCGCCAAGAACGGCTCCTACGAGGTTGGCGGTGTAGAGCTTGGCGAGCGTTGCTTCGTCTCCTGCGAGCGCGCGCGCGACGGTCGGCAGCGTTCCGCCCATCAACAACGTCGGGATCAACGTGAGCGCGAAGGCCAACACGAGACGCCCGAGCAACAGTCCGGGCGCATTGGGAGCAGCGCCCTGTGCCAGCGAAGCGAAGCCCGTGATGATCATCGGAATGATCGACGGAGTGAGCGCCGCGGCTCCTCCGATTCCGAACTCGAGCCACGCGTACATCTTCAGTGGAGACTTCACGCGATCTGCCAGACGACCGAACGCGACGGCTCCGAGCGCGAGCCCCGTCATCCACGCCGCGAGCACAGTGGACGTGGCGAACGCGCTGACTCCGAACGCGCGCGTGAGCGAACGCTGGAGCGCGACCTCGAACACCAGCCCGGCCGCTCCCGAGAGTGTGAACATCAACACCGCGAGTCGCCGCATCAGAGACGGATCCGAGCGAGCATGATCTTGCGGACGTCGGGAAGGCGGAATCGGTAGATGAGCGCGTCAGCCCAGTAGTGCGCGAGCACGCACGCTGTCGAGAGCGTGACGGCGAGCTGCCAGAAGCCGCTCTTGGTGAACGACTGCAGCGCCTCGCTCGAGGTCTCGTCGCGCATCAAGGTCACTACGCCCATCGCGATCAGCGGCGCCATCGAGAGCACCATCAGCGGCCAGATCCACCGCTGCGCGACCTGCTTCTTGTCGTCGGGCAGTTGCGTGAGCATGCGCTCGCTCAGGAAGTAGTACTCGAGCCCGTGCATTCCGAAGAAGAGAACGAGTCCCCAGGTCGGAGCGAGCAGCGACACGCTCCCCGCCAGCGCGACGGCGAGGAGATAGAGCAGCTTCGGACGCTGCGTTCCATTCGGGAGCACGGCGCGGAACACCACCGCCCAGAACGCGAGCCACACCAGCAGCAGCACGCCGATGAACTTGAACGGCAACAACGCTGGGGTGCCGAGATCGACGAACGGCATGTCGTTTTCGTTCGACGCGGCGACGAAGAAATACCGCGTCAGCAACAGCCCGAGCGTCAGCGGCACCATCATGCGCTGGAGCTGCCCTTCGCGATCCGAAGGCTTCAGGCCCGCACTGCGTTCGCGCGCGACGTAGAGGCTCCAATAGCCGCGGTTCTGCGAGAGCGTGTGGTGCGTGCCGAACAACGCGAAGACGACCGCGCGCGCGTAGATCGCGGCCTGCGGTTCCCAGCGGTGCAGCGCAAAGAAGCCGGAACTGACCGCGAGCGTGACGAAGATGCCGAGGTACACCTGCGCGCGCAGCGTCGGAGTCGAACGCATCGTCTCGGGCCGCAGCGCGAAGAGCAGAAAGGTGAGCACCACGTGCGTGCCGTTGCCGAGCACGTTGGTGGCGAGCCACATCGCGTAGCGGTTGCTGTCTTCGGCGAACGACGCGCTCGTCTGCGAGAACGCGACGAACGAGAGCAGTACGAAGATCGGCACGAGCAGGATCGCGAGATCGCGCCCTGGTCCGAAGAGCCAGGGTCCCCACGTTGCGGGGAGTGTTGCTGCGCTCGCACTGACCTCGCGCGCCATGGCCCCGAGTATAAGGCCAGCCCATGGCAAAGCAGGCTCTCTCCGAGCGTGATTTCTGGGCCGTCATCGCGAAGTTCAACTGGAAGAAGACGGGTGATGACGACGAGGTGATGGCTCCGGCGGTGAAGCTGTTGGCGTCGAAGACCGAGGCGCAGATCAAGTCGTTCCAGGAGCAGCTCGCGCAGAAGCTCCACGCGCTCGACACCAGAGAACACGCGCGTCACGACGAGTTCGATCCGGACGATGGTGACCAGTACCTGTCCGCTGACGGCTTTCTCTACACACGCTGCTGCGTCGTCGCGAACGGCGCGCGCTTCTATGGAGCGTGTCTCAAGAACCCGAAGAAGATGCCGCACGACAAGGAGTTCGAGTCGATCCTCTACCTCGCCAGCGCTGCCTGGGAGGCGAAGACCGGAGACGAGTTCGACTTCGCGTCGAAGACCGACTTCGAGACGTTCGCGAACGAGAAGGGTTGGAAGCCGACGAAGAAGACGAAGAAGGGCACGTTCACCTCGAAACACGTGCCGCGGCTGAATCGTCGTCCGGCGTGATCCACTTCTCGAGCTTCTTGCTGAGCCACACGATGGGGAACACCAGCGCCGCGCCGACGATCACGTCGATGACGTAGTGGTAGCGCAGGTACACACACGCCAGCGGCATCAGCACGACGATCGGCGAGATGATCCAGAACAGCTTTCGCGCGAACTGAAACGCACACACACCGAGGAGCAACGTGCAGCAGGTGTGCATGCTCGGGAAGCAGTCGTACGAGATGCGCGTCGCGTCCATCATCGCTTCCTTGATCGGTCCGACGAGGTACGTGTCGAGCGGGACGTTGAAGGTGCGCGTGAAGAGCGGGCCCTTCACCGGAACGAGCGCGTAGCCGACGTAGGCGATGAGCAGCGCGATGCCGACGCGAAACGCCGAGATGCGCAGCGCACGTCT
>JAEUJS010000269.1 GCA_016792935.1 Archangium sp. | reverse complement strand
CATCGACGTTGAACACCGGCACGAAGACCCACGTGAGCTTGCTCAAGACGCCCGGCGCGATCTTCCCGTCGAGCACCTCGCGCATCACCCAGAAGCCGGCGTCTTTGCCGTCGATCTCTCCGGCGTGGATGCCGGCCTGGGTGAAGATCACCGGCTTCTTCTTCGCGTCTGTGGTTTGCGTGACGAGCGCGAGCATCGGGCGGCCCAGCGGCGTGGTGCCGAAGCGCTCGCACTTCACCTTGCCCGGGTAGCGCTTCGGAAATTCCGCGCACAACTTCTCCACTTCGTCGAAGCGGCCCGTCCTGGTGAAGCCCGACTGCTCGCTCACCGTGGTCAGCGGCGGCGCGGCGTTCAACACGAGGAGCAACAACGCGTGGATCACGGAATCACCAGAGGCACCGTGACGTCACCGCTCAGTTTTCGTTTCTCTTCGGCGCAGGTCTGTTTGGGATCGAACACGCACGCTTTGACGGTGATCTCGAGTCCGCTGAGTTCGTCGAACGTGAATTCGCCTTTCGCGTCGACGGGTCCGCTCGTGCTGCGCTGTCCTCCCGCTGGAGTCACGGTGACGTACACACCCGCGGGCACCGAGCCGTCCTTGCGTTTCACGCTGCCACGCACCTTGCTGACCACGAGCGCGTCGGGGAGCGCGAAGTCGATGCCGCTCACCACGCCGGCCTTCTGCAACTTCACGAGCCTGGCGGTCTTCACCTCGGCGACTCCGGGAAACCAGGTCGGCACATACGGCGTGGTCGGCGACGTTCCACCGAAGCTCGGGAGCGAGACGCCGACGTAGAAGCTGCCGGCCGGCACCTCGTGCACCACGTATTTGCCGTCGGAGTCGGTCTTGCCCGAGAGCCGCCAGTGCCGATCTTTCTCGCGCTCTGCTTCCGCGAAGACCTCGAGCCCGACGATGGGCTGGCCCTTCGCGTCGGTGAGCCGGCCCTCGATGCGACCGTCGATCGACAGATTGACCGTGACGTTCGCGCACGCGTCGGCGACCGGCAGTGAGACCTTCGGCCGCTCACCTCTCCACGCGCGAAGACCAGCGGTGACGACCTCGAGCTCGTAGTCGCCTGGCGGGAGCATCAGCTTGAACTTCCCCTGCTTGTCGCTCTTCGAAGCGACCTTCGTTCCCACCGCGCGCACCTCGACGTTCGCCTGCGGTCCGGCGTCGGTGAGCACGGTGACGCCTTCGACCAGCGCTTCAGTGCGCGTGCGCTTCGCATGGGCGAAGGCGACGTCTTCGTCTCCGTTGCGGAAGAGATGCGTGCGCGAGCAGGCGCCGGTCGACAGCTGCTCCTCGCCGCCCGCGTAGACCACGTACGTCTTGCCCTTCTCGAAGTTGGTACCGCACATCGACCCGATGGCGGAGTGGTGAACGTCGACACTCTTTCCGAGCGGTCGTTTGCTGTTGAGCGTGTCGGTCACCGTGAACGTGGTGACGGTCGCGCCGTTGGCCTGTTGGCTCACGGCGGTCACGGTGCCGACGAAGACGGTCGAGAGAAACATCGTCGCGCACGGAGGCCCCGGCGTCTGGCAGGTGCACGCTTCAGCTCGGTTGAGGGACGCAGGGACGAGCAGCAACACACACATCAGAAAGAGCCGCATGGCTGCCGTATAGCGCTGCGCCTACGCTGTCCGGTGTGAATCTGCTCCGCGCGCGCGCGCCGCTGATCGCCCTGCTCGTCGCGGTCGTGGTCTCGGTGCCTTCGCTGTGGTCGGGCATCTTCGTCGACGACTACTTCCACGGAATCAAGATCGAGCGGCTCAGCCCGCTCCTCGACGACGATCTCTTCTCGTTCGCCACCGGCAATCCGGAAGAGACGAACAAGTTGATCCTCGACGGGCCGTACCCGTGGTGGACGTGGCCGAACGTGCGTTTTCAGTTCTTTCGCCCGCTCAGCTCGTGGCTCGCGAAGGCCGAGCACCACGTCTTCGGGCGAAGCGACGTTCCCAAACACGTGCACTCGATTCTCTGGTTCCTCGCGCTGGTGGTGGTCGTCAACCAACTCTACCGGCGCGCGCTCGAGCCGAAGGGCCAGGAGCGCGCTGGGCTGTGGGCTCCGGCGACGACCGCGACCAGCGTGGCGATGCTGCTCTTCGCCCTCGATGACGTGCACTGGATGCCGATGATGTGGATCGCCAATCGCAACGCGCTCATCTCGGCGGTGCCGGTGTTGATCGGCGTGCTCCTGCACGTGCGTTCGCGTGAAGACGGTTGGGCGCCGGGGCGGTGGTTCGCCCTGCCCTTCGTGGCGATCGGTCTGGCAGGCGGAGAATCAGCGCTCGGAGCGGTCTCGTATCTGCTCGCCTACGAAGCGTTCGCGGCGCGCGACTCGTGGGTGCAACGCGCGAAGGCGCTCGCTCCGCTGGCGGTGCTCGGGCTCGGCTACATCGTCCTCTACAAAGCCGCGCACGCCGGAGCGAAGGGCAGCGGCATCTACATCGACCCGATCGGCGAGCCAGGTGCGTTTCTGCTCGCGGCTCCGGGGAGAATGCTCGCGCTCGCCGGCGCGCAGCTGCTCGGTTCGAGTTCGGATCTCTGGCTCATCTCGGTTGCGTCGCGCCCGGCTCTCGTCGCGTTTGGTGTGCTCGCAGTCGCGCTGTGTTTCTGGCTGATGAAGACCGCGGTGTGGCCGCAGCTCGACGACGACGCGCGCCGCAAGACGAGGTGGCTCGTCGGCGGCATGGCGCTCTCGCTCGTCCCGGTCTCCGCGACGTTTCCGCTCAATCGTCTGCTGCTCCTGCCGTCGGTCGGCGGAGCGGCGATCGTCGCGTTGATCCTCACGCACGTCTCCTGGAAGTCCGGCGGCGCGCGCTACGCCGCGGGCCTGCTCTTCTTCGCCAACGTGGTCATCGCGCCGGTGATGTGGGCGGGCTCGTATTACGTGGGCGGGTTCATGGCGCGCGGGCAGATCACCAGCGCGCTCGAGACTCCGCTGACCGACGCGCAGTTGAGCAAGCGCGTGGTGATCTTCAACGTGCCCGACCCGGCGCTGGCGCTGTACCCGTCGCTGGTGCGGCTCTGGTACGCGAAGCCGGTCTCGAAGCGGTGGTTCCAGTTCTCGATGGCGCCCTTCCCGCATCGCCTCGCGCGCACCGCGGAGAACACCGTCGAGCTCGAGGTCGTGAACGGCCGCATGATGCAGACCGTCTTCGAGCAGCTCTTGCGGAGCGAGACGTTGCCGCTCCCGATCGGCTTCACGTCGAAGCTGAACGGCGCGACGGTGACGGTGATCGCGCTCGATGACGAGCTGCCCAGCAAGCTTCGCATCGACTTCGAGAACCTGAGCAGCGACGAGTGGACGTGGGTGCAGTGGAAGGATCAGAAGTTCCAGTCGCTCACGATGCCGGCGGTCGGCGAGACGATCGATCTCCCGCTCGAACCGGGGCTCGTCCCGATTCAGTGACTCAGTCGAGCTCGAGCACGCCCTTCATCACCGGGATGACGCGGCCTGCGACGTAGACGCTGTGCTCGGCGTCGATGCGCAGCCGCAGATGAGTCACGCGACCGGTGGCGTGGCCCTGCTCGACGCGCCACGTGGCCGCGCCCTTGTGCCCGCGCTCGAGCATCCACGCTCCGAGGTTGGCGCACGCCGAACCGGTGCCGGGATCCTCACGCACCTCGCTGTGGTTCACCCAGAAGTAGCGGCTCGTCACGCTCGAGCCGTGCACCACGAAGAGCGACACGTTCGCGCGGCCGTCTTTGTTCGAGCCGTACACGCGCAGCCCTTCGACGTCGGGCCGCACCGCCGCCAACGCCTGCGTGTCGCGCATCGGAATCAGCAACTGCTCGGTGCCCGAGTTCATCCACCGGGCGCCAGGGAGCAACGCCGCTTCATTGGTCTTCAACATCTGCGACAGCGACGCGTTGCTCGGCGCCTCACGTGACGTCGCCTTGTTGGCCTTCAGTTCCCACACGTCGCCTTCCGCGCGCACGGAGATCGGCCCGACGTTGAGCTCGAGCGAAAAGCTCTCTCCAGCTTTCTTGAGTCCACGCACCACCCACGCCGTGCCAAGCGTCGGATGCCCCGCGAACTGCATCTCTCCGTCGGGGCTCATGATGCGGACCTTCGCTGCTCCGCCCGAGCGCGCTGGATAGATGAAGGTCGTCTCGGAGAGGTTGAACTGTTGGCAGATCGCCATCAACTCGCTCTCGGTCAGCTTCGACGCGTCTTCGATCACCGCGAGCTGGTTGCCGCCGAAGCGCGTCTCGGCGAAGACGTTCACCACCTGGAAATCGACTCGTCTCGGCATCGCGCGCGGAACTCAGCGCAAATCGAGCGTCATCTCCACCATCGTCGGTCTGTACCCCACGGACTTGAACAGCGACTGTCCTTCGCTGTTCTGCGTCGCGGTGGAGAGCACCACGCGTTCGGCGCCGAGCTGCTTGAAGCGATCTGCCGCGGCCGCCATCAGTTGTCTGGCGATGCCCTTGCGTCGGTGCTTCGAGGAGACGTGGATGTCGTGAATCGCTCCGTGCACGTCGAGCAACGCGGCCCAGTCGCGATCTTCCATCGAGCCGTAGAGGTAGCCGGCGATCTCTCCGTCGGACTCGGCCACGATCAAGACCACGCCTTCCTGCCCGAGCTGTGAGGCGAACCAGCGGCGGTAGCCCTTCGCGACTTCCGGCACGATGAAGAAGCGCGTGCGATCCCAATCGTGGTGGAGCTTCACC
>JAEUJS010000206.1 GCA_016792935.1 Archangium sp. | reverse complement strand
GATCCCCTCTCCCTCGGGGAGAGGGTCAGGGTGAGGGAGCGCTCAATTGCACACGCGTCCGATCATCCTGTGCAGTCTGATCACGATCACCGCGTGCGGCCCACTCACTCCGATCTCACGCGACGGCGGAACCGGCGGCGGCTCTGCGTCCGGCGGCGGAACAGCAACCGGCGGAAGCGGAGGCGGAGTCTCCGGCGGCGGCGGCGGAAGCGGAGGCGGCGTCACCGGCGGTGGAGCTGCGACGGGCGGAGGCGGAGCCAGCGGCGGAGGCGGCGGCGCACCGAACTTCTCCTGGGTGCGCATGACGTTCTCTCCGGGGCCCACCAATCCAGCGACGACGTTCACGGTGCGTGGTCTCGCGCGGCGCCCCAACGGAGAGCTCTTCGTCACGCTGAACAACGGAGAGATCTACCGAGCAGCGGCGAGCAGCAATCAGCTCACGCGCCTGCCGAACGTCCCCGCGCAGACGGGCAGCACCCTGCTCGGCCCGATCGGCGCGTTCGGGCAAGACGTGATCGTCTTCCGCGGCTCGAGCGCGCACTTCTGCACGGGGGCGTGCACGGACTTCAACGACTTCAACCCGCTCCACACGCTGACGTTCCCGGAAGAGCCGAGCGCGATTTGCGCGAGTGACGCGGCGGCGTTCGTGACGACCAACGCGGGCTCGACCGGCAAGCTCGGGAAGATCGAGCGCGGCACGATGCTCACGTACACCGAGGTCGCAGCAAACGCCGGAGTCGGCAACGTCGAGAAGTGCCAGGTCGGCGCGAACGGTGATGTCTTCGTCGCAGGCGACAGCGCGGTCGCGGTGTTGCTCGCAGGCGGAGGACTCGGGAGCGAGACGGTCGATCTCATGGGCCAGCCGGGATCTTCGTGGCGAGATGTGGCGACGCGTGCGGCGAGCGGCTTTCTCGTCGGCGGTGGCTCGGGCTTCCGTTCAGCGACACGCGCGAGCGCAGCGTGGACCTCGTTGATGCCTGACACGAGCGGCACGGTGCTCACCTCGGTCGCGATGTTGTCGGAGACCGAGGCGCTCGCCGGCGGCATCGTGAACAGCGGAAGCTCAACGACGCCTGGAATCCTGCGGTGGAACGGAGTGCGGTTTGCGCCGTTCACGCCTGCTCCGCCCGTGTTCGAGGTCGAGCACGCCGTGACGGTGTCGGCGAACGAGGTGTACTTCGCGGGCTACGAGCGAACGTCGGGCGGCTACGTCATCGTCCACGGCACAAGGCCGTGAGGTCGAAGTGAACTGCGAGGTGCGTTCGCTGTGCCGAACAGCGCGCGAGCCCCTCCAGCCGCTTCGCGGGACGCAGTCCGGCACCTCTCTCACGCTCAACTGAGCGTCCTTGTTCTCAGTGAGGGGCAAGCCCGACTCGAGCACGGCGGAACAACTCGCAAGCACTTCGACCCCAAGGCCGTTTCGCTCACGCCTCGGGGCTCGACGGCCGCGCCAGGAATTCGCGCGTGAAGTCGCCGTACCTGTCCGCCTCGATCGCCGCTCGCGCGTCCTTCATCAGCTGCAAAAAGAAATGCAGGTTGTGCAGCGTGTTCAGCCGCATGGCGACCAATTCCTGCGAAACGAACAGGTGCCGCAGATACGCGCGCGAGAACGATCGGCACGTGTAGCAACTGCACTTCGGATCCAGTGGCCGCTCATCCCTCGCGTAGCGCGCGTTCTTGATCACCAACTTGCCTTCGCTGGTGAACAGCAACGAGTTGCGCGCGCTCCGAGTCGGCAACACGCAATCGAACATGTCGATGCCCGCGCCAACACACGTCACGAGATCGAGCGGAGTGCCAACGCCCATCAAGTACCGCGGCTTGTCCTTCGGCAGGAGCGGCGCGCTGAAGCGAACACCGTCGTGCATCTGCTCCGGCGCTTCACCGACCGCGAAGCCACCGAGTGCATAGCCAGGAAGATCGAGCGCACAGATCTCCTCCGCGTGGCGCTTGCGGAGATCTTCGTACAGCCCGCCCTGCACGATGCCGAACAGCGACGTGCGCAACCGGCTCCACGCCTTCACGCAGCGATGGAGCCAACGCGTGGTGCGCTCGAGAGACGGTTCCATGTACGAGCGCTCGCTCATCGCGGGCGGGCACTCGTCGAACGCCATCATGATGTCGGGCCCGAGCACTTCCTGGATCTCGATCGATCGCTCCGGCGTCAGCACGTGTTTGCTGCCGTCGAGGTGGCTCTGAAACGTCGCCCCTTCCTCGGTGATCTTCCGCTTCTCGCTCAGGCTGTAGACCTGAAAGCCACCCGAGTCGGTGAGCATCGCGCGGTCCCACGAGATGAAGCGGTGCAGGCCACCGAGCTCGCCGATGAGCTGCTCTCCGGTGCGCAACATCAGGTGGTACGTGTTGCCGAGAATGATCTTCGCGTCGAGCGTGTGGAGATCATCCGGAGCGATCGCCTTCACCGACCCCGCGGTGCCCACCGGCATGAACACCGGCGTCTCGATGGCTCCGTGCGGCGTCAGCACGCGACCACGACGAGCACCCGTCTGCGCGCAGGTGTGGAGCAGCTCGAACTTCACGAGCGACGGCGCGACGCGCTGATCTCCGCGTTTCTCAGGAGCAGGAAGCGTCACGGCGCATCGTCCTCGATGAACATGGAGTCCCCGTAGCTGAAGAAGCGGTACTTCTCACGAATCGCTTCGGCATACGCGGCGAGGGTCTGCTCTCTGCCCGCGAACGCGCTCACCAACATCAGCAGCGTCGACTTCGGCAGGTGGAAGTTGGTGATCAGCGCATCGACGAAGCGGAACTTGAAGCCCGGGGTGATGAAGATCGACGTCGAGAACCGCTCGCCGGTGTTCGCCGGAAGTCCCTCGAGTGATCGCACCACCGTCGTGCCCACCGCGATCACCCGCTCGGCCTTCTCGATCGCAGCCATCGTCTCCGCGGGAACGAACGCGCGCTCTTCATGCATCTTGTGCTCGGCGATCGGCCCTTCGCGCACCGGCATGAACGTCCCCGGCCCGACCTCGAGCGTGACGAAGCGAGTCTCGACACCGCGCTCCTTCAGAGCGGAGAAGATCTCCTCCGTGAAATGAAGCCCCGCGGTCGGAGCCGCCACCGAGCCAATCTTCCGCGCGAAGACCGTCTGGTACCGCGCGTCGTCATCGGCCTCGGTGTCGCGCGTGATGTAGGGAGGCAGCGGCAACTTCCCCGCGCGCGCGATGGCCGCCTCGAGCGTCTCGAGCGGAGAGGTGAACGTGACCTTGTATTCCCCGTTCCCCAACGATTCGGAGATGGTCGCCGTGAGCCCTGCCTCGAACTCCAGTTCCATGCCCGGCTTGAAGCCCTTCGACGACTGGCCGAGACACAGCCACGGCTCGCTACCCATCGGCGTCGCCCCAGTGCGCAGCGCCTTCTCGGTCTCGACGTCTCGCGCGGGACGAATGAGCAGCAGCTCGGCCTTCCCTCCGGTCCCCTTCTTCTTTCCGAGCAGACGCGCCGGAATCACGCGCGAGTCGTTGAAGACGAGCAGATCGCCCTTCCGCAGGAGCGGGGGCAAGTCGCGAAACGCGCGGTGGGTGAACTTCCCGCTCGGGCGGCGCAGATGAAACAGCCGACTCGCATCACGCTGAGCCAGGGGCCGCTGCGCGATCAATTCGGGCGGGAGCTGAAAGTCGAAGTCGTCGGTGTGCATCGCGCGAAACGAGCGCTCTCCTACCAATTCTGGTGCGCGCATGAGTAATTGGTCGAGGCCGACCCCGATTTCGCGGAGCGGCCCTCGAACCACGGGCTAGAACACCTCCATGCGCGGACAACTGAGGTTGTTCTGGCTGGGGGCGCTTCTCTTCTCGTTCGTGTTGCCGGCTTGTCGGGATCTCAATCTCCCCGACCCGCCGCAGGTCCTTCCGGGCGCGGTCTTCGGCCGCGTGGTGGTCGCCGTGCCGGGTCAGGCCGATCGCGTCCCCGCGAAGGGAGCAACCGTCGCGCTCCTCGGCTCCTCGCTCGCCGTCACCGCGAACGACGATGGCCGCTTCGCGCTCACCGGCATCAACCACTCCAAGGGGAAGATCCTCTTCCGCTACGTCGAAGGCTCGCGCGTTCGCCAGAAGTTGATCTCGCTGGCCGACATCGGCGCAGGGCCCAATCGTCAGGTCTCCGTCGGTGACGTGCTCGTCGCGGAGAACGCCAGCATTCGCGGGAAGGTGCTGCGTTCCGAGCTCTCGATGGTGCCGAGCGGACACCGCGACACGGTCGCCTTCGTTCCCGAAGGTCCGTTCGTCGCGTACTCGGCAGACGACGGAAGCTTCGCGTTCAACGAGCTGCCCGAGGGTTCGAGCGAGCTGGGCTTCTTCCGCAGCGGCTACAAGCCGATCGTGCTCCCTGCGCTGCAGGTACAAGGCGGCGAGCAGCTCACGTTGCGCGAGGTCATTCTCGAGCAGGACGGTGACATGCGGCCGGGTTCCATCACGGGGTCCGTCGCGTTCGTCCCTGAGCTCGCTGACGCGACCGGCACCACAGTGGCCGCAGTCGGTGGAGGCGTCACGCGCGCGGGCACCGTCACTGCGGCGGGAACGCTCGTCATCGACGCGCTGAATCCAGGGCTGTACTCGGTGCAGGTCTCTCGCGCGCAGTACACGTCAGCCGTCGTGCACAACGTGCTGGTGGTCGCCGGCACCGCGAGCGCGCTCGCGCCGATCGTGTTGACGCAGGGTCAGGGCTTCGATGCCGGCGTTCCGTTGCAACCGCCGGATGGCGGAGCGATCGATGCGGGCACCGACGCTGGCGCAGATGCGGGTGTCGACGCGGGCATCGATGCAGGCGTGGATGCAGGTGTCGATGCGGGCATCGATGGCGGTAGCGACGGAGGCCTGTTTGCGTGCACGACGACGCCGCAATGTGGCCTCGGCAGCTGGTGCGACAACGGCTTCTGCGTTCCGCTCTGCACCGCGGGCTCGTGCTCGAGCGGCCGCTTCTGCGATGTGAACACCTTCACCTGCGTCGCTCCATGCGGTGGAGGCTGCGACGCGGGCCTGACGTGTGATCTCGCCGTGGATACCTGCCGGCCGCTCTGCGACGGCTCGCTGCGCTGCGCGGCCGGTCAGTACTGCAACCCCGCGACCAGCGTGTGTGAGCCCGAGTGCTCGATGGCGCGCGCGTGCCCGATGTTCCAGACCTGCAATGGCGGGGTCTGCCTCAACAACAACCAGTGCGCGCTCGACACGCACTGCGGGCGCGACTTCATGTGCGTGAACGGAACGTGCGCGATGCGAGTCACCGCCCGAACTGACGCCGGGTGGACGTGCGCTCAAGCGTGCGATTGCCGTGGCGACGAGATGTGCGGAATCGATGCGGGCCTCTGCCAGCTGACACCGCACCCGCGGGTCTTCTTCGTCCCCGACGCGGGCGGCACTGGAGACGCACCGTCTTCTCCTTCGGGCTCGATGGCGCTGCTGACCGCGCGCGCGACGGAGTCAGATGTGATCGCCATGCTCACCGACGGAGGCACCGTGCTGGCGAACACCATCTCCCTCGACGGCGGCGTGACGCTCTCGGGCGGCTACGTCGATTGTGGCCCGACGCGGTGGGTGCGTGATCAGCAACTGACGACCCAACTGCAGTCGAACGCCGCGGTGCTCTTCCGCGTCGCGGGCACGATGGCGGCTCCGCGTGACGACATCACGTTGCGCAACATCGAGTTCATTCAGCGCAGCATCGGCGGCACGCCCACCAGCATCGTCGACGCCGACAACGTGCAGCGCCTCTCACTCGAGAACGTTTCCATTGTCCTGCGCTACGGCGGCACGGCGGCGGTCACGCCGATCGACTGCGCCAACTGCGCCGACGTGCGGCTGAGCAACGTCGCGCTCAACGGCTCGTCGGATTCGCTCGACACGCCCATCACTCTCATCGACCTGCGCGATTCGTCGGGGACCATCGACGGCTTCGTGATGCCCGATACGCAACAATCGATGTCGTACACCTTCTCCGGCATCAGCATCACGTCGCTCAGCGGCCCGCTGCGGATCACCAACTCGAAGATCGGCTCCATCCGCGGCCTCACGTCGATCGTCAACGAGGGCCTGGTGCGACTGGAGAACTGCAACGCGTTCCCGGTGATCATCGATCGCAACGCGTTCCGCTGGCCCAGCCTGACGAACGGCATTCAGCGGCTCTTGCGCGTCGCGAACTGCTCGAACGTGTCGCTGCGCTCGAACTCCTTCGGTGATCCGGGCCAGGTGGTGCAGCTCTCGCAGGCGAGCAGCAACGGCCCGCACGCCGTGTACTTCGAGAACACCAGCGGAGAGATCGCCAACAACGTCGTCACCTGCGCCGCCACCACCAACGCAGGTGGGTGCATCGGCTTCGAGCTGCGCGGGCCGAACGCAGCGATCGATTTCCACGACAACATCGTCGACGGAGGCACCGG
>JAEUJS010000199.1 GCA_016792935.1 Archangium sp. | reverse complement strand
GCTCGCGCCCATCATGATCGTCAGCGCCGGCACCGTGCTGTTCGACACCGCGTTGATCAGCTTCGCGCCGTTCTTGATGATGCCGCCCTGCTCGTAGCTCTGGCCCACCATGAAGCCGGTGATGTTCTGCAGAAACAGCAGCGGAACGTTCGCCTGGTTGCAGAGCTGAATGAACTGCGCGCCCTTGTTCGCCGACTCGGAAAACAGAATGCCGTGGTTCGCGAGAATGCCGACCGGGAAGCCGTGCACGTGCGCCCAGCCGCAGACGAGCGTGTTGCCGTAGAGCGGCTTGAACTCCGAGAAGCGCGAGCCATCGACGATGCGCGCGATGACTTCCCGCGGGTCGTACGGCACGCGGGGATCCGGAGAGACGATGCCGAGCAGATCTTCGGCTGAGAACTTCGGCTCCTCGATGACGCGCGGCAAAGCGCTCGCCGGTTTTCTCCAGTCGAGGTGCGCCACGATCTCACGCGCGATGCGAATCGCGTCACGCTCGTCTTCGGCCAGGTAGTCGCTGACGCCGCTCACGCGTGAGTGCATCTCCGCGCCGCCGAGCGATTCGTCGTCGGTCTCTTCACCGGTCGCCATCTTCACCAGCGGAGGACCACCCAGGTACACGGTGGCCTGCTTCTTCACGAAGATGGAATAGTCGCTCATGCCCGGCACGTACGCGCCGCCGGCGGTGCTGCTGCCGAAGACGACGGTGATGCTCGGAAGTTTCTGCGCGCTCTTGCGCGAAAGATCGCGGAAGCCCTGACCACCGGGCACGAAGATCTTGTCCTGGTTCGGCAAGTCCGCTCCGCCGCTCTCGGTGAGCGAAATGGAAGGGAGCCGATTGGTGAACGCGATCTCCGCCAGCCGCCGCGCTTTGACCACCGAGTACTCGCTCATCGAGCCGCCTTTGACGGTCGACTCGTTGGCGCTGATCAGACACTCGACGCCCGAGACGCGCCCGATGCCGCCGACCACACTCGCGCCCGGAGCGTGCCCCTCGAGCTCGTAGCCCGCGAGTGGACACAGCTCGAGGTAGTGCGAGTCGCGATCGAGCATCAACTCGATGCGCTCACGCGGGAGAATCTTGCCGCGCTGCTTGTGGCGCTCGACGTATTTGGGCCCGCCTCCTTCGAGCGATTTTGCGAGCGCGGCCTGCACCGGCTCGAGGAGCTTCAGGTTCTGCTCGCGGTTCTGCGCCCAGGTTTCCGACCGTGCATCGAGGTGTGACGAAAGCACCGGGTACGGCTGCTCGTTGACGCGCATGGCGGGGGCACCAAACGGGAAATTGACTCAAGAATCAACAATCAGCAGCGAGCTGCTGCGTGAACATGATCGCGTACTGATGCTGCCGATGCTCAGCTGCGCGCTTCTCTTTGGGGGAACGAATGATGCGTCTACTCGTGATGGTGATCGCCGCAGTGTCTTCGATGGGGTGTCTGTCTGCGTCGACGATGGGGCTCGCGCGAACGCTCAACAAAGGCGCGGTGCAGGGTTGGGCATCGGCCGCGGGCGGCGGAATCATCGCGTCGGCGCCGACGGCCTCGACGGGTGGTGTCCCCACGACGACGTCGACGGGCACTGGCTACCCGATGGTGGAAGGCGGCGTGCGGGTCGGCGTGTCGGATCACGTCGAGCTCGGAGGCCGTCTCGGCTTCAACGGCATCGGCATCGAAGGGAAGTTTGGGTTTGTCCGTTCGCCGACGATGGACTCGGGCGTCAACGTGTCGCTCGCTCCGCAGGTCGGCTTCGTCGGCATCGGCGTGGCGGGCGCCTTCGTGGGTGTGGTCACGATGCAGCTCCCGGTGCTCATCGGCATCGACTTCGGCGGACATGAGCTCGTGCTCGGTCCCAAACTCCACAACTCGATCTACTTCGCTGGCGTTTCGGCCGGTGGTTCCTCGGCCAACGCGGTCATCGACTTGTTGAGCGCCGGCGCCTCGGTTGGCTTCGCGATCAAGGCGGGCCCGGTGCGGCTGCTGCCTGAGGTGAGCTTCGTCGTGCCGTTCTTCGCGAGCGCAGGAGCGAGTGCCAGTGGCACCAGCGGCGCCGTCGCGAGCGGAGTCGGCGTCGGAGGTTTCGCCTTCCAGATTGGCTTTGGAATCTTGTTCGGCTCGAGCGAGTCGTACGAGCGCGCAGAGGATCCGATCGTCTCTCCGCCGCCGATGCCTGCGCCGGCGCCAGTGCCGATGCCGATTCCGGCAGACGGCCCGCCTCCACCTCCGCCTCCTTCGAATTAGTCCGGCGTTCAGCTGACCGCGCGCACGCTGTAGTCCCACAGCCACTTCGCCGCGGCCCCATCGCGAGCGAGCGCGCTGCGTTCTCGCGCCTCGCCGTTCTCGCCGTAGTAGCCGCCGGTCTTCAGGTCAGCGGTCGCGCAGTGAAGGCTCGACACCGCGCCCTGCTCGGTAGTGCGCATGAACATCGTGACCAGCGGGCGGATCGGCCACGGCAGCGAGCGCCAGAGATCGGAAGCGATGACGCCGGGGTGGAGCGCGTGCACGCCGACGTTCGCGTCACTCAACCGCTTCGTCAGCTCGAGCGCGAAGTGCATGTTGGCGAGCTTGGACGCCTGGTACTCGGGCCACCCGCTGCGCGACTGCTGCGGGATCTTCAGCGTCGCTTCGTCGATGGGTTTGGTGACGCGTTCGTGCGCGCGGCTGGCGACGATGACCACGCGCGAGGGCGCGCTCTTCTTCAAGACGTCTTCCAGCTCGAGCGTCAGGAGAAAGTGGCCGAGGTGATTCACGCCGAAGCACGGCTCGAAGCCCTGTTTGGTGAGCGGCCCACTCGCGACGCCGGCGTTGAGCAGCAGCACGTGGAGTGGTTCGTTCAGCGCCTTGAACTTCGCCGCGCACGCGCGCACCGAGTCGAGATCGTCGAGGTGCAGCTCGAGGAAGTGCAGCTTCGCGTTGGGTGACTCTTTCGAGATCGCCTCCATCACCGGGCGCGTCTTCGCCTCGCTGCGGCACGCGAAGAAGATCGTATGGCCGCGCCTGGCGAGTCCGCGCGCGGTCTCGGCGCCGATGCCGGTGTTTGCTCCGGTGATGAGCGTGGTGGTCATGGGGCGAGCTTTCCGTTCTGCAGCGTGAGCACCGCGCCGCCCACGCTCACCGTGTCTTCCGCGGAATGCGTGACCATCAGCGCGATGAGCTTCTGCTCGGCGACGAGCGTCTTGAGTTGATTGAGCATCGCCACGCGAGACTCGGCGTCGAGCGCCGAGAACGGCTCGTCGAGCAACAACACGCGCGGCTTGCGAGCGAGGGCGCGGGCGAGCGCGACCTTCTGCCGCTCTCCGCCCGAGAGTGAGTCGGGCCTGCGTGCGCGGAATTCGGTGAGCCCGAGCGTCGCCAGCGCACGCGACGCTTCGTCATGAGACGGCGCGCCGAACGCCACGTTCCCCAGCACGTCGAGGTGCGGGAACAACGCCGAGCTCTGGAACACCATGCCGATGCTCCGTTCTTCCGGAGGCAGCACGGTGAGCTCTTTCCCGTCGAGGCGCACGAAGCCGTCGCACGGCGCGAGTCCCGCCAGCGCGCGGAGCGTCGTCGACTTGCCGCTCCCGGTCGGGCCGCGCAGCACCGTGATGCCCTCGGAGATCGTCAGCCGCACGTCGAGCGCGAACCCGTTCGAGAGCTTCACGTGTGCATCGAGCGCCACAGAAGCGATCTCGCACAACGCGTCGTAATCTCAACCAATGCGCGCCGCCGTCATCGCTCTCGTCGCACTGCTCGTCGAAGGCTGCACTTCGAGGTGCGGCGACTACCGCTTCACGTTGCCCGCCACCGACGCCTTCTACGACGGCGAGGGGCAGTCGGAGCTCAAACACCCGAAGACCGCGTTCGAGGAATGCGGCGACTACGGCACTCAGGGCAATTGGACGCTGGGCGTCATCTCGTTCGAGCCCGCAGGTGGGCGGAGCAGCGCCACCTTCGCCGACATGCTCCTCTCGGTGACCTTCTCGACCAGCGAGGCAACGCGAGGTGCGACGTTGACTGGGCGCGAACGGCTGACGGGGCGTGCCTTCACCGGGCTCGGGCTGACGACACGAGATGACGCGTCGCTCCTCGAGTCGAGCACGCTGAGCTTTCACGAGGTGGGCGAGGTGATGGTCGAAGAGGTCTTCGACCGGCGCGTCATCGACGTCTCGTGGGATCTCGTGTGGGAAGGCTCGACCGGTGCACGCTACGAGGCGAAGGGCCGCGACCGCATGGACATGTACCTCGACAAGTGACGGTCACGCGCGGTGTGGCCGGCGGCCGAGCCACTGCACGAGCACGATGGCGACCACCGCGAACGCCGAGAGGATCAACGCGAGCGTCAGCGCGTCGCCGTCGCGTCCGCCGAGCACGGCGTCGTAGATCGCCAGAGAAGCGGTGCGCGTCTCACCTTCGATGTTGCCGGCGATCATCAGTGTCACGCCGAAGTCGCCGCACGCGCGCGCGAAGCCAAGCAGCAGACCGCTCGCGATGCCTCGAGAGGCCAGCGGCACGGCCACGCGCAGCAACGACTGCACCCGCGTCGCCCCGAGCGTGCGCGCTGCGTCGAGCAGCGTGCCGTCGACCGAGTCGAGCGCGCTGCGCAGCCCCTGCAGGATCAACGGGAACGCCGTCACCGTCGCCGCGATGATCGCCGCGCTGGTGGTGAAGACGATCGGCGACCCGAACACCGCCTCGAACGGACGGCCGATGACGCCGCGCGCGCCGAGCACGAGCAGCAGGTAGTAGCCGAGCACCGTCGGAGGCAGCACCAGCGGCGCCGTCAACACCGCGTCGATCGCTCCGGAGAAACGACGGCCGTGGGTCGCGAGCACCAGCGCGAGCGCGAGCAGTCCGCCGATGATCGACGCAGTGATCGCGACCAGCAGCGTGAGTCCGAGCGCCTGGAGCAAGACTCAGCTCGTGAACAACCACGCCCACGCGATGAAGAGCGCCTGAAACGGCAAGCGCGCCCACTGGGCCCAGCGCGGCACCTTCGTCTTTCCCAGCGGGAGATCGTTGATCGCCATGTTGATGTTCGCCGGGAACACGGCGACGTAGAGCGCGATGAGGCCCCACGCGGCCCACACCTGCGTGAAGGGAATCAGTACGCCGATCCCTCCGGCGATCTCCGCGACGCCGCTCACGTAGACGAGCATGCGTGGTGCCGGCAGCGACTTCGGCACGATGGCCTCGAAGCCCTTCGGCGACGTGAAGTGCAGAACGCCCACGCCGATCATCGCCAGCCCGAGAATCCACTTGAGGATCATCAGAAGAGTCGGGGGCATGTCACTTCACCTTCGCCTTGCTTCCGCGCGGAAGCGGCGGGGCCTCGAGCGCGAAGAACGGGAGCTCGGCGCGATGTGCTGCGTAGACGCCGGCTCCGACTTCACGGAAGTGTGGAGCGAGCCGCTCGCGGTACCACTTCGCCGGCCGCAGATTGACGCGCAGATCGGTACGCGACGGATCGATCGCGTCCTTCATGTCGTCCTTGGTGATCGCCTCGAGGTACAGCAGGCCGTCGCACATCGAAGCGAGGTTCTCGATCGCCGCGGCGGCTCCCTGGTCATCGAGATACGGCAACACGCCCTGGCAGATCACGAGGTCGAACGTACGGTCGAGCTTGAACGTTCGGATGTCGGCCTGCACGTGTCCGTAGCGCTTGCAGATCTCGCTCTCCATTTCCGTGGAGACGACGTTGACGCCCTTACGATGCGTGCGCAGCCACTGGCCCCACCAACCGAGACCAGCGCCGACGTCGAGCACGTCGTTCAGGTGCACGCCGAACCACTCGGCGAGTCCGATCACTCCGGCGATGAGCTTCGCGTGGCGTTTCTGGTCGTACACCCGCGTCGAGGCGTCGACGTAGAAGCGTCGGTAGTACTGCTCATCGAAGCGGAGGTTCTCGCTCAACGCGCGACTCAGGGCGTGCCGGCGTCGGTGCCCGCGGGAGCGGCATCAGCAGGAGGAGGTGCCGCCGCTGCTGCGTCATCAGCCGCCTTCTTCACCGCGGCGGCTTGCGCTGCTTCGGAGACCGTCTTCAACGACGCGAGGCCCTTGTCGAAGTCGCCGCCGACGAGCTTGTCCATGTCCATGAAGAGGCTCATCGCCTTGCCGCCGAAGCTGTTCTTGCCGGCCATCGTCCACGTCACGGTCGTCGCGTCACCGGTCTTCGTGAGATCGAAGAGGATGTGGTTTTCGGCTTCGAACGGACGGAGGAAGTGCAGGTCGATGCCGACGCGCTCCGGCGTGACGTCGGTGATCTTCATCTCGCCCGCTCCGACGTCGCCGTTGGCGCTGTCCCACGCGTAGTGCGCGCCGACGCCGGTCGGAGCACCGTCGTAGGTCTTCTTCATCGCGGGATCCAACTTCTCCCACGGCGACCACTCGTTCCACGTCTTGAAGTTGGTGATCTGCGCCTGCACCACTTCGGGCGCGGCGTTGATCGCCAACGAGCGCTTGATCTCGAACGTCGCCGGGCGCGAGGCCACCACGCCCAGGAAGATGACGATGACGAGCACGAACACCCCGAGGATTTTCTTGAGCATGGCGGCGTCGTAGCGCAGGAAAGCGGCATGGCCAAAACGAACAAGAAGCCGCTCATCCTTTCCTACGCCGGCTGCTCGACCTGCAAGAAGGCGCTCAAGTGGCTCGCCACCAAGGGCGTCGAGTTCGAGCTGCGCGCGATCGTCGATGATCCGCCGAAGCTCGCCGAGCTCGAGCAGTGGATTCCCGCGAGCGGGAAAGACATCAAGAAGTGGCTCAACACCTCGGGCCTCAGCTACCGCGCCATCGGCAAGGACAAGATCGAAGCGTCCACCGAAGCGCAGGTGAAGAAGATGCTCGCCGCCGATGGAAAGCTCGTGAAGCGCCCGGTCGCCGTGATTGGCGACACCGTGCTCGTCGGCTTCAAGGAAGACGAGTGGAAGGCCGCGTTCAGCTGAGCCTCACGGGAAGTCGGAGATGTACGGGCAGTGCGGCATGCGCAGTCGAGCCGCACGCAGGGGGCTGTCGATCGACCGCAGAGCGGGCAGGCGCGCGTGCGAGAGCCGTTCTTGAACGCTCGAGAAGGAAGCAATCGCGCTCGAATCGATCACGATGCTGGTGACGAGCTCGCTGACTCCGCTCCACAAGGCGAGCGTCAGCTGTGCGCAATCGGGGCCTGACTCGGCGCGGAACAGGCGGAGCGTCGTGACGTGACCTGCGTACCATTCGGCGTGCACCACCTCGGGTCCGATGTACCTGGCGAGCGGCTCGGGCCAGCTCGTCTCTCGCGTCGCGACGCGATCTCCGCGCGGCTCTCCGCGCTCACACAGCCAGTCGCGGTACACCTGCCAGCGTGGCTCGTCGTTTGGCTCTTCCGCCACGTTGGCGACGAGGCGCTTTCGCTCGGACTCCACCTCTTCGTCGCGGCCCGTCTCGCGAAACACGGCGCGGCCGCTCGGGAAGAAGAGGGTCTCTCCATCATGAAGCAGCGTCGAGCCGTCGACGTCGCGCACCGACTTCCCTCGACCGACCACCCGCATCTTCACGTCGCGGTTGGGCACGCACCAGAAGCCGGCGCTGCGTCGCACGACGAGTCCATCTCCGGTGAGCGGCTGGCCGAGGAACGCGAGCTCTCCGATCGGCACCGGCGCCATCTCGTCGGAGAACTGCAGCGTTCCTTCGCTCACCGCGTGCGTCCGTCTTTTCGCTTCACGGTGAGCACCGCGATCTTCGTCGAGTGATTGAACGGAGCGGGGTCGATCTCCAGCGCCTTGCTCTTCGTGTCGGCGTAGCCGGTGAAGTCGTCTGGCACGTCGACGCGCTCGGCGATCGAGAGGTAGCCGTCGGCACACACTGCCTCGAGCTGCTTCTGGAAGTCAGCGCCGCTGACGAACACGCCGTTGTTGATCGCCACGAGATGACCTCCGTGCGCGATGAGCGGGCGGACCTTGTTGAGCAGCCGTTCCATGTCCTGCACGAGATCGACGCGACCTTTCTCGGTGACGGAGAAGAAGGGTGGGTCGACGAACACGCACTCGAACAGCGGCCACTCGCGCTTCAGTCGCCCGATGACGTCGAAGAAGTCGCCCGCCATGAAGTTCTTCTTCGTCACCTCGAAGCGGTTGAGCGCGTAGCTGTCCTTCGCCACGGTGAGGAACGCGTTGTTGAGATCGGTGTGCACCACCACTTCCGCGCCGCCGGCCTGCGCCGCGACGCCGAGCGAGCCGGTGTACGCGAAGGCGTTGAGCACGCGCTTGCCCTTCAGCGTTCGCTTCGCCCACGCACGCAGTGGAGCCGTGTCGAGGTACAGGCTCGCGTCTCGGTTCAGCGTGAGTCGCGTGGTGTACCAGACGCCGTCTTCCTGAATCTTTCGCGTGAGCTGATCTTCCACGCCGAACAGCATCGCGCCGTTGCGCTCGTCTTGATTCTTCGACTCGCGGCGCTTCCACAACGCGGTGGTGACGAAGGGCAGCGCCTTCTTCGCGCTCTCGAGGAGCGCTTCCATCAACGCCTGGTCGCCCGTCGGCCCGGTCGCGTCGTGCAAGAGCAGCGTCGTGCCGTAGAGATCGACCGCCACGCGCGGGTAGCCCTCGGAGTACCCGTTGAAGAGCCGCAGCGCGGTGACGTGCGGAGCGGACAGGCGCGGCAGTCGATGCGCGAGGGCGGCGGTGAAGCGGGGCAACAACTCAGCGGCGGACATGTGGGATGTGTAACAAATCCGGCGTCAGGAACCGGATTCGTTACGCGAGCTCGACGTCGAGGCGCGCGGCCGCGCCTTCCAGCCGCTTCACGATCTCTCCACTGCGCGAGACGAACATCGAGCCGCCCTGACCAGGAAGTTTCGGACGACCGACGCCCCAGTTCGCGTTGAGCACCGGCAGCCGCAGCGACGCGAAGTGGCCTGGCCGCGAATCGCCGCTGTCGTCGTCGACCCACGCGCTCGAGAAGAGCAGGACGTCCGCTGCCGTGAGTTCGCGCTCCGCTGTTTCGGCGAGGAAGTGCACGTCGAAGCAGATCGCCGCGGTGAGCTTCTTTCCTCTCCACTCGACCAGCGGGAAGGGCGTGTCTCCCGCCGTCGCCCACGTCTCGGGCATCCAGGGGTGACGCTTGCGGTAGTGAAAGAGCGTCCCGCCGTCGGGCTTGACGGCGAGCAGCGAATTGAAACAACGACCGTCGGCCTGCTCGATCACCGGACCGACGACGAGCGCATCGAAGCGCCTCGCGAAGTGCGTGAGCGCCTCGTGCGCTTTTCCACCGATGAGCGGCTCGGCGAGGTGCGTGAGCGAGAAGTCGCCCTTGATCGACACGTAGCCGGTGAACGCCGCCTCATTGAAGAGGATGAGATCGGTCTTCGGCCCGCCTTCGAGGATCGCTTCCGTGGCGCGCAGCTGATCCGCCATCGCTCCGAACTTCGCCGGGAGTTGGACCGCCGTCAGTCGCACGCGGTCACTGTGCCACGGTCCGGCCAGAGCGTTTGGTGAAGTCCTTGAGCCGTTGCTTCACCACGATCTTCATCGCCGCCACGGTGCACGCGTCACACAGATGCCCGCCCGCAGTGCCCGCCATCAAGTAGCGAACGTGGCGTTCGTCTTTTCCGCACATCGAGCAGGTGAGGACGAGCGGCTTCGCAGGATCGAGTTTGAGCGCGTGCATGGTGAGCAGCCTACGCCCGGGCCAAGAGAGAATTCCCGCAGGCACGAAAAGTGGTACTCCAAGAGCCGATGAGCGTGGCTTCGTGGATCGAGCTGTCGGAGCGGGCGTACGCAACCAACGTGGCGACGTTTCGCTCGGTCGCCAGCGGCGCGCGCGTCGGCGCAGTGCTCAAGGGCAACGCGTACGGCCACGGTCTCGAGCAGACGCTGGTCCTCGCGCATACCCGCGTCGACGCCATCTACGTCATCACTCCCGCCGAGGCGCTCGCCATTCGCGCGTGGGAAAGCAAACACGGCAAACAGCGCCGCGAGGTGCTCGTCATCGGAGCAGTGAGCGCAGAAGACTGCGTCGAGCTCGCGCGTTCGCAGGTCAGCGTGGTGGCCGCGGATCGTGGCTTCGAAGACACGCTGCGTGCGTTGCGAGCCGCGGGTGAAAAGCTCGACGTGCACGTGCACCTCGACACCGGCCTCGGTCGTGAAGGCTTCACCAACGCGGGTCTCGAGAAGGGCGAAGCGGACTTCTTCAAGGATGCGCGCGACGTCGTCACCGTGAAGGGCGTGCTCAGCCACTTCGCCAACACCGAAGACGTCACCGAGCAGGATTACGCGAAGGCGCAGCTCGCGAACTTCGACAAGGGCGTGCTTCTGCTCCAGTCGCGCGCGGGAGTGGGCGCCGACGTGCAGCGTCACTTCGCGGCGAGCGCGGCGGCGTTGGTGCTGCCTCCGTCGCGCCTCGACGTGGTGCGGGTCGGCATCGCGATGTACGGCCTGTGGCCCAGCGCCGAGACGCGACTCTCTGCGCGCGTGGTGTTGGGCACGTTGCCCGTGCTCGAGCCTGTGCTGTCGTGGAAGTCGCCCAGTCAGATCGTGAAGTGGCTCAGCGCCGGCAGCTACGTCGGCTACGGCTGCACGTGGAAGTGCGCGGCCGACACGCGCGTGGCCGTGCTCCCGGTTGGCTATTGGGACGGCTACCCGCGTCTCGCGTCCGGCAAGGCGCACGTGCTGGTGAACGGCAAGCGCTGCGCGGTGCTCGGGCGCGTGATGATGAATCACCTCATCGTCGACGTGACGCACGCGGTGACCGACGAGAAGCCGCTCGTCGCCACGCTGATTGGCCGCGATGGAGATGAAGCCGTCAGCGCGGAGACCTTGAGTTCGTGGGCGCAGACGATTCACTACGAGACGATGACGCGCCTGGGCCCGCACCTGCGTCGAGAGGTCGTGAAATGAGAACGAGAGTCGCGCTGTTCGCGCTGGTCCTCAGTGGATGTGCGGCGGCCGGTGGAGCCGTCGCCAACGCCGCCATCAACACGGCGATCGCCGGCACCGTGTCCGGAGTGCGCCGCGCCAGCGGAGACTGCTTCACCATCTGCAACCCCGGCACGACGTGCAACAAGAGCACGGGCTACTGCGATCCCATTCCGTGCCGCGGTCAGTGCCGGAGTGACGAAAAATGTCAGGACGACGCGTTCGGCGGAAAGTGTGTGCCCGCGAAAGACCTGCCGCCGCTGACGCCTTGAACTAGAACGTCACCGTGCTCCTCGCGCTCCTCTGTCTCGCGGCTGCTCCGTCGGACGCTCCGCGCACCATCGTGCTGTTGCCAGAGAGCGGCGCGCAGCAGGTCGCCGAAGTCGTGGTCGCGGCGACGAACACCGCGGTGCCGGCCAGCTTGATCGACGCGCGCAAGATGGCGGAACAGGCGCGTTACGAAGAAGCGGTCGTCGAGTACCAGCGCTACCTCGTGACGCCCGATCGTCCACTCGCTGAGCGCGCGCAGGCGTTGCTCGAGTTGGGCTTCACGCACCTCGTGCTCGGCGATCAACCCAACGCCGAGTCGCGTGCCATCGAAGCGCTCGAGCTCGATCCGAAGTTGGCGGTGCCGTCGACCGCTCCGGCGAAGCAGGTCGATTTCTTGAGCAAGATGCGCAAGGTCTTCCTCGCGCGGCCGCGCCTCGAATTGCAGCAGAGCGAATCGGAGCCGTGGATCGTGAAGGTGAAGGTCATCGATCCCGAGAAGAAGGTGTCGCGCGTGTTGTTGCGCCACGCACTCACCGCAACGGGCCCCTTCTATTCGTCCGACATGAACTGCGAAGACGACACGTGCAGCGGAGCGATTCCGCCTCCCAAAGACGTGTCGAGCTTCACCGCCTGGTACTTCGTCGAAGGTCTCGACCCGACGCAGATCACGCAGGCGAAGGTCGCGAGCCCCGAGTCTCCGCTGCAGCTGTCCGTCGTCGATCAGAAGCCCTGGTACACGAGCCCCTTCGTGTGGGGCGGGCTCGGAGCAGCGATGGTCGGCGTGGCGACGGTGGTGTTCCTGCTCGCTCCGCAGCCGCCGAAGTAGCGCTGCACAGGACGTCCTGAGACAGGTCGAATTGCCCCGCGTCGTGTGGCTGCAATTCCCGACATCTAGCGGGCGGCGCACGGCTTGCTCACGTGCGCGGCCATGGTCGGCCCCTCCAAACTGTCCCCGCGCCCTGCAGGCACCTCGAAGACGTCCGTCGCGAAAGAGGTCGCGGCACCCACGACGACGACGGTCACCGCGCCGCCTGCGAAGCCGAAGCCCGATTCGAACTTCGATGGCGTGAAGAAGAAGGGCGCCAGCCTGACCGGCACCGCTGCGTACAAGGCCGTGGTGCGCGCGAAGCCGGGCGCACCCGACGAGAGCGCGAACGTGAAGGCGCTGCGCTCAGCCGCCGCGGTGAATGGGCCCGCGGGTGCCACTGCGTCGAAGGGCGACCCGAAGGTGAACGACGCGCTCGGGCGGCTGAACGCGAAGAACCCGGTGACGGCGAAAGATCTGATCGCAGAGAACGCGAAGCTCGATCCCAAGCAGCAGCACGACCTGATGATGGCGCTGCCCGACAAGACGCGGCTCTCGCTCGACGCCGAGATGAAGAAGCTGTGGCCCGAGCAGCGCGGAGAACAGCTCACGTGGATGGGCGACAAGAACCTCCCGACCGGGAAGGGTGGCTACGTCACCGTCACCGTCGCTCCGACCGTCACCGTTCAGACCGGCAAGGACTCGGTGAAGCTGCAGTACGCCTCGAAGATCGATCTCGGAAACGGCAAGAGCGTCACCGCGAAGCAGGGCCCCGGTGAACACATCACCGTGAAGTACGGCAACACCACGCTGCACGCCGAGAAGGTCGTCGGTGGCTGGAAGTTCTACGAGCCGGTGAAGGGCATGGCGACCAACGGCGATCACTTCGTCGACGGCAAGGCGTGGCGCGAGCTGAGCAGCGCCACCAAAGATCAGATGACGGCCATCACCGCGTTCCGTGAGGGCGCGGTGATGGCGCAGAACTTCAGCGGCCGCCTCGACCCGGCGACCGAGCAGGTGTTCCGCGATCGCGCCATCGAGGCCGCCATTCCCGGCGCCCGCAAACAGCTCGAGACCCTCTCGGCCGACGCGGCGAAGTGGACCGAGTTCGCGGCGTCGTCGGCGACGTGGCTCGCCGCGAACCAGAAGTGGCTCGCGCCGGCCGTTCAGGGTGGCCACGTCGCGATGAAGCAGAACCCCGATGGGTCGGTGTCGCTCTCGCTCAACCGCGCGCCCGGCATGCGCGACAGCGAGTGGAAGAAGCTGCAGGACGAGTTCGGACCCAAGGTCGCCGAGTTCGGAGCGCGGCTCTCGAAAGATCAGCAGTGGTTCGCCACCGAGCTCTCGATTCGCGATCGCGCGGCGTCGGGCGCGCTCGAGACCTTCCGCGGTCCGTCGTTCCAGAAGTACCTCTCGACGTTGCCCCCGCGTGAGCGGCTCGACGAGGTGACGCGACTCGCGCAGGCGCTCAAGGGCTCCGGCGCAGGCGTGTCGCTCGCACAGGATCTCTTCGGCGCGGATGCGTTCAAGGTCGTCAACGGCAAGCTCGAGCCCGCGAGCGACCTCGCGAAGACGGTGTTCGCCGGAGCGCGCACGCCCGAAGCACGCGAGGCGATGCAGCAGCTCGCGCTCTCACTCGGCCCGCAGCTGAACCTCTCGGGTTCGGACACGCTGGCGCGCACCGTCGAGGTGCTCCGTGGCGAGCCGCTCACCGCGAAGCAGCGTGCGGGCGTCGATGCGCTCCACAACGTCACGACGCCCAAGGAGTTCAAGGCGCTCGTCGATCCCGATCCGAAGTCGCCGCCCAGCGTGCTCGACAAGGCCGGTGACGTCAGCGACCTCCTCGCTGAGCTCGGAGGTGCGAGCGCGGCTGACAAGCTCGGCAGCTCGACCAACCGCATCGCGAAGGCCGGCGCGAGCGCGTTCGACGGTCCGCGCGGCACGGCGCTCACCGCGGGCTCGGCGTTCGTCGCCACGTTCCAGGTCTTCAACTCGACGAAGGACCTCATCCAGAAGGG
>JAEUJS010000193.1 GCA_016792935.1 Archangium sp. | reverse complement strand
GGACGTGGCCGTTGCGGGTGAGCGCGATGCCGGTCGAGGTCTGCACGCCGATGAAGCTCTTGCCCGAGGGCGTGATGTCGAGCGGGTTGCCGGTCTGCACGATGGCGCCGGGCGAGAGATCGACGCGCGTGGCGACGGCGGCGGGGTAGACGTGCGTGGAGTTCTTGCCGAAGCGCTCGTCGGCGCGAGCGAGGAAGGCCTCGAAGCTGGGGCGCTCGGCCTTGAAGCCCGGCGTCTGCGCGTTGGCGAGGTTGTCTGCGATGGAGTCGAGCTGCGCCATCCGCGCTGCTGCTCCGTTCATGCTGACGTAGATCCCGTTTGCCATGCGGAGGCTGAAAAGCAGCGCGCATGCCATGGGTGGCTCGGCACTCGGTGCCGGGTGCTTTGAGCGATCCGCGGGGGTTACGAAATTGACGATTCGGGTGCGTCAGAGGCCGTCAAGGTCGTGACCGCCCCGCAGGTCGAGTCAGACCCGTACGCGCTCTTCGACACGGCGAAGCGAGTCGTTCAGTGCCAATCTTCACGGCCATGCGCGTCGCGATCATCTTCATCACCGCTCTCTTCTTCAGCGCATGTGGAGCGCAGACGCTGTGTGCGTCCAGCAACTGCATGGGCTGCTGTGAGTCTCCGACGGGCCGCTGTCTGAAGGGCGACGACAAGGCCTTCTGCGGAATCGCGGGCTCGCAGTGCAGGGTGTGCACTTCGACCGAGACGTGTGTGCGCGGTGGCTGCGAGTCGACGAATCGTCCGTGCAGTCCTTCGACGTGTTCCGGTTGCTGCAACGGCAACGGGCAGTGCGTCTCAGGTCAGACGCAGCAGGAATGTGGGAACAGCGGCAACGCGTGCTCGGTGTGTCTGCAGATCGACATGTGCGTGCCCACGACCGGCTCGGCGATGGGTGGTCTCTGCCAGTAGCGCCGGTGAATGACCCACCGCGCGGTCTGAGGCTGCGCGGACTTGCACCGGGCGCGGCTGCTGCAACGTGCTCGCCCCGCAATGATCCGCACGCGGCTCGACGTGGTGGTGAAGGTGAAGGAACGGGCTGAGGAAAAGGCCGGCCAGGCGTTGGCCAATGCCGAGCGCGCGGTGCGATCGGCGCAGGAACGCCTCGAGGTGGCCAAAGCGCGCACCTCGCAGGATTCCCGCGCGCGCGCCGACGTCTCGCAGTGGGCGGTGCAGGAGCTCGCACACCACCGCGCGTTGCTCGACGCCAACAAGGCCAAGCAGGAAGTCGATCAATTGAAGAAGGCCGCCGAGACCGTGCGTGCGCACTACGTGTCTGCCAACCGCGCCGCCGAAGTCGTGCGCCGCGTCGCCGATGCCCGTCGCGACGAGCTGATGAAGGAAGCCGCGCGCAACGAAGACAAGCAGCTCGACGAAGCCGCCAGCATGTTGTGGTTCCGCAAGGCCGGCTGAACGACCAAGCTGCCGCGCCATGAGCAAGCGGCGCTTCGAGTTCTCCGAGGGCAGTTCGAACAAATTCTGGGAAGTCACGATCGACGGCAACGACGTCGTGACGACCTACGGAAAGATCGGCTCGTCCGGTCAGACGACGATCAAGAGCGAGGCGAACGCCGACAAGGCGAAGGCCACCTACGAGAAGCTCGTCCGCGAGAAAACCAGGAAGGGCTACGTCGAAGTCGGTGGCGGTGCTCCTGCTGGTCCGACTCCCGTCGCGGAGAATCCTGCTGCGGCTCCGAAGAAGAAGAGCTCCGGCGGCGGAAAAGTCATCAGCGTCAAAGCCGGCGGCCAGGTGAAATACGTCGTGCCGCTCAAAGGCGCGCGCGTCGTCGTGCTCGACAATCAGCAGACGCTCACCTGGTACGACGCGAAGGGCACTTCGCTCGGCTCGAAGAAGGTCGGAGATTCCGGCGCGCCGCGCGCGATGCCCGACGGCAAGGTGGTGATCGTCTCGGGGACGACGGTGCTGGTCCTCGACGACGGCAAGCTCGTGAAGGATCTGAAGACCGACGTCTCGCGCGTGGTGGTGCTCGACGACGGAACGCTGATCACGCTGTCGCGCGACGGAGAATCACTCGGCAGCCTCAGTCCCGAAGGCGGCAAGTTGAAGCCCCTCGCGAAGCCGAAGGGGAAGGTGAGCTTCCTCGTCGCGGGCGGCACGCACTTTCTCACTGCGCAGCGCCACGACGGCTCCGACAAGTCCTTCACCGTCTATGACGCGACCGGCAAGGAACTGAGCACGCAGGAATTCTCCGGGAAACGTCACTCCGCGCCGCTCGAGCTCTCGGGTGGCCGCTTCGCCGCCAGCTACGACGACCGCGTGCTGTACAGCACGAAGAAGAGCACCAAGCTCCCCGGCGTCATCGCCGCTCCGCTCGTCGAGTCGGGTGACGTGCTCGCCGTGCCGATCATGGGCGGGCAGGTCTCGCTGATCGACGCGAAGGGCAAGGTGGTCGCCACCGTTCGTCGCGACGGCCGCGGAGCAGGCGAGAACGAGGTGCGCATCACGCACGCTCCTGACGGGAAATTCGTGTTGCCCGGTCTCGACGGCACGGTGCACTACGTCAGCGGCACCGGCGAAATGCTCGGGAGCCTGAAGCTCTCCGCTCCGCTCGCGCAGAAGAGCGAAGCCGCCACGCTCGACGACGGCACGTTCGTGGTCGCCGACGCGAAGGACAAATTGAACTTCTTCACCGCGGAACACTTCGGCGCGTCGAGCGCTCCGGTGGTGAAAGATCTCTCGAAGGAACGCGCTGAGCTCGCCAAACACTTCGAGCCGTGGCTCGCGACGCCGCAATGCAAGGAAGTGCTCGAGTCTTTGCTCGCGCGACTCACCGAGATGAAGAAATCCGGGAAGTCACTCGAGCTGTCGTTCGAGACCGACTCCAGCGAGATCTTCAACGTGACCTTCGGAGCGCCCGGCAAGAAGGAGCCCGCGATGCCTGCCTCGTACAACACCGCGCTGGCGCTCCACGGCTCGGTGGTGCTGGGGCAGGGCGTGCCCGACGAACTGCAGTTCGGCGACTGCAACATGGAACACGACGGAGGCGATCGCTGGATCGGCCTGTGCGACGCGGGACAGAACTGGCTCGCCTTCGACACCAAGACGAAGAACAAACTCGGAGAGCCTTCGATCGTTCTCGTCGATCACGGCGCGGGCATCGAAGACTCGAGCCCGTATCCGACGCAGAAGAAGCAGGCGTTCGGCGTGCCTGGTCACTTGCTGCGATCGATCGCCTTCCGCGTGCTCGAGAAGGACTCGCGCTTCGAAGAGTTCAGCTGGGGCTGAGTTTCTTCACCAACGCTTGCTCTCGCGCCTTCAGAGTCCGCCCATGTCGTACGACTGCGGCACGTCGACGCGGAAACCGAACTCGACCTTCTTCTTCTCTCCCGCGCGCAGACCGACCTTCCACTTCGCGATGCCGTCCTTCGGGTCGAGCGCGTACCCCTGCGTCGTCTTCTCGCTGACGCTCACGAGGATGTCGTTGAGCTCAGAAACCGGCAGGTGTTCAGCCAGCGAAACGTCGAGCGGCGTCTTGCCGTAGTTCGCGACCTCGAACGTGTAGTTGTAGATGAAGCGCTTGTTGCCGTTGAACAAGCCGGTGTCCTTCTTCAGCTCGTCGACGATGGTGCGCTTCACCCGAACCGCGTCTTCGATGCCGAAGGTGAGATTGAACGCGCCTCCCTGCGGCACGCGCTCGAGATCGTACCGACCGACCAGGCCCGTGTTGCGGAACGCGTCGATGCGACCGGGCAACAGCGGCCACGGCGCGGAGTTGGTCAACTCCGCCACACGGAACGCCACGGGCAACACCTTGGGCATCACGCGCAGCTCGAATGAGGCCTTCATCTTGTTGGAACCGACGAACAGGCGAACGGGTGACGAATCACCCGGCACCTTCGACTTCTCCGGAACGACGAGCTGCACGCTCAGGCCCTGGTTCTTCGCCACCGCGCGGCCTTCGAGACCGCGTGTCTGCTCGTCTTTGCCGGTCTGCGCGCGATCGACATATTCATCGCGACGCACGAGCACCTTCTTCTCGGGCTGCTTTTCCCACGCGGTGATTTGCAGCACCTTCAGCTCCGGCGGAGTCGCGTTCTGAGAAGGCACCGCGGTCGACAACGTCAGCTCGACGCCCGACCAGTCTTCCCCCGTGCCCTGATTGATGGTGGCCCACGTCGACAACTCGACGGAGTTCGAGCCTTCATCGGCGCGCGCTTCATACGACGGCGTCCACGATGCTCCGCCGACCAGGTACGTCAACGCGAGCTCGGCCGTCTTCCCCGGAGGGCACGAGGCGAGCACTTC
>JAEUJS010000186.1 GCA_016792935.1 Archangium sp. | reverse complement strand
GCGTGATGCTGTTTCTCTACGCGCACCAGTGGCACATCTATTGACCGCTCGAAAACTGCACTGAGGACGTGTTGGCGCAAGGGGCGTTTGCGGTGCTCGGCGCGAACAGCTCCTCGAGCTTGGAGCGGCGCTCGTCTGTACCCTTTGCTGACGAAGAGGTGGGGGCGCGAGGGGTCCCGAAAGCGGGTCCTCTTTGATGACGAATGATCAGCGCACGAGCAGCACGGTGTACCGGCCGACCGTGAAGTCATCGACCAGCGTTCCCGTCGCCCGCGCCTGCGCTCGCATTCCGTCCGGCTGCGCTCGCGGGTCTCCCGCTTCGAACAGGAACGCGCGCGGTGACTGCATCGACGCCGCCGCGCGGTACTGCGGATAGCGATCGGCGTTCGTCGGTGCGACCACGATCTGCTCTTCGAAGAGCAACGAGAGCCGGTACGCCTGCCAGTAGTCCGCAAACGCGGCGTGCACGTTGCGCTTGAGCAACTCATCACGCAGCTGATGCACCTCATCGAGGCGCGCGTGCGGCGTCAGCACGATCTTCGGACCATCGACGTAGCTGCCCCAGGTCGCCCAGCCCGCCATCCCCGCAACGAGTGCCCACAGCCCGACCATCGGCAACGCAATGCGCGGCCCGAGCAACGCGAGCGTCGGAGCGAGCGCGAACGGCGCGAACCACAACACCGGCGCGAGATAGCGAACGCCCCACATGTCTTCAGCGCGCAAGACGAAGGCCCACACCGCGGTCAGCGCCGCGACCGTCCCGAACAGCCCGAGCACGCGAACGTGACGATCGAGCCGCTTCACGAAGAAGAGCCCCAGCGGAGCAAGCAGCAGCAACACGAACAGCCCCACCGCGAACCACACCAGCGGCTTCATCGGAGCGGGATGGAGCCATTCCGCCGAGGTGCCCGGAAGGTAGGCCTTGAGTCCAAGTGCGAACGGGAGGCACGTGTTCGCGAGCAGCCCTTTCCGCTCACCCCACAGCCATTTGTAGAACTCCCAGCTGTAGGGATCGTTGCCGAGCGAACGCCGCTGCGAGAACACCAGCGCGAGTCCGGCGAGCGAGGCGAACGACCACAGCAGCGTGCGCTTCCACGCTCCACGCGCGGCTGACCAGGCGAGCCCGGCACCGAGCACTGCGCCTGCCGGATAGACGATGAGACCGAAGGCGTCGATCTGCGCGCCGGTGCCGAACACGACGGCTCCGAAGAAGAAGAGCCACGCCGACTGCCGCTTCGCAGCCACGTGGAGCAGCGCCACGCCAGCGACGGAGCACGTCACCATCATCTGCCGCATCACGTAGACCATGGGCGAGGCGATCGCGTGCGTCGCGAAGATGAGCGGCAGCACGCAGGTGAAGACGGCCAGCGGCGGCATCCAGCGAGACAGAACGCGCCACACCAGCGCGATCATCAGGAGCATTCCGACCATCGGCGGCATCAACACCAACACCGGCCACTTCCCGACGACGCTCGCGAACGGAGCGAGCATCAGCGCCTCGATCGCGAACTGGTACTGCGCTCCCCACAGGTTCCACACCCACTCGCCCTGCGCGAAGTGACGCGCCTGCAGCCCGACCACCGCCGCGTCAGAGTTCACGTCGCCCGCGTTGATCAGCGCCGGCAGGCGAAAGAGCACGGCGAGCACGAGCGCGATGATCGCCCACCGCCGATGCGAGCTCGCGCTGCCCATTCGCGTTTCACTTAGCTCAGCGCGCGCGAATCACGAGCGTCTTTCCGCCCACCGACGTGCGGTCGACCTCGGTCGTTCCGATCAGCGAATCGCGGAACATCGGCGGCTCTTCACCCTCGAAGAGGAGCGCGACACGCGAACCTTCGAGCACCGCAGCTCGGAGCGGCGAGCGTCGATCGAGCTCGGGTTCCACCGGCACGACGAGCGGATCTTCGCGCCACAACAACGAGAGCCGGTACGACTGCCAGTAGTTGGTCTGCGCGTGATGCACGCCCCGCGAACGGAGCGCAGCGAGGAGTTCGTCCGCGTCTTCTCCGCGGCCTTCTCGGGTTCGCTCGATCATCGGCCCGCTGACGAAGGGACCGTACGACGCCCAGCCGCTGACTCCGGCGCACACGACCCACGGCACGATGAAGAGCGCCGCGCGACGCACTTCGAAGCGCGCGATCACCGGCAGCAGCGTGAACGGCAGAAACCAGATCAGCGGAGCGAGATACCGCGACGACCACATGTCGAATGGCGCCGAAGAACTCAGGAACGCGACGATCGCGGTGAGCGCAGCGCTCACCCCGAGAATGAGATGTGGGAGGAAGCGCGTTCGAAGCACCCCGCTTGCTCCGAGCCCGATGCCAGCGACGAGGGCAACGAGTGCCAGCACGGTGACCGCGACCCACGCGACGTGCGGCTCCCACTCGACCGAGCCCGGCATCCACGTACGAAGACCGAGCGCGAACGGTAGGCACTGCTTCCACAAGAAGCGCCAGTTCGTTCCGACGTCTCCGCGATCGACGTGAGAGCTCGCGCCGCTCAGCCACATCAAGAAGCGCGTGACGATGAAGCTCGTGGCGATCGTCGCTCCGAACGCGATGACGCGTCGACGGTGCCCCCAGAAGCGCGCCCCACCGAAGAGGAGCAGCGGTGGAATCAGCACGCTGAAGAACGTGTCGAGGAAGGACCCGAATCCAATCAGCACACCGGCCAGGAGAAGCGCGCGTGGTTTCTCCGAGTCCATCAGCCACACGATGAAGATCGCCAGCGTCGCGATCGACTGACGCATCACGTACGACATCGGCGCGTTCATCGCGTACGTCGCGAAGACCAGCGGCAGAACGGCGAGCGCGGCACCCCACCCGCCCGCGTGCTTCTCGAGCACCAGCCACGCGAGCGCGATCATGAGCAGGACGCCAAGGAGCGGCACCATCAACACGCCGAGCGCCGACGCCCCTCCGCTGACGAGGAAGAGTCCAGCAGCGAAGACGCTCTCGAGTGGCGCCTGGTAAGGCGAGCCCCACAGACGCGCGCTGAACTCTCCGTCGAGCAGATGACGCGCCTGCACGCCGACGATCGCCGCGTCCGAGTTGATCGCCTTCGCGTTGAGCAAGATCGGCAGGCGAAACGCCACCGCGGCGACGATCGCGACGAGCAGCGGGAGCCAGCGGCGCACGAGCGCGCGCATAGCACCGCGCCTCGCCGTTCACTCGGTGATCAACACCAGGCGCACCGACTGCATCGGGCCCTCGTAGACCGCGGCGACTCCGGTCGAGGTGCGCAGCGCCGACGCGTTCCGGCCCACGTCGCCCGCGATGCGACCGTTGGTCGCGTTGAAGTCGCCGTCGAGCGTTTCCACCGACAATGTCGTGTTGCGAACCAGCACGTGCTTCAGGTCTCCGTCCGTCGCGTCGAAGTAGAACGCGTGCCCGTTGGTCGCCGAGATCGCGCCGCCACCGAATTGGCCAACGTCGTGCGCGCTGCGCCCAGACTGCCCGTCACCGTCGAACACCAAAGACGGGTACCCGGGGATGTCGAGCTTCAACATCGTCCCGTTCCGATAGAAGACGTAGAGCAGCTGACCGTGCTCGAGCACGAAGGGCGGCGTCGTGATGGAAGAGGCCGCGCCATTCATCGTCTGGAACGTCCAGTCGGCGCCCACTCCCGTGAACTGCCCGCGCCGCAGCTCACCGCTCGTCTTGCTGTAGAACGCGTTGAGCACGCTGTTGTTGGTGGTGATCAGGGTCGCGTACGGACTCAGCGGCGCGGTCACGCGACCGTTCGTTCCGCCCTGGCCATCCATGGTCTGAAAATCCCAGCTCAACCGATTGCTCCACCCGATGCGGAAGGCGCTCGTGCCGAGCTCGCTGTAACCGATGAAGACCCAGGGGTCCTTGGCGGCGATCGACGGGCATCCTCCGACATCGTTGCCGATCGTCCCGTGGCCGTTGAAGCCGTGACCGTCGACCGTCTGGAACGTCCACAATCCGGCCTTCAGCATCGCGACGCGCATGACGCGGCGAGAGCCCATGAAGTCATCGTGCCGGTAGACGACGTAGAGCTCGTCGTCCCACACCGCGGCGCCGATGCACTCCGCGCCGACGTCACCCATCACGCGGCCATTCATCCCTCCGGAGCCGTCGAGCACCTGCCATTGGCAACTCGGAGCGCTGTCGCACCAGACGAGATCGTGGCTCTGCGGGTCGTACGCGAAGATGCGAATCAGGCCCTGGTAGCTGATGGCGCGCGGGTTCAGGTGGGCGCCCATGCCGACGGTGTAGTGGCGCGTCGCGCCGCCACCCCCCCCGTTCGGGCCACCGCCTCCGATCGGGCCGCCGCCTCCGATCGGGCTGCCGCCGCCACTTCCACCGGTCGGACCACTCCCGCCGCTCGGGCCACTTCCGCCGCTCGGGCCACTTCCACCGCTCGGGCCACTTCCACCGCTCGGGCCACTTCCACCGCTCGGACCGCTTCCGCCGCTCGGGCCGCTTCCACCGCTCGGGCCGCTTCCGCCGCTCGGGCCGCTGCCTCCGCTTGGACCACCGCCGCTCGGTGAACCACCGCCGCTGGGTCCGCCCCCGCCACTCAGGCCGCCACCCACGACGCCGCCTCCAGTCGATCCTCCGCCTCCTGGAGCACCGCTGCCGCCGCCGTTTGTGCCTCCACCGCCTGGCCTCGAGTCAGCGGTGTGCGAGTAGTCCTCGACGGGCGACCAGCACCCGACGAACGAGAGCACGATGATGGTGAGAGTGATTCGCGACCACATCAGACGAGAGTGACGCCAGAGCACGAACGACGTCAAGCCGGGCTCAGCCTTCGTACGCAGCGATCTGCTCGAGCGTGAGCGCCTTCAGCTGGGCGACGGTCGCGCCACCGACCTGCGCGCGGTACCACGCAACGGTGCGCGAGATCGTCTCGTCGAAGTTCCACCGCGGCTGCCAACCGAGCCTGGCGTGCGCCTTGTCGATCGAGAGCTTCAGGAGCCCCGCCTCGTGCAGCGCCTTCGGATCGCTCTGATCGACCCACGACCCGCTGCCCCACGACTTCACGAGCGCATTCGCGAGATCAGCCACCGGTCGCGCAGAAGCAGTCTCAGGCCCGAAGTTCCAGCCCTCGCAGTGCGCCGCGGCAGTGGGACCCATGAGCCGCATGCCGAGCAACAAATAGCCACCGAGCGGCTCGAGCACGTGCTGCCAGGGACGCACTGCCTTCGGAGAGCGCACTCCAATCGGAGCGCCCTTCGACAGCGACCGAATGCAATCAGGAACGATGCGGTCCGCAGCCCAATCTCCGCCGCCGATCACGTTGCCCGCGCGCGCCGAACCAATCGCCACACCGTGATCACTCAGCTTCGAGGGATGAAAGAACGAGCGCCGCCACGATGAGGTGACGAGCTCCGTCGCTCCCTTGCTCATCGAGTACGGGTCGTGCCCGCCCATCGCGTCGTCTTCGCGATAGCCGTACACCCACTCGCGGTTCTCGTAACACTTGTCGCTCGACACCACGACGACCGCACAGCGGTGCTTCTCGAGCCGAATCGCTTCGAGCACGTGCGCGGTGCCAGTGACGTTGCTCCCAAGCGTCTCGAGCGGATCGGCGTATGACTTGCGAACCAGCGCCTGCGCCGCGAGATGCAGCACGACGTCGGGCTTCACCGACGACACGACCTCACGCACCTTCGCCAGATCGCGAATGTCGCCAACGCGGTGATCGCACGACGACTCGACGCCCGCAGAGATGAACATCGACTCCCTCTCAGGAGCCAGCGAGAGGCCCGTGACCTGCGCTCCCAGCCGCTCGAGCCACAGCGTCAGCCACGCGCCCTTGAAGCCTGAGTGCCCCGTCAGCAGCACGCGCTTTCCTGCGTACGCCGCGCGCAGCTCCGAAGCGACCGGGTTCACGGACCGTCCTTCCACGACTTCCAGGGCGCCTTGCCGCTCGCCCACAGATCGTTGAGCAACGTGAACTCACGCAGCGTGTCCATCGGCTGCCAGAAGCCCGTGTGCCGGAACGCCGAGAGCTGATTCGCGTCGGACAACTTCCGCATCGGCTCCTGCTCGAGCGTCAGCTTCTTCTGGTTGGGAATGAAGTCCCAGATGCGCTTGCTGTCGCACACGAAGAAGCCACCGTTGATGAAGCCCTCAGTGGTCTGCGGCTTCTCGTTGAACTCCGCGACCGCATCTCCATCGAGCCGCATCTCACCGAAGCGACCCGGAGGCCGCACCGCCGTCACCGACGCCACCTGGCCATGCCCACGGTGGAACGCGAGCAGCTTGGTGATGTCGACATCCGACACGCCGTCGCCATAGGTCAGGCAGAACAGCTCATCGTTCTCGACGTACTTGCGGATCGCCGCGACGCGTCCACCGGTCATCGTGTCTTCGCCGGTCTCAGCGAGGATCACCTTCCAGTTTTCGTCGGCGGTCCCGGAGATCTCGACCGCGTGGTTCTTCCCGAGCGTGACCGTGAGGTCGTTCGTCATCGCGCGGTAGTTCAGGAAGAACTCCTTGATGACCCAGCTCTTGTAGCCAAGGCAGAGCACGAACTCGGTGATGCCGTGCGCCGCGTACATCTTCATGATGTGCCACACGATCGGCTTGCCACCGATCGGCAGCATCGGCTTGGGCAACGACTCGTTCGCGTCACGAATGCGCGTGCCCTGACCACCACACAGAATGACCGCCTTGATCCCCATGACTCAGCGCACCTGCGGAGCGGGAACCGGCACGACGAACTTGCCGCCGGCCTGACGGTAGGCGTCCTGCTGCTTGACGATCTCGTCGAAGAAGTTCCACGCCAGCACCACGAGGTGCGTCGGCTTCTCGGCGATCACCTTCTCGGCGCCGACGACAGGAATGTGCATTCCGGGCGTCAATTTCCCCTGCTTGTAGGGACTCTTGTCGGCGACCCACCCGAGCAAGTCCGTTCCGATCTTGCAGTAGTTGGTGAGCACCACGCCCTTGGCGGCGGCTCCGTAGGCAGCGAGCGTGCCCTTCTTCTTCAGATCGCTCAGGAACGCAGGAAGAACCGTCTGCAACTTGCGCGTGCCATCAGCGAACGCGTGCAGCTTCTTGTTCGCGGTGTAGCCCTCGGCCTTCTCCATCGCGAGGTACTGCGCAACGGCCGGCTTCGGAGCGCCGCTGCGCTTGCCGCGCGCGATGAGCGAGCCACCGTGGAGCGGAATCTCCTCGACGTCCCACAACACCATGCCCGCTTCCTTGAACAAGCGATCGAGCGCGGTGACGGAAAAGTACGAGAGGTGCTCGTGATAAATCGTGTCGAACTCGAGGTGGTCGACCATCGGCTTCAGGTACGGCGCCTCGACGTGGAAGATGCCGTCAGCCGAGAGCCAGTGCTGCACGCCCTTCACG
>JAEUJS010000157.1 GCA_016792935.1 Archangium sp. | reverse complement strand
GATCACCTCTTCGCGATGGACTACTCGTCCGAGAAGGGCTGGTTCGACGCGCGCATCGTCCCGTACGCGCCGTTCCTGATGGATCCCGCGGCCGGTGTCTTTCACTACGGCCAGGCGATGTTCGAGGGCAGCAAGGCGTTCCGCGGCAGCGATGGCCGCATTCGTCTCTTCCGTCCCGAGCAGCACGCCAGGCGCATGGCGATCGGCGCGCCGCGGTTGTGCATGCCGTCTCCCAGCGAGGCGGACATGAACGAGGCCGTTCGTGCGTTGGTGAAGGTCGACTCCGACTGGGTGCCGAAATCGGAAGGCACGTCGCTCTATTTGCGCCCCACGCTGATCGCGACTGAGGGCTTCCTCGGCGTGCGGCCGGCGACGAAGTACCTCTACTACGTGATCGCTTCTCCGGCCGGGAACTACTTCGGCGGCAAGGGCCTGAAGACGGTGCGCATCTGGGTCGAGACGACCGAGGTGCGTGCACCGCGTGGCGGTCTCGGCGCGACGAAGGCCGGAGCGAACTACGCCGCGTCTCTGCACTCCGCGATGGTCGCCAAGAAGAACGGCTTCGATCAGGTGTTGTGGCTCGACGGCAAGGACCACGAGTTCGTCGAGGAAGTCGGCACCATGAACGTGTGCTTCCTGCTCGGGAAGACGCTGGTGACGCCTCCGTTGTCCGACTCGATCCTCGCGGGAGTGACGCGCGACTCGGTGCTCACGCTCGCGCGTGATCAGGGCTTCACGGTCGAAGAGCGGCCGATCTCGATCAAGGAGATCCGCTCGGCGCACCAGAGCGGAAAGTTGAACGAGGTGTTCGGCACGGGCACCGCGGCGGTCATCTCTCCGGTCGGTGAGCTCGCGTTCACCGGCGAGAAGCTGGTGATCAACGACGGCAAGCCGGGTCCGGTGGCGGAGAAGTTGTACGCCGACATCTGTGCCATTCAGCGTGGCAGCAAGCCCGACACCCACGGCTGGCTGAAGGCGATCGACTGAGAGCGCTCGTCGCCATCGCGGTGTGCGCAGCTTCGAGCGCGCTCGCCGAGGACGGTGGTGTCTTCGGCAAAGAGGGCGAGAAGTTCTTCCACATCATGCCCAATGGCAGCACGCCGGCGGGGAAGGGCGGGCTCGGTGTGCGCGGCGGTGGAGCGTCGAGTGATGACGTGAAGGGCCCGTTGGCGCCGAGCGAAGCGCCGAAGCAGGGCGTCGTGGTGATGGGCTCGCTCGACAAGGAAGTCATTCGCAGCACGGTCCACGCGCGCCTCGAGGACTACCGTGCGTGCGCGAGTGAAGGCGCTTCGGGCAAGGTGGTCGTGAAGTTCGTCATCAGTCCGACCGGCACCGTCAGCGTCGCGAGCGTCAATACCAGCACCACGAAGAACCAGTCGCTCGACGAGTGCGTCATTCGCGCCGTGCGCCAGCTGAAGTTCCCGCCGCCGAAGGGTGGTGGCGTGGTGATCGTGAACTACCCCTTCGCCTTCCCGCTCTGAGCAGACGGTCGTCACATCCCCGTTCACCTTTGCCGACGCCGCGCACTGACACTCAGCGATCCTGGGCGTACATTTCAACGTGACGCAGCGCGCTCGCGACCACCGGTTGAGCGTTGGATATGAAGATCGGCGTCTGAGACGCCCACGCGTAGCGGACCGGTTCGAAGAGAAGTGCGTGCGCGAAGCTCTGCGTGATGACTCGCACGTTCAGGAAATCGAGAACGACGGGCTCCTTCTTCATGAGCCTGGGAATCACGCGATCCTGAGCAAGCCGAAGCGCCTCTTCGTTGTTCTCAACAAACGCGTTGATCATGAAGCGCTGACTGTGTGACGGCGGCGCTTCGAACCGCAGCCACTCCTTGGTCAGCTTTCGAGGCGAGCGAGCGCGGGCGGTTTCACTGATCTTGTTGAAGAGTGCATCAAAATCGTCCGGAACGTCGGTGGGGATCTCAAATGCAACGAGTGTCCCGGGAAACCCGACCTTGAGACGTTCGATTCGATGCTGCAGTCGGGGATCGACCAGCAGCGCCGAATCGCCCGACGCAACGAGAAGGCGTCCACCAAGTTCCTTGGCCATCTCCGAGATGTAGAAGAGACCAAGTCCAGCGTTCTCGAGCCCTCCGGCTTTCCCCGGCGCGAACGCGCCAGAATGGTACGGCCAGAGCGCCTGCTCGAGAGCGACATCGTCGTCCACGACTTCAGGGTGGGTTCGCGAGAGTGTGGCTCGAATGCCCGATCCCCGGTCTGCAACCGCAACTTGAAAAACGGGATGATCGGAATGCGAACCCTTGTCATTCAGCTGCGCACCGACGATTGCTCCAAGTGAATCGTCGCTGTGCTGGAGCACGTTTCGCAGCAATTCGATGATGACGTAGTCGATGGTCAGGAAGGCCGTCTTGTTCGTGGTCGGCGCCCCGAGGTCGCCCGCAATCAGCGTCGCGATTTGGTGCGACACCGGTCTGATCTGATCCTCGTCGGCGACCCGACAAAGCCGTACCGTTCGACTGGCCTCGCCAGCGAGTGTCGATGCCTTGCCATTGATGACGTCTTCGAACCCTACGGCTGTCGCAAAGCGCTGAGCCGAACTCCCCGGCTGCCACACAACAGTCAGGGGATTCCGTTCGTCCGACCGAGCACGCACGGCGATTGCCGTGAGGGCCCACATCTCGGTGAGCGTGAACTCACGCAGGTCGAGTTCGGTCGAGGCACCGATCGCGCGCAAGGCGCGTTCTGGTTCGCGCAGCGTCAGCGAGCGAAGAGGTGCGGCGTTCATTGGTCAATTGTACGCCAGCTACTTCCGAACTTCGGTGACCAGCGCATCGACGCTCTTCTTCGCGTCGCCGAACAGCATGCGCGTGCCCTCGAGATAGAAGAGCGGGTTCTCGACGCCGGCGTAGCCCGCAGCCATGCCGCGCTTGAACACCACGGTCAGCTTGCTCTTCCACACCTCGAGCACGGGCATGCCGTAGATGCTCGAGCTGGGATCATCGAGCGCTCCGGGATTCACGATGTCGTTTGCGCCGATGACGAGCACCGCGTCGGTGTTGGGGAAGTCGGCGTTGATGTGCTCCATCTCGAGCACGATGTCGTACGGAACACCGGCCTCGGCGAGCAGCACGTTCATGTGGCCCGGCAAGCGCCCCGCGACGGGGTGAATCGCGAAGCGCACGTTCACGCCTTTCTCACGCAGCGTCGACGTCAGCTCCTTCACCGCCGCCTGCGCGCGAGAGACCGCCATGCCGTAGCCGGGGACGATGACCACGTTGCGCGCCTCGAGCAATTTGCGCGCGACCTCATCGGCCTTCATCTCGGTGACTTCGCCTTCGGGCTGCGTTCCGCCGGCGGCCGGTTTCGCTGAATCGCCCGTGCCGAAGCCGCCGAAGACCACGTTCAGGATCGAACGGTTCATCGCGCGGCACATGATGATCGAGAGGATGGTGCCCGACGCTCCGACGAGCGCGCCGGTGACGATGAGCAGATCGTTGGCGAGCATGAAGCCCGCGGCCGCCGCAGCCCAACCCGAGTACGAGTTCAGCAGCGAGACGACGACCGGCATGTCCGCTCCGCCGATCGCCATCACCAGGTGCACGCCGAGCAGCGACGCGAGCAGCGTCATGATGCCGAGGTAGATGATGCCCTGCTCGACGCCCGTATTTCCGAACGGCACCGCCAGCCCGACGATCGACAGCGCGACGAGCGCGTTCAAGAAGTGACGCCCCGGCAGCAGCAGCGGCTTGCCCGACATCGAGCCCTTCAACTTCGCCCACGCGATGATCGAACCCGTGAGCGTGATGGCGCCGACGGCGATGCCGACCCAGATCTCCGCGAGGTGCACCGCATGACGGAGCGCATCGGTCTCGACCACCACCGGCCGCAGGTACGACGAGAAGCCGACCAGCACCGCGGCGAGGCCGACGAACGAGTGAAGGATCGCAACGAGCTCCGGCATGCCGGTCATCTCGACGCGCCGTGCGAGACCACCGCCGATGATGCCGCCGACCAGCGCCGCTCCGACGAGCAGGGCGAGGCCGTTCATGCGCGCGCTCATGTCGCTCGAGGTGGCCCACGCGACCGAGGTGACGGCGATCGCCACCACCATGCCGATGATGCCGAACAGGTTTCCCTGCGTGGCGGTCTCCTGCTTGCTGAGTCCGCCGAGCGAGCGAATGAACAACACGCCCGCGCTCAAATACGCGACGACGAGATAGCCGCTCACTTGTGACCTCCGCCGTGCGACGGAGCAGGTTCAGCAGGCCCCTCTCTCCTGAACATCTTCAACATGCGCTGCGTGACGAGGAACCCGCCCGCGATGTTGATGGCCGCGAAGAGCACCGCGAGCGCGCCGAGGATCGACGCGACGTCGAAGCCCGCTCCGACCTGGAGCATGCCGCCGATGATGATGATGCCGCTGATCGCGTTGGTGACCGACATCAGCGGCGTGTGCAGCGCCGGAGAGACGCTCCAGATCACCTGCCACCCGACGAAGCACGCGAGCACGAACACCGTGGAGTGCTGCAAGAAGTCTCCGGGCGCGAAACGGCCGAGCACGAAGAGGATGACGATCACCGCGAGCCCACCGACCGTCGAGCCCCACGCGCGGCGCGTCGGAGAGGTGATCTGCTGCTGCACCGGCTTCGCAGTGGCAGGAGGCGGTTTCGGAGCAGGCGCCGGCTCCTTCACTGGAGGCGGCGGGAGAATCTTCCCCTCGTGCACCAGCAGCGCAGGCCGCACCACGTCGTTCTCGAGGTCGATGGTGAGCGTCTCTCCCTTGCCGAGCTCTCCGCAGAGGTGCACCAGGTTCATCGCGAAGAAGCGGCTCGAGGTGCTCGCCATGCGCGACGCGAGATCAGTGAAGCCGAGAATCTGCACGCCGTTGTGCACGACGATCTCACCGGGCCTGGTCAGCTCGCAGTTGCCGCCTTGCTCGGCCGCCATGTCGACGATCACCGAGCCGGGCTTCAGACACTCAGCCACGTCTCTGGGGACGAGGACCGGCGCTTTGGTCCCCGGCACGAGCGCAGTGGTGATGATCACATCGCACTCGCGCGCCTGCTGCCGGAAGAGCTCCATCTCGGCGGCGATGAACTCTGGAGACATCACCTTCGCGTAGCCGCCCTGGCCTTCGCCGCTCTCCTTCAACTTCACTTCGAGGAAGCGCGCGCCGAGCGACTCGACCTGCTCGCGGGCAGCGGCACGGGTGTCGAACGCGCGAACGTCGGCTCCGAGTGCGCGCGCGGCGCCGATGGCGGCGAGACCAGCGACACCGGCTCCGATGATCAGCACCTTCGCAGGAGGCGTCGCACCAGCCGCGGTGATCTGCGGAGAGAAGAAGCCCTGGTAGTGCGTCGCGGCCTCGACGACGGCGCGGTAGCCGCTCAAGTTCGCCATCGACGACAACACGTCCATCTTCTGGGCGCGGGTGACGCGCGGCACCTTCTCGAGCGCGAGCACCGTCGCCTTGCGGCCCGCGAGCGCGTCGACGAGGCCGGGGTTGCGCTCGCCTTGAATCAGCGAAACGACGAACGCGCCCTCTTTGATCTTCCACACCTCGTCGAGCGTCGGCGGGCGCACCTTGAAGATGGCGTCCGCGTCGAACGGCGCGGTGTCGGTGAGCTCCGCGCCAGCAGCGGCGAAGGCGGCGTCGTCGATTCCCGCGGCCGCTCCAGCGCCCTTCTGCACGCGGACGGTGAGGCCGCGGTCCTTCAACTTCTTGATGGATTCTGGGGTCGCCGCTACCCGCTTTTCGCCGGGCAGCGATTCCTTCGGTACGCCGATGATTCGCACGGCGGCGGTTATGCCGCGAGGTCGGTGCTCAGAACAGCAAATCGATGCCGAGACGGAGCACGACGAACGGCATCACTTTCGGCACCAGGTGGAGCGCGAGGAAGGTCGCTCCGTGCGTGCCGACCGCGCCGATGGGCGTCTTGAAGATCGACGTCGTCAGGTACGAGGTGAACGCCGCGTAGCCCGCGAACCACGCCCAGTAGAGGACGATCGGCATCAGCGCGACCGAGGGACCAAAGAGCGTCTTCAGGCTGAAGACGATTCCGAGCAGAACCCAGATGGCGAGGATGGCGGCGTGGGCGGCGTTCTTCATGGCGTTCATGTGCGTTTCTCCAGTCTGCAGCGAGTGGGTGATGCGCATCTGACGCCCCGGGCCTCAATTAGGTGTGAAACGAGTTCTGCGTTGATTGATAACTCGCAGTGAGTGATGGTTCGAGCGCATGAACCTCCAAAGACTCGAAGGTTTCTATTGGGTTGCGAAGACGCAGGGCTACGCGAGAGCCGCGCGCGCGTTTCCGTATCCGATCACGCAACCCGGAGTTCACCAGCAGGTGCGACGGCTCGAGGACGATCTCGGCGTCAAACTCTTCGAGCGCGTGGGGAAGGACAAGGTCGTCGTCACGCCGCGCGGGCAGATTCTGTTCGACGCGGTGGTGCCGTTCTTCGAGCAGCTGCCGATGGTCGAAGCGCGCGTGAAGGGCGGAGTCGTCGGCGGCACACTGAAGGTCCACGCCGCGGGTCACCTGCTTCGTCATCTGATTCCGGAGTGGCTCAAGCGATTGCAGAACAAGCGGCCCGACATCACGGTGCAGCTGACGGATCTGCCGAGCGTCGATCTCTCGCTCTTGCGAAGTGGAGAGACCGACGTGCTCATCGACTGGCTGCCTGAAGTGCCGCCCGACATCGCGACGCGTGAGATCGGCAGAACGGAAGGGTGGATCGTCGCTCCCGCGCACGGGCCGTATGCGCAGAAGGGGCGGCTGACGATGAGCGCGTTGGCGCAGGTGCCGTTCATTGGGTACCACCGTGATCGCACTGCGAAGGGCCTGCAGCTCGAGGCGCTGCGGCAGCATGAGATTTCTCCGCGCGAAGCGTTCGCCGCTGATTCGTCGGACACGATTCTTGGTTTCGTTGCCGCGGGGCTCGGGTTCTCGCTCGTGCCGTGGCTCACTGAAGCGGGGCCCAGGCTCGCCGGAGTCGTGGCCCAGAAGTTGGAACGGCCTGCCGCTTCCTTCCCAATCTACGCGGCGTGGAGAAAGACCAGCGGTCTGCATCCCCTCGTGGAAGCGGCGCTCGAGGTTGCTCCGACGCGGTGATCAGCCGAAGCCGAGCGAAGCGATCACCATCCACGGCAGGAAACCGAACGCCACGCCAAGCACCGTGCCCGCGATGACGTCACTCGCGAAGTGCACGCCGAGCCAGACGCGCGAGAAGGTCACGCCGATCGCCCAGATCAGAACGTGCGGTCCGTACACGTGCCCCGTGAACAACAACGCGGTGGCGAGCAGCATCGACGTCGCCGCGTGCGTCGAAGGAAACGAGCGCGCTTTCCCCGGAGCCCAGATCGCCGCCTTCACTCCGATGTCGGCCATGAACGGGCGCTTGCGACCTGCCGCGCTCTTGATCACGCCGCCGACCAACAGCACGACGAACGAGCCCAACATGCACGACAGGAACTTTGGCGTTTCGGGAAACAGGTCGATGCCAAGCCGATGCATCGCGTAGCCACCGCCACCGACCAATCCCCACACGCCGCCGGCTCCCGACCACGAGAGCGCTTGCATCACGGAGTTCAAGACCGGACCGCGACGCTCCTGCAGCGCGAGGCTCACACGCACATCCCACTGCGCAACACGCTGGAGCAACGGAGTCTGAGCGATCAAACTGCGGCGCATCATGGGCGTGCATGCGACGTTTTGTCAGTTGTGCGGTTTGCCGGTTCAGCACGACCACTACGTCCAGAGTCACGGCGGGCGCCTCGCCATCTACCGGGGCTCGATGGAGAACGGCGGCCACGACTGGGCCAGGGAGCCCAATCAGCCGTTCGCGTTTCGCAGCAAGGACCACGCATGGCTGCGCGACGCCGTCGGTCTGATGCGTGACGAAGCCGAGGTCGTGCGCGGAACGGTGGAAGACGGCGGCCTCACCGACACGAAGAGCGAAGACGAGATCTTCGTGTCCGAGGGCAGCGAAGAAGACGCGCTCGTGTTGCACCACTTCTGCTGGGAACTGATGGGCAACCCCGTCGATCCCGAGACCGCGTTGATTGGAACTGGGCAGCTCGGGTGGGCGCAGATCGCTCCGTATCAAGAGCAGCTCTTC
>JAEUJS010000148.1 GCA_016792935.1 Archangium sp. | reverse complement strand
CTTCGCTCGGCTACCCGTTCCTCTTCTTCGTCGCCGGCTACTACATCGCCTTCGCCTCCCCCGAGCTGCGCGCCTTCTACGGTGGCACCTACGGCGCGACGTTCTTCGCGCACCTCGCGACGATCGACCCGCTGGTCTTCGCGCTCGAGGCGTTGCGTGGCGCGCTGTGGGTCGCGTGCGGCATCGCGATCATGCGCACCATGCGGGGCCCCTGGTGGGCCAGCACGCTCTTCGTCGCGCTGTGGTTCGCGCTCATCCAGAACGACGTGCACTTCATGCCGAACCCGCTGATGACGGGCACCATTCGGCTGTTCCACTTCATCGAAACGGCGAGCTCGAACTTCGTGTGGGCGTGGCTGATCGGCTGGTCACTTCACGTCACTGCCCGGAACGACGTCCCCCGGGTTGATCAGCTGCAGCGCCTTCCCACTGCCGGCGGCCAGAATCATGCCGCGTGACTCGATGCCCTTGAGCGCGCGCGGCTTCAGGTTGGTGACGACGACGACGTTGCGGCCGATCAGCTGATCAGGAGCGAACGCCTCCGCGATCCCCGACACGATCGTGCGCGGCGCGGCCTCACCCAGATCGACCGTGAGCTTGAGCAGCTTGTCGGCCTTCTCGACCTTCTCGGCTGCCTTCACCTTGCCGGCCTTGAGGACGACCTTCGTGAAGTCGCCGAACTCGATCTCGCTCGGAGGCGGAGTTGGAGCGGCCGCCGCGGGCTTCGATTCCGATTTCGCCGGTTTCGCTGGCGCAGCGACGACTGGCCTGGCGTTCTCCTTCGCCGGAGTCGACGCATTGAGCGACATCGTGCGATTGAAGACGAGCGCCTGGGGTTTGCTGTCGAGATCGACGTTGAAGTAGCCGAGCCGCTCGAACTGGAAGGTGTCTCCCAGCTTCGCGCTGCCGAGCAGAGGCTCGAGCTTCGCGTTGTTCCGCACGATCAACGACTCGGGGTTCAGATCGTTCATGAAGGCCGGACGCGCTTCGGTGTCCTCATGCGCTGCTCCCGGAGCTTCGACCGCGAACAACCGCTCGTAGACCCGTACTTCGGCCGTCAACGCGTGCGCCGCCGAGACCCAGTGAATCGTGCCCTTCACCTTGCGGCCATCGGGGGGATTTTCACCGCCACGCGTCGCGGGATCGTACGTGCACTGCAGCTCGATCACCTTGCCGTCCGCGCCCTTCACGAAGTTCTCGCACTTGATCCAGTACGCGCCGCGCAAGCGCACTTCGCGACCCGGCCCGAGGCGGAAGAAGTCCTTCGTGGGCGCTTCCATGAAGTCGTCGCGATCGACGTAGAGCTCGCGCGAGAACGGCACGGAGCGTTTGCCCGCCGCGGTGTCCTTCGGGTGGTTGTCGAGCTCGAGCTGTTCGACCTGCGCCGCCGGGTAGTTGGTGATCACGACCTTGATCGGATCCAGCACGGCCATGCGGCGCGGCACGCTCGCGAGATCGTTGCGCACCGCTTCTTCGAGCCGACCGATGTCGATCACGCTCTCGTTCTTGGTGACTCCGAGCGTCTCGATGAGCGTACGCAGCGCACTCGCGCGATACCCACGACGACGAAACGCCGCGATGGTCGGCATGCGCGGGTCGTCCCAACCGGCGACGATCTTGTCGGCGACCATGCGCCGCAGGTTCCGCTTGCTGAGAATGGTGTGCGTGAAGAGCAGCTTGGCGAACTCGATCTGCTGCGGGTGGTGAATGCCGAGCTGATCGAGGAACCAGTCGTAGAGCGGGCGGTGGTTCTCGAATTCCAGCGTGCAGATCGAGTGCGTGATGCCCTCGATGCTGTCCTCGAGGCCGTGCGCCCAGTCGTACGACGCGTAGATGCACCACTTGTCGCCCTGGCGGTGATGGTGCTCCTTCACGATGCGGTACATCACCGGGTCGCGCAGGTTGATGTTGCCGCTCGCCATGTCGATCTTCGCGCGCAGCACGCACTTGCCCGGAGCGAACTCGCCCTTCTTCATGCGGCGGAAGAGGTCGAGGTTCTCGGTGACGCTGCGGTTGCGGAAGGGCGAGTCGATGCCAGGGAGCAGCGTGCCCGTCGGCGACTGCGGCGTGCGCTGCCTGCTCATTTCATCAGGAGGCAGATCGCAGACGTACGCCACGCCCTTCTCGATCAGCTTCTCGGCCCAGACGTACATCTGATCGAAGTAGTCCGACGCGTAGAAGAGGCGATCTTCGAAGTCGCCGCCCAGCCACTTCACGTCACTGATGATCGAGTCGACGTATTCCTGTTCTTCCTTCGCCGGGTTCGTGTCGTCGAAGCGCAGGTTGAACTTGCCGCCGTATTTCGTCGCCAGGCCCGCGTTGAGGATGATCGACTTGGCGTGACCGACGTGCAGGTAGCCGTTGGGCTCGGGCGGGAAGCGCGTGTGGACCTTGCCCTTCCACTTGCCGCTCGCGTTGTCCGCTTCGACGATCTCTTCGATGAAATTCGGCCCGCTGCTCATTTCGTGATGCCTCCAGAAGTCGGGCCACCCTACACAAAACCGCGCCCCACGGAGTTCGAAGTCCGTGGGGCGCGACCGAGTACGTGCGTCAGTTCGCGACGCAGTTGCCGACAATGCGGCAGGTCGACCCGTCCAAGCCGTTCGCCGATTGTGCGATCACGTTCGGCGAGCCAGTGGCAGAGCAGAAGCCGTTGAGCGAGTTCGACGCGCGTTCCGCAAACCAACCGCTCACCGAGAACCCCGTCGGGCACGCCGTCACTGTGTTCACCGTGAAGTTCCCGGCCGGATGGACGCCGAGGTGCGTGTGGTACGCAGTCGTGAAGGCGTTCGGCATCGTGCACGTACCACCCGCGTAGGGGTTGGAGTCTCGGCAGTCGTCGCCAGCGCAGTTGGCTGCGAAACGGGTGCCCGCCGGAGCGGCGCCCGGGCCGATGCACGCCGTGTAAGCACTTCCGGAGCACCAGGAGTCGTTGTCCGAATCGGTTCGCAGAGAGACGTTTCGCACGAGGCTGGCGTTCGCGTCGTTGCAGTCGAGGTTGGCCACGTTGCACGTGTTCGCCATGCGGAAACCAGCCGGAGGGTTGGTGCCGATGCACTGCGAGGCGCCGGTGGTCGTGCAGTAGGTGTCGTTGTCTGCGTCGGGAGCAGTGACCGCGAGCCGGAACAGCGAGGCGTTGTTGTCGTTGCAGTCGGTGCTGTTGATGCAGGCACTGTCGAGGCGACGGCCAGCGTTCGGGGTCGCGCCTGAGCACTCCCATTCGGCGGCCATGCTCGAGCAGTAGAAGTCACTGTCGACGTCGCGGCGAACCCACAAGTACTGGAACAGGGATGCCTGGGAGTCGTTGCAGTCAGCGTTGGGCTGGCACGCGCTCGAGAAACGACGTCCCGGCAACGCGGACTGGCCGACGCAATCCATGGTGTCAGTGCCGGCGCAGTACGCGTCGCCATCCTGATCGCCTTTCGAGGCCACGAAGCGATAGCGATCCAGACGCGCGTCGTCGCAATCGTCGTTCGAGGGATTGCAGTCTGTCGCGAACCGGCGACCCGGCAGCGCACTCGCGCCGACGCAATCGGCCGCCGCGGTTCCGGCGCAATACGTGTCGTTGTCGCTGTCGTTGCGGGACGTCACCGACCGGAACTTCGTGGCATCGGTCGCGTTGCAATCGATCGCCGGCGATTGCGTCGGCGCCACGAAGCCCGACGGGCAGTTGCCGAATGCGGAGCGAGATGGATCGGCGCACTGCTGCGTGTTCACCGAGTCGTTCGCGTAGGTGTCGTTGTCGCCGTCCGCGAGGCAGGTGATCGTCACGCCTTCGTCGGTTTGCCCGTTGCAGTCGTTGTCGAGGCCGTCGCAGATCTCGGCAGTCAGCACCTTGCACATGCCGTTGCACACCGACTGACCCGACGGGCACGCGCATGATCCGCCAGTGCAGATCTGGCCGGTCACGCTGCAGATGCCGGGATCGTTCTCGTCAGTCATGCCGTCACAGTCGTCGTCGATGGTGTTGCACCGCTCGACGCCCGGCATTCCAGGGAGCGCGTTGCAGCTCAGCGCGCCAGCAGCGCAGCTCGTCACGCCGGTGTTGGAGCACGCTCCGATGCCCAGAGTGCACATGCCGTTCGCGAGGGCGAAACCACCGTCGAGTTCGATCACCCCTGCGTCGAGCGCCGAGACCGCAGCCATGTCGTCCACGAGACCATCGCAGTCGTCATCGACGCCGTTGCACACTTCGATCGACGGGACACACGTGCCCGCGTCGGTCTCAGTACCAGCGTCACTCGCGCCCGCATCGCTCAGACCTGCATCGCTCAGACCTGCATCGCTCAGACCTGCATCGGAAGCGCCAGCATCGGTCTGGCCCGCATCGATTTCGACGCTCGCATCAGGAGTGGTCTGCGTACCCGAGTCACGCGTCATCTCGCCGGCGTCACGCTCGGGAATGACGCAGAGGTTCATCACGCAAACCAGAATCCCGTCGCAATCCGCATCGAACTGACACGAATCGACGGAACTGGTGGGACCACAACCGACGAAACACAACGACAGCACCACAGCCAACAGCGCGCTTCGACACATTGGAATCTCCGGGAAGAGGGAAACAGCGACCCGGCCATGAGCGAGCGATGTGCCTGCGTAAGTGGTTGATCCGTGGCCTCGAATCGGCAGCCACCGTCTCTCCGGGCGGACTACGGGACGAAGAAACCAGCCGCCGCGCCGGGTGCGATCTTCCCCTGGCTCGCGCGCACGGCGCTGCGTGACACGAGCTGAAAGGCACGCCGCAACCCGCTGGGGCTCGCGTCCTTCTCCCAGAGGATGCAGCCCGGAGGGATGCCCATCGACTTGGCGACCTGCTCGAAGTTCACGTCCTTCCCCACTCCGACCAGCGCGAGTGTGAACAGCTCGCTCGCCAGCAGATCGCGACTCAACTTCGCGCAGTCAGCGGCCTTGCGAGTGCTGCCGACGTCTTCACCATCGGTCACCACCACGACCACGCTACGCGTCGGAGTTCCGCCATCACGCAGCCGCTGCGCATACGCCACGTTCGCGGCCAGTGCGTCGCACCACGAGTCGTAGAGCGCCGTCGAACCGCCCGCGCGGTAGTTCTTCTGATCGAAGCGCGTCGCGTCAGGCACTGACACGTACGAATGAACCAGCGTCATCGAGCTGCTGAACGTCCAGCACGCGAGCAACACCGCGTCGCGTTCCTTTGCTCCGGAGAACGCGTCGAGCAAGGCGTTCTGCCCTTCGCGTACGGGCTTCTCGAGCCCGCGATCAGCGATCGACGAGCTCGCGTCGATCAACACCGTCACCAGCGTCACGTCGCTCGCGGTGATGTCTTCGAGATCTTTTCCTGCGGCTCCAGCGAGCACCAGGTTGCCGAGGTTGCCGGTGATCAACGTGCTCGTGCCCAAAGACAACACGCCAGTCGCCGTCGCCTTGGTGATCAGCTCGTTCGCTTCATCAGGAGTCAGTTTCTTCGTCATGGTCTGCCGCCTTTCGGGTGTGGCTCCGCCAGGGACAGGCGCGACCTGCGCCTCTCAACGAGCGGATGTGTGGTGAGTCAGATCGTCACTGCGTCAGTGGTGCGCACGACCTTCATGCCCGCCTTCTTCCAGGCTGCGACTGCTTCATCGGCGAGCTTCGGGAAGTTGAGATGATCAGGCAGTGGACTGATGGGAGGCGCCGGCACCGGTGACATCGCGTCTTCGAGAATCCAGATCTTCTCGGCGAGCCTGGGATCCGTCGCGCTCACGTGCTTCTGGATGTCGTTCACCGTCGAGAGCACGCAGTGGCTCTTCGCCTGGCCGAACACGTACACGCGGTCGTATTCCATCAGCAGCTTGAAGAATGGAGCGTTGAACGCGCCGACGACGTTGCCGCTGAGCTCGGTCACTTCAGGGGACAGCACCGAATAATTCTCGGTCATCGCGTGCGTGCCCTTCGTCTCGAAGTGCGTCTGGTGTTTGCGCGCCGCGGCGTGGAACAACGCCGCTTCCATCATCGACGGCACCAGCGCGTGCGAGAGACCGCCGAGCAGCGTGTGGTACGGCCAGATCGTCAGCACGTACTTCCCGGACGACTCGAGCTTCTTCACGTACTCGAGCGACTCTTTCGGGTGCGCGACGGCGGTCCACTTCCCGGCGCGCACGTCTTCGTGAAACACCGGCGTCAACGGAGCGGGATGCCGGCCCTGCGCATCGACCCACCACGCGGGGTGGAAGATCTGAAACACGCGATGCGTGTCGAGCGAGAAGAACAGCCCGCTGGTCTTCTCGAGGTTCCGATACAGCCACTCGACGATGCGCGTGGTGTCCTCGACGGCTCCGGGGACGAAGAGCGACGCGCCCGGCGTGCAGAAGCCCACCTGCACGTCGATGCCGAACGCAGCGACGCGGAACTTGTCCTGACCCGCGGGCTTGATGCCGTGCTTCGCCGCGTACGCCTCTCCGGCGTCGGTCACCATTCCGGCGCGCTCCATGAAGAGCTGGCTGACCTGCTTCGGGTCGTAGAAATCGGGGAGCGGGAGCATGGGGCTTGTCCTTTCAGGTCAACGTCAACTGCGTGATGTCGCGGGCTCCGACGACGAAGAGTGAGCCGTCGGTGTTCGGCAGCAACTCGTCGCCCGCGGAGACGAACGGTTGGGTATCGGGGAACTGCATCGCTTCGATCAGGATTCCGGAGTCGTTCTTCAGCGCGACGAGGCCGGCGTCGGTGGCGATCACCACACGGCCTCCGAGCACTGCGCCGTTGCCGCGCGCGCCGTCGTTCGACTTCGCGATCACCACGCCGTCTTCGGAGATCAACCACCGCTGCGTGAGATCGCGCGTGCCGTCGTCACTCACCACCGTGAGCAGCGCGTGCTTCGAATCGAACGCCGCGCTCGCTTCGACCACTCTGCCCTTCCAGCTGATTCCCTCGAGCTGTTTGAGGCCTGATTTTCCCGCGCGGAGGAGGAAGCCCACGGTGAGTCCTCCAGCTCGGTAGAAGCCGAGGCCGAGACGCTCGCCCGACCACAACCATGTCTGCCCCTCGAGCACCTGCCCGATGCGGGCTCCAGATTCCTGCTCGATGAGCCACGACTGATCTTGCCTCCAGGTGTGGCTCGTCGCCGCGGCGAGCACGGGAGTCGTTCCGTGCCGCAACGCGGTCTGCGTGCGTTCCAACAGACGATCTCCGCTCCACTTCTCGACGCGACCACTGCTGTCGGAGACCCACGTGATCGCTCCGGCGAGCTCGACCTTGAGCTGCGTGCCCGAGAGCTGCGTCGCGATCACCGAGCCGTCCTCACGGCGAAGCACACCGTTCTCTTCGCTCAGATACCGGAGCCCACCCTGCATCGCA
>JAEUJS010000128.1 GCA_016792935.1 Archangium sp. | reverse complement strand
GAGTCGTAGTCGATGGCGTTCCACCGCAACGCCGAGATTTCTCCCTCGCGCATGCCCGTGAGGGCAGCGAGCGCGTACGTCGCGCGGCGGTCGGCCGGCACGCCCCCGTGCGAGAGCAGCGCATCGACTTCCTCGCGCTTGTACTTCGCGCTCGAGCGCCACTTCGGGTCCTTGTCCTTCTTCTTCGGGAGGTCGCCCTTCTTCAGCACGGCCGGCGACGCGATGATGAGCTCGTCGGCGACAGCGTCGGCGAAGAGTCGATGCAGCAGGCCGTAGAGGTTGCGCACGGTGCGCGGTGCCCAGCCCGCGGCGCGCAGCGAGAGCACCCACGCGCGGACTTCGCGCGGCGCGACGACGCCGAGACGCTTCGCGCCGAACACCGGGAACGCGTGGCGACGGAGGCGCTTGAGGTCGCGCGTCGCGTTCATCAACTTTCGCGCCTTGCGCGCCTCCGTCCACTGCGCGGCGTACTCGGCCACAGTCGTAGCTGCGTTCGCGTCGCGACGAGCGCCCGACTCGAGCTCGCGCTCCACCTGCAGCAGCACCGCGCGCGCCTCTCGCTCCGGCTGCGAGCTGGAGATGCCCGTCGAGCGCAGCACGCGCTTGCCGTTCGGCACCTTGAAGGCAATCCACCAGAACGGACCTCGCTTGTAGACGGAGCCCATCAGGCACCTCTCCGCGGGAGCGACGAGAGAATCGACGTCACGCGTGACGCGGTGTCGACCGACTTCAGCGGCTTCGCCGGCGGCTCGCCTTCGAGGCACGCGCGAACGTCCTCGATGCGCACGCGCTTGATGCGACCCTTCCCGCGCGCGACGAGCAGCCCGTCCTTCACCCACCGCTTGATGGTGCTCGTGCTGACGCTGACCTTCTCGGCCGCCTGGGCGTACGTGAGCAGTTCCGACTGGAGTTCCGTCGGGCGCGCTCCGATTTCCTCGCGCACGACTTCCCTCACCACGTCGCGAAGCATCGCGCGTAGCTCGATTTCGAGGCTCATCGCGTAGCCCTCAGCGCTTGGTGTTCTTGCGCTTGAGCGACGCGGCCTTGAGCCGCGCACGTGTCTTCGCCGACACGGGCCGCTGACCGAGCTGCGGCATCGCCGGGGAGATCCGCGCGAGTTCTGATTTCGGGAACCGAAGTTCGCCGTTGCGGCGACGCGCCAGCACCCGCCCGTCGACCACCATCTCCCGGAGATCTCGCTGCGTGATGCTCAGCGACTCTGCCGCGTCCTTCAGACCGAGAAGCCTTGGTGGCGCCGACATCCCCGCCGCGCGCACCACTGCCCGGAACAGCCGCAACAACGCCCCCTCGTCCTTCATGTCGTGCTTCCTTGCGATTCATGAGCGCCTCGAGGTGCCCACGCCGACGGACTGCCGCCCGTGGGGCACTTCATAGCGAGTGGGACTGACAAGTACGTCGTTTCGCGAGGCTAGAAATCGGCCTCAGCGCGATTTGCTGCGCAGTTTCTTCGCGAAGTCGGCCTCGAGCCGCTTCCATTCCTCTTCAGAGGCCGGCTCGCGAGTGCCTGCTTCTTCCCAGGCATCTTCCATCGCGGCTTCGAGCAAGCGCTTCACGACCTCGGCTTCGGTCCACTCCTTCAGTGGCTCGCGCTTCGTGTCGGGCTCAGCGGCCTGCTTCGCCTCGTCGTGGGCGCGGTCGATGATCGACCAGAGCCGTCCGAGGCTTTTCATCTGCTCCTGAAAGGACTGCGGGACGTAGGCCTGAACACGAACCGTCCGTTCCTTCGGTTTGTAGACCTGGCCCACTTCCTCCAACCCAACCACGGGTCGCTCAGGACTTCCACTGAACAGCTTTGCCGGTGCATTCATGGGGTTGATGTATAAGCCCTGCACAGGTTTTGAGTCAACCCAATTTTGGGTTGACGAAAAACCCGATTCGTGAGCATCATTGGTTCACGGTCGAAGTCGGACCTGCAGCGGGCGTCGGGTTGGTCGGTGGCGAGCGGAGAAGTCGGGCCGAGTTGCAACGCGAAGCACAACGAGGCGGACCAATGGGCTTGGACGAGAAGACGCTGGCGATGTTGAGGATGTGGCTTGCGGCGCATCACGGAGACGTCGAGCGCGCGGCGCGGTGGGCAGCTCGCAACCTTCGACGCATCGCCGGAGTGAAGCAGTGGCGGGCGTGGTTCCGCGAGGTGGCGTCGTGAAGAAGACGCACGAGTACCGAGTTGAGGCGGTTGCTGGGCTGACGTTGGCCCAGGAGCACGACATGACACGCGCTGCGACAGCAGCGTGGAATGCGGCCTACGAAACGACCGAAGGCACGCAGATGCAGGCGTGCGTCAACGCGAACAGGGCGCTGCACGAGTTCTACCGGCTGTGTGCCGAGGGCCGGTCATGACGGTCCTCGTCCTCGACGAAGTGGAACGGCTGCACCCGTTGCTTCAACCCATCGAGCGCCGCGCCATCGCGTTCGGCATCGAAATCGAGCGCGTGCGCGGCTACCGCGACAACCACTGGCTCTCGGTGCGCATCGACGACAGCCCGAGCAACACGCTCGGCTTTCACGTCGTTGACGGCCAGCTGGCCGCCTCGATGACGGCACACGCGACGAACGACCCGGTCGCGCTCGTCGAGAACGCGCGCAAGGTGGCCGAGACCTACCGCCTGCTGATGGCGATTCCTGAGACGCCTCCCGTCGACCTCCGCATCGTGCAGCCGGTGCTCCAGGTGGCGTCGTGACGACGCAGCTCCCGAAGGAAATCGAAATCCGGGCGGTCGGTGCGCAGCTCGTCGCGAAGGGCTGGGCACACAAGGTCGACGCCGAGCGCATGGCGGAGACGTGGACGCGGCAGGTCGGCGGCTATGTGCTGGGCGCCGAGGTCGTCCACCTCTTCGTCGCCGGGCAGCACGAGCCGAGCTTCACCGCGTACGTCACGACGCCGGCGGGCAACGACAGCTCGTGCACGGGCGGGCTGAACCTCGCGAGCTGCGCAGCTGCGGCCGAGTGGAAGCACGCCGAAATTCTGAAGCGCCTCGAAGAGCTCGCCGCCAACGCGAAGAAGCAGCAGCGCTGGCTCCGCGAGTCGAACCGACACACCGCAGAAAACTCCAACCCTGACGTTCCCTTTTGAAAGGCACCACAATGACCGCGGCACAGAAGCTCGACGCATTCGGCAACACTGAGCAGTCCCACTCCGGCGAGGTGCAGGCGCTGGCTATCTCCGCGCAGGCCGAAGCCGAGGTGAAGGCGCGCTGGGCCATCGCGCAGCGCGTCCCGCGCAACATCGACCAGGTGCGCGTCGACCTCCTCAAGGAGTGCGAGCGCCCGGGCTTCGCCGACGTGGCGAAGTACTCTAAGCCGGTCGGCGGTCAGAAGGTCGTCGGTCCGTCGATTCGCTTCGTCGAGGCGGCGCTGCGGTGCATGCGCAACGTGTTCGCCTCCACCACCGTCGTCTCGGAGGACCGCACCACGCGCCGGCTGCAGGTGATGGTGACTGACCTCGAGGCGAACGTGTCGTGGCCGCGGCAAATCACGCTCGAGAAGACCGTCGAGCGGAGGAGCAGGGAAGGGCGCGAGGTCGTCTACACGCGGCTCAACACCAAGGGCGAGACGGTGTTCGTCGTCATCGCCACCGAGGACGAGCTCGCGAACAAGGAGGCGGCGGCGGTCTCGAAGGCGATTCGCACCGCCGGCCTGCGCGTCATTCCCGGCGACCTCATCGAGGAAGCGATGCGGAAGGTCGACCAGGTGCGCGAGGCCGGCATCCGCAAGGACCCCGCCGGCGAGCGGAAGAAGATGGTCGACGCCTTCATGGCGCTCGGAGTGAAGCCCGAGCAACTCGTCGAGTACCTCGGCCACGCCCTCGACGCCTGCCAGCCCGTCGAGATCGCCGAGTTGCGCGACATCCACGCGGCGCTGCGCGAAGGCGAGACCACGTGGCGCGCGGTGATGGAAGGCAAGCGAGAGGCCGACCCGGTCGGCCCGCCGCCCGTCACCCCGCCGGCGCCGTCGACGCAGACCGTTGATGCGACGCCGACGCAGCCCGCGGCGAGCGAGAACCCCGAGGCGGACCTGCAGGAGCGCTTGCGTCAGAGCGTGGCGAACGCCCAGGCGCCGAAGCCCACTCCGCCGACCGCCGAGCAGCCGCGCCCGACTCCGCCGCCGCCGAGTGGCGAGACGGGCGAGCAGATCATCTCCGAGCTGCGACTGCTGATGGCGAATGCGACCTCGAAGCGGAGCGACCTCAACAAGTTCGCCTCCCGCATCACGAAGTACGGAGGGCCCGACAAGGCCGAGGTTCAGGCCGTCTACGCGGAGGCCGCGCAGCTGCTCGCGGGACGCAAGTGAAGCTGACCGGCTCGAGCTTCGGGCGTGCCGAGTTCTGCAAGCCCTCCACCTTTCTCCCGCGCATCGATGAGGTGCTCGGGCGTGCGGGAGAGCGCGGCAGGGCGATTCATGCCTTCCTTCTCGGCTGCGCCGTGAAGGGGCGCACGGCCGCGCTCGCAGAGGTGAAGAAGGAGTGGCAGAGCGACTGCGCGGTCATCGACCTTGAGGTGCTCCCGCACGCAACGCCTGATGCCTGGGCCATCGAGGTCGGGCTCGCTTGGAACTGGCGGGACGACTCTGGGCGCGAGCTGTTTCGGTTTGCTGACTCGCGCGACTACTCAGGGTGCAGCGTCGACGAGTTCCCCGGCACTGCTGACGTGCTCGGCGTGACGAGCGACAGCGTCGTGGTGCTCGACGTGAAGACGGGCTACCGGCCGCTCGGCCCGCCGGCGGAGTCGCTGCAGCTGCTCTTCTATGCGGTGGCGGCCGCGAGGGCGTACGGGAAGAGTTCGGCGCGCATCGGGTGGATTCGCCTGCGCGACGGTGAGCCGTACTTCGAGCACGCGTTCCTCGACATGTTCGCGCTCGACGCCGCGGCCGCGCGCATGGTCGCGGTCATCGAGGGGGCTATCGAGGCCGAGGCGCGCTTCGCTTCCGACCCCTCGACGCTCTCGCCCGTCGTCGGCCCTCACTGCACGTTCTGCCCGGCCTTCCGCGTGTGCCCGGCGAACGCTGCGCTGATGCGCGAGCTCGTTGGCCACACCGGCGACACGCCGGCCCCGCTCCCGGTGCTCACGAAGGAGAACGTGGCGCAGGTGTACATGCGCGCGAAGGCGATGCGGAAGGTGCTCGACGTCATCGACCGCGGCGTCGAAGACTTCGCCACGGCACACCCGTTCGAGTTGCCCAACGGCAAGCGCGTCGGCCAGGTCGGGCGCACTCGCGAGACCATCGACGCTGTGGCGGCCGAGCCGATTCTCAAGGTGCTGCCCGACGGCGACCTCATCGCGAAGGAGTCCATTCAGGTTGAGTCGACACTGACGAAGAAGTCGCTGATGGACGCGCTCGAGCGCCACCTGCCTATCGGCAAGCGGAAGACGCCGTACATGCGCGACGTGATGGCGAAGCTGAAGGCGGTCGGTGCCGTGCAGGCTGGCACTTACTACTGCGTCACGGAGTTCACGCCTCAGAAGCAGCTCGAGCCGCAGCAAGCCGAGCGCGTCGTTGCCGAGACGTACTGACCAGCCACGGAGGAGGCCATGCGCGACGTGCCCTGAGAAAGCCAGGGCGCCCACCCATTCCGCCCGAGCGCTGTGCACGGCGCTCGAGGCGCGCATCATGGACGTAGCTCGAAGGTCCAAACGAGGAACTCATGAAGCGTTGTGCGAAGTGCGGTCGAAGCGATGTGCAGTTCAATCGACACCCGAAGCGGCGCGACGGGCTGCAGGCGAACTGCAAGGCGTGTCAGGCCGCGTACACCAAAGCCCACTACCAGCGCGCTTCTGGCCCGTACAAAGAGCGCGCGAAGGCCATGCGAGCGCGTCTGGTCGAGATCGCCAATGCGGCCAAGGCCAAGGCGTGCGCCGACTGCGCGCATCACTATCCGCCTTACGTGATGGAGTTCGATCACGTCGGCGGCACGAAGCTCGGCGAGGTGAGTTGGTTCCGCACGATGGGGAGCGAGAAGCGCCTCCGCGCGGAGATCGCCAAGTGCGAGGTCGTCTGCGCGAACTGTCACCGAGAACGAACGCACCAGCGGAGCGTGGCGCTCCGGTCGAAATGAAACGCCGCGGGCGTCCGGGTTCGATCCCCGGCGTCCGTGCTCACCAGGAGGAAGCATGACCGCATCACCGACGAAGTTGGCGCTGCTGAAGAAGGCCGAGAACGACTTGCTCGACGACTGCCACGTGTACTCGTCGGGCGACATCTCCGACGTGAACGCGAAGAAGCGGCACCTGGCGCTCGCCGAGGAGTACGCGCGCGCGCGCTGGGCAACCGTCACTGGCTCTGGCGGCACGAAGCCGCGCCCGGCGACGTCGAACCTTGAGCTGCGCATCAGCCGCTCGAAGGGGAAGACCATCGCGAAGGCCGAGACCAATGACCTCAAGTGGTCGGTCACGTTCCTCGACGAGAACATCCTCGACGTCAGCAAAGAGAGGTGGCGCTCCGACAACGTGAAGCTGCGCGACGCCATCAACGCCGAGCTCGCGTTCCGAGGTGAGGCGTGAAGTACGCCGAGAACACTTCCGTCGCCGTCGCCAAGTCGCGGATGGAGATTGAACAGCTCGTCAACAGCGCGGGCGGGACCAACGTTCTGACGATGGCGCTCGAGGAGCGCAGCGCGCTCGTGATGTTCACGATGAAGGACCGCAACGTGAAGTTCACGATGCCGCTCCCCGCGCGCGGTGACTTCGCGAAGCAGAAGGTGCGCGGGTGGCTGCGCACCGTCCCCGCCGAGAAACAGGCGAAAGCGTGGGAGCAGGCGTGCCGCTCAGGCTGGCGAGCGCTCTTGCTGACAATCAAGGCGAAGCTCATCAGCATCGAATCGAAGGTCGAGACCTTCGAAGAGGCGTTCCTCCCGCACATCGTGGTGGTGAACGAAGGGCAGGCCGTGCGCTTCGGTGAGCTCGCGGTCAAGGCGATTCAGGAGTCGTACGCCGGTGGACCTACCCGCCCGCTGCTTGGGAGCGGCCAGTGACCGCGCCCGTGCCCGACCACGCCGCGCGCACCGCGTCGGAGCTGACCATCGGCGAGCCGACCGTCGCAGGCCCGCATTTCTGGAGCACGAGGCGCGATGACGAGACGCTTCACCATACCGAGGTTGAGGAAGCGGCGTGGCGGTGCATCGAAGACCAGAGCGAGGGCACCGAGTCGCTCGCGGACACCATCAAGCGCATCGCGCCGCTGACCGTCTACGGCTTCACGCGCGACCAGGTGACTGATGCCGACCTCGCGCGACACGCAGAGTGGGCGACGGAGCGGATCTGCGAACTGCTCGACGAGCAGGAATACGGCGATCCGAACGGCGATCACCACGTGCTCAAGACCGAGGGCGCAGACTTGGTCGAAGCGGCGATTCGCGACGCG
>JAEUJS010000125.1 GCA_016792935.1 Archangium sp. | reverse complement strand
CGCTGAGGCCCTCGAGCTGCGCCTGCGACATGCGGGTGAAGAGGAAGCGCGCCGAGTTCGCGCGAGCGCTCGCCAGGATCGCGGTGAGGTGCTCGACCGTCTTCCCCTGCGCGAGGATCGCTTCATCGAAGCCGATGCGCTCGGCGCGTTTGAAGTCGAGCTTCACCTCTGACGCCGCGGGCGGGGTGGTCATGATCGCCCACGGCGATTAGCCGATTCGCGATTACTTCGTCGAGAGATCGGCCGCGGGGCCAGGCCACACCGTCAGGGCGGCTCCGACCTTCAAACCCTTCGGAGAACCCAGCGACGGGTTCCACTCTTTGAGCTCGCTGACGTGCACGTCGAAGCGACGCGCGATGCTCCACAACGAGTCGCCCTTGCCGATGCCATACGTGACCTTCTTCTTTCCGTTCTCGGTGCTCACCGCGATCGAGCCGGCGAGCGCGACCTTGCCGGCAGCTGCCGAAGGAGTCGTCTGCGTTCCCGCCGGCACTTCTTCTTCGGGCCGAACTGCCGCGAGTCCCGAACGTCGGGCACGCGCGACCTGACGCTCGAGCGCGGCGTCCGTCTTTCCGCTCTTCAGCGCAGCCGCGCTCGGCACCGGCACCACGAGGTCGGTGTTCACCCGAAGCGCCCTGGCGCTCTTCAAGTGATTCATTCGCAGAATCGCTTCCTGCGCAGATTTGTACTGCAGCGCGATCTTCGAGAGCGTGTCGCCCTTCACCACGCGGTGAATCTTGAAGTGCAGCCGCTCACTGGGAGCGAACTTCGAGAACGCAGTGGTGAACGCTTCCTTCTTCCCCTTCGGCAACCGCAGCACGTACGGCTCGGCCTCGGTCGCGGGCGGGGTGCACCAGCGTTTGATCTCCGGGTTGAATTCTTGAATCTGCTCGAGCGACGCGCCGCTCGCGTTGGCGATGACCTCGAGATCCACCGAGTCGGTCAGCGTCACTTCGTCGAACTCGAACGGCGTCTCGGGGTCGAACTCATCTTGTGAGAAGCCGAACGCCTCGGGGTGTTTGGCCACCAGCGCGCACGCGATGAGCTTGGGCACGTAGTGCTTGGTCTCCTTCGCGAAGCCCTTGCGATCCGACAGTTCCCAGAACGACGTGGTGCCGTAGGTGTCGACCATGCGGCGCACGCGGCCACCGCCGGTGTTGTAGCCAGCCCACGCGAGGTACCAGTGCCCGAGGTTGCCGTAGAGCTGGTTCAGGTAGTCGGCCGCGGCCTTCGTGGACTTGATCGGATCTCTCCGCTCGTCGATCCAGAAGTCGTCGCGCAGTTTGAACATCTTCGCGGTGCCGGCGATGAACTGCCACGGACCGACGGCGCGCGCCCACGACTTGGCCTGCGTGTTGAAGCCACTCTCGATCATCGAGAGGTACACCGTGTCGCGCGGCAGCCCCTTCGCTTCGAGAATGGGCTGCATCAGCGGAATGTAGCGAGCGCTCCGCGACATCCACCTTCGGAACCAGCGACGCCCCGGCCCCTGAAAGAAGTGGATGTACTGCGCGACGAGCGGGTGCATCTCGACGGGAATGTCGTAGCGGTCCTTCACCTTGCTCACGTCGAAGCTCTCGACGTCGGTGACGCGATCGAGCGTGAAGGGCAGCTCTTCGCCCGACAGCTCCGCGAGCTCCAACGCGGCTTCGAGCCGATCTCGAGTGAGCGAGCCGTAGCCGAGCTGGCTCAAGGTGCTGCGAATCGACGCTCCTGATTTCGCCGCCGGGTCGAGCTGCGCTTCTTCGAGCGCACGCATCGCTTCGAGATCGAGATCTTCGCCGTCGTCTTCTTCATCGACCACACGAGGCGTCAGCGCAGCCGCGGTGGGTGGCTCGGTGACCACGCCTCCATCGACGACGCCCGCGTCTTCGCCGAGCGCGGGCGCCTGAGCGAGCAGCACCATCCCCGGAGGGGGCGGCGGCATCGGAACTTCAGCGCCCGCAAGAACGAGCGCGACGACGGGAAGAAGCATGAGTCAATTCGCGGACTGGAAGGAGCAGGGAAGACGAATTTTGGAGGCCGTTGCTGCGTGGGTCAAACAACCGACCCGCTCGGGAAAATCCATCATCGGCCGAGCGCTACAGGCCTGAGTGGCAGCAGGTCTTTGAGGTGTGGCCCGAGGTCGTTGACGAGATCGATCGGCATGCGAACGAACTTGAGCGCGCTGATTCCAGTGGAGGTCGCGATGCGCAGAAACGGAGTGGCGTCGCTCCCGATCTGCACCCACACGCGTTGCGCGTGCGCGAGCGAGTCCTTGCCCCACTTGATCATCAGGTTGCGACCTTCGGCCTCGTAGTCACGCGACTCGCGCCAGTCGTGAATGAAGGTGACCTTCTTCCCACCGCGAATCCACCGCTCCTGAATCACCGACTCGACGCTCACTGTGAGGTAGCGCGCAACGGATGCGGTCAGCGGGCCGAGCGTTTGATCGACCAGCGTCGGGGGTTCATCGAAGAGCCACACACGCGTGCCGTTGACGGGATCCACCATCGTCGGAGGAGCGGCCAGCAGTGGTTCCTGCATCGCGAGCGCGTCGTAGCGCGAAAACGCCTTGACCGCGCCACGAGTCCGCGATTCTTGAGGCCGCACCTGGGCTTCTCCCCTTCCCCCGACCTCCATGAAGAGAACTTTCCTCGTCCTCCTCCTCGTTTCTTGTGCCCACACCGAGCCCGCGCCGACGCCGGTGCCCGCTCCTGCTGCCGAGCCTGTTGCCGCTGCGAAGCCAGCCGAGGCGCCGAAGCCGCCGCCTCCGACGCCCGCTGAGGTGCTGCTCACCACGTGCCGTTCCGAGCTCGGCAAGGCGAAGCAGAACCTCGACGCGCTCGTCGCCGCGACGGGAGAGCGCACCGTCGACAACACGCTCGTTCCGCTCAACGGCATCTACGTGACGGTCTCGGGGCAGGTGAACCGCGCCGGGCTCTTCGCCGAAGTGCACCCCGACACGAAGATCCAGGAAGCGGCGCGGACCTGCGAGCAGGAATGCTCGAGCTTCGTGTCCGAGCTGTTGCTCAACCGTGCGCTGTTCGACGCACTCTCGGCGGTGAAGCTCGACGCCGCTGATGCCGACACCAGCCGCTTCGTCACGCAGTCGCTCCGCGATTTCCGCCGCGCGGGCGTCGACAAAGACGAGCCGACGCGCAAGCGCCTCATCGCCATCGACGAGGAGCTCACCAGGCTCGGGCAGGAATTCAGCAAGAACATCGCGTCTGATGTGCGCACCGTGAAGGTGACCGCCGCCGAGCTCGCGGGCCTGCCGCAGGACTTCATCGACGCGCACAAGCCCGACGCCGAGGGGAAGATCTCGCTCACCACCAACTACCCCGACTACGGCCCGGTGATGACGTACGGCGAGAACAACGCGACGCGGAAGGCGCTCTACACGCAGTTCCGTTCACGCGGAGACGCCAACAACGAGAAGCTCCTCGCGCAGGTGCTCGTGCTCCGCGCCGAGCGCGCCAGGTTGCTCGGGTTCACCGATTGGGCTGACTACATCACCGGCGACAAGATGATCCGCACCGGCAAGAACGCCAGCGACTTCATCGATCGCGTCAGCAAGCTCGCCAGGAAGCGCGCCGACAAGGATTACGCCGAGCTCCTCAAGGAACTGAAGACCGTCGACAAGACCGCGAAGGAGGTCGCCGATTTCCAGAAGGCGTTCCTCGATAACCGCGTGAAGGTGAAGCAGTACTCGGTCGACTCGAAGGAAGTGCGCGCGTACTTCCCGTTCCGCCAGACGCTCGCGGGCCTGCTCGACATCACCGGCGCCGTCTACGACATCCAGTACGTGCCGGTGAAAGACGCCTCAGTGTGGCACCCGAGCGTGGTCGTCTACGACGTGGCTCGTGGCACCGAAAAACTGGGGCGCATCTACCTCGACCTGCACCCGCGCGAGAACAAGTACAAGCACGCGGCGCAGTTCAGCTTGCGCGAGGGCACGTTGGATCAGCTCCCCGAGGGCGTGCTGGTGTGCAACTTCGCTTCAGGCGACGAGCTGATGGAGCACGGCGACGTCGTCACCATGTTCCACGAGTTCGGCCACCTGATGCACCACGTCCTCGGCGGCAAGCACCGCTGGATCCGTCAGAGCGGCGTCGCCACCGAGCACGACTTCGTCGAGGCGCCGTCGCAGATGTTCGAAGAGTGGGCGTGGAACCACGAGACGCTCTCGCGCTTCGCCAAGAACGTGAAGGGTGAGGTCATTCCGAAGACGCTCGTCGAGAAGATGCGCCGCGCCGACAAGTTCGGAGTCGGCCTGCAGGTGCTGCAGCAGATGTTCTACGCGTCGGTCTCGCTGCGCTTCCACCAGGCGGACCCGTCGAAGCTCGATCAGCTCGCGTTGGTGAAGGAGCTGCAGGCCAGGCTCACGCCCTTCAAATACGTCGAGGGCACGCACATGCACACCAGCTTCGGCCACCTCATCGGTTACTCGGCCGTCTACTACACGTACATGTGGAGCCTCGTGATCGCCAAGGACATGCTCAGCGCGTTCGAGGGCAAGAGCCTGATGGATACGAAGATCACCTATTCATACCGGGACAAGGTGCTCGCTCCGGGCGGGACGAAGGACGCAGCAGATCTGGTGAAGGACTTCCTCGGCCGTCCTTATGACTTCAAGGCGTACGAGAAGTACCTCAGTCAGTGAGAACAGCCGGGAACGGCGGCCCGCGGAGATGTGATCGTTTCAGGCTGCGTTATTCAACTCCACAGCATGATCACGGTACGAGCAGCAGCGGACCGGGGCTATGCCGATCACGGCTGGCTCCGGAGTTTTCACACCTTCTCTTTCGCGGACTTCTACGACCCGCGGCACATGGGCTTCCGTGCGCTGCGCGTCATCAATGAGGATTCGGTCGCGCCCGGCCAGGGCTTTGGCACCCATGGCCACCGCGACATGGAAATTCTGTCGTGGGTGCTGGAAGGCGCCCTCGAACACAAGGACTCCCTGGGCTCCGGCGCGGTGCTCAAGCCCGGTGAGGCCCAGCGCATGACCGCTGGCACTGGAGTGCGCCACAGCGAGTTCAATGCCAGCAAAAGTGAACATGTTCACTTTCTGCAGATCTGGCTGCTCCCCACGAAGGACGGCCTGACGCCGAGCTACGAGCAGAAGTTCTTCCCGCCCGAAGAGCGGAAGGCGCGGCTCAAGCTCATCGCCTCACCTGAAGGTGACGACGGCAGCGTTCGCATCAACGCCGACGCGCGGGTGTTCAACACGCTCCTCGAGGCCGGGCAGCGCGTGGAACACACGCTCACGAAGGGCCGGCACGCGTGGGTGCAGATCGCGCGCGGCTCATTCACGGTGAACGGTCGCGAGGTGAGGGCCGGTGATGGCGTGGCGATCTCCGACGAGACGCTGGTGACCATCGACGGTCGCGAAGACGGCAGCGAAGCGCTGCTGTTCGATCTCGGCTGATCAGCTCGCTGTCACGGGCTCGAAGAGCGGGAGCGCCTGCGCGAAGGACTCTCCCTTGCCGACGAGGTAGACGATGTCGCCTGCCTCGAACGGCACATGCGGGTCGGGGTTCTCGAGCAGCTTGTGGCCGCGATGCACTCCGACCACGAGCGCTCCGGTTCTCGAGCGGAGCTGCATCTTCACCGGTGACTGACCGATGGCCGGGCTGCCTTCACGCACGAGCACCGACTCGATGCGCATCTCGGCGAGCGCCCGCATCTCTCCGAGGCTCGCGCGCGGCACGGTCTGTTTGCGTTCACTGGTCTGCGTCGCGCCGCGCACTTCGCGCAGGCGGTCGTCGATCACGTTGCGTGGCGTCTCGAGCACCCGCAGCGTGCGAGCGATGATCTCCACCGCGCCTTCGACTTCTTCAGCGACGACGTCTCTCGCGCCGAGCGCCATCAGCGGCTCACGCTCGGTCAGGTAGTGCGCGCGCATCAACATCGGCACGTTCGGAGCGACGCGCTTCACGGTGTCCACGACGCGCTGCGCCGCGCTGGGGTCGTTCATCAGGAGCACCAGCAGCCGTGCGTCGCCGAGGTGTGCGTGCTGCAGCGCCTCGGTGCTGGTCGCGTCTCCATAGAAGACGGGCAGGCCGAGCTCCTTGCCCTTGCGTACGTTGTCGGCGTTGAGCTCGAGCACCACGAACGGCGCGTTGCAGGCCTGCAGGGTCTGCGCGGTGAGCCGTCCCGCGAGGCCGAAGCCGACGATCACCGTGTGGTCCTTCATCGACTTGCCGTCGTCCGCTTCATCGATGCTGCGCACGCCGATCAACTTCTCGAGCGGCGCGAGCAGCCGCTCTCCAGCGGTGATGTGCGGAGCGGCGCGCACCAGCAACGGCGTGAGGAACATCGACCCGATGCCCGCCGCGAGAATCGGAGACGCCGTCACCTCGTCGATCACCTTGTGCGACTGCGCGAGGCGAATCAGCACGAAGCCGAACTCCCCGAACTGCGCGAGGCCGACTCCGGCGAGCCACGCGACGCGGGCGGGGAAGCGCATCGCCATCGCCGCGAGCGTCGCGAGCAGTCCCTTCGCGACCAGCAGCCCGAGCAACAACGCGCCGACGAGCAGCGGCTGCGTCGCCACCACGTGCACGTCGAAGAGCATGCCGAGCGAGACGAAGAAGATGCTCACGAACGCATCGCGCAACGGAAGGATGTCGCCCATCGCGCGGTGTCCGTATTCGGTGTCGGCCACCACCATTCCGCCGAGGAACGCGCCGAGCGCGAGCGAGAGGCCCGCCTGCGAGGTGAGCCATGCGGTGCCGATGCACAGGCCCAGAATCGCGAGCAGGAAGACTTCGCGGCTGCGGCTCGCATCGACCCAGCCGAGCGCACGCGGCACCACGAAGCGCGCGACGGCGACCGTACCGATGACGACCGCGGCGGCCTTGCCCATCGCGATGCCGATCTCGATCGCCGCGTCTCCCGCTGACGCCGTCGTCGCCAGGAGCGGAACGATGAGCACCATCGGCACCACGCACAGGTCCTGGAAGATCAGCGTGCCGACGATGAAGCGGCCGTGTGGTGCGTCGAGCTCGCGACGCTCGGCGAGCGCGCGCAAGACGATGGCCGTGCTCGAGAGCGCAAACACGAAGCCGTAGAGCACGCCGCGGCCCACGGGTTCTCCGAGCGCGACCGCGATGCCGGTGGTCGCCGCGGTGGTGAGGCCGACCTGCAGCAGTCCACCGAGCGCCACCTGCTTGAAGATGTCGCGAAGCCGCGCGAGCGAGAACTCGAGGCCGATCGAGAAGAGCAACAGCACCACGCCGACCTCGGCGAGCACCTCGATGGAATGCACCGACTTCACGAGGCCCAGGCCGAAGGGACCGCCGAGCGCTCCGGCGGCGAGCAGACCGGCGACGGTCGGCAGCTTGAAGCGCGCGAGGATGATGGTGACCACCACGGCCAACGCCGCGACGATCGCCAACTCATCGAGGAGAGGGACGTGACCCACGCCGTCAGCCCATCTTCAAGATCGTCGCCAGGGGTTCGCCGTATTCCTCCGTCGGAACGAAGTAGACGCCCACGAGGTTCGCAGCCTCGAGGTGCGCCTTGAGCGCGGCGTTCACCACCCGCACCGTCGAGTAGTTGAGCGACGCGTCGAACAGCGCCTGGCCTCTGGTCGTCTCTTGATCGACCGTGAAGCAGGAGATCGACGCGACCTCGACTGACGGCACGCCACGCGCCCAGGCGTACCCTTGCAGCGGCTCCGCTCGACCGGGCACGAAGACCTCAACGGGCTGGTAGTCGATCGTGACTCCGAAGCTGGCGAGCGCCTTCTGCAGTCGCGGCGAATAGAGCGACATCGCGCCGCTGATGACGTCGCCCACCTTCGATGCTCCGCCGCTCGGTTCCGAGTCTCCTCGTCGGAGTGGATCGTCGAGGCGTACAGGAATCGGCCCCTCGGGGATCTTGCCCATGATGACGGAGTTGGGGACGGAGTGGAGCGCGGTGCGCGCGCCGGCGAGGCGAACGTCCTGACCGAACGCGAAGAACGCCGCGCTCGACTCGGCTTTCACACTGGTACTCGCCGCACCGGTGCTCGACGAACTGGGCGGCGACTTCGCCTTGCTCCGCTTCGCGGGAGACTTCTTCGCTGACGATCTCTTGGCGGAGCCCTTCGTCTCAGACTTCTTCTTCGCCCGCTTTGCCTTCTTCTTCGCCGAGCCCCGGCTACGGTTGGTCGCCATGTGGACCCACTTCATAGTCTGCGTGGCGCTGGCCGGTGCGCCTGATGCGGGCACTGTGTTCCCGGAGCGCATCGATCCCGTGGCGGCGACGCGCTTCATCCACGGCTCTCCGCCGCACGGCGTTCCAGGTCCGTGGGCGCTGAGTGGCTTCCGCATCGGAGCCAACGCGCTCAAGCGGTTCGGCCTCACTTCCGCACAGAGCTGGGAGCTCGACGTCGTGCACAAGGCCGTGCCGAACGTTCGCTACACCTGCATGGCCGACGGCGTGATGGCCTCGACGGGCGTCTCTCCAGGAAAGATGAATCTCTCGGTCGAGAGGGTCGCGACCGAAGACGACATCGAGACCATCGTCACGCACAAGAAGTCCGGAAAGCAGCTCGTGTATCGACTCAAGAAGTCGTTCCGCGATCGCATTCGTGACGTCGACTACGCGCAGTTTCCGGAAGCGGCGAAGAAGCT
>JAEUJS010000095.1 GCA_016792935.1 Archangium sp. | reverse complement strand
CGGCTCCGCCTGAACCGCAGCAGCCGCAGCCGCAGCCGCAGCAACCCGACCCGCAACCGGAAAATCCCGTGCCCGCGAACTCGCTCACCGATGTGCGCGGTGGGTGTTCTGCGATGCCGACTTTGGTTCCGTTCGTGGCGTTCGTTTTGTCGCTCCGGCGACGGCGTACACCTCCCTGAAAACAGGGGATCGGCGAGCGGCGGCCTGTGGTTGAATGGCTGCCCCGATGGCCGGAGTCATGTGCCCCAAATGCGGAACGGTTTCGTCAACCGACACCCGCGCTTGTCCCAAATGTGGGACGGCTCTGGGCCTCGGAAACGAGAGCACTTCCAAGAGCAAGGCCTTCAAGCCCGGCGCGGCCGCTGCTGGCCCGAAACCGAGTGCGGGTGCCGCACGTCGTCAGCTCGCGACGGATCCGGCGAGCACTGCTCCTGACGACACGATGATGGAGCACGAGGACAAGCCGGCCGCGCCCGCACGCAAGCCTGCTCCTGCCGCGCGCCCCGCCGGTCCCGTGCCGCAAGCCGGAGCGAACGGCGCCCCTCGCGCGAGCAAGAACCGCGCGGCGAATCAGGGAGAAGGCAGCAGCTCTTCGACCAGGACCGACTCGCTGATCGGCAAGAAGCTCCAGGAATACGTCATCGAGAGCAAGCTGGGCGTCGGTGGCATGGGCGTCGTCTACAAGGCGACGCACCAGATGATCGGCAAGGCGGTGGCCATCAAGGTCCTGCGCGCCGACATCGTTCAAGATCCGCGCGACATGGATCGGTTGCTCGACGAGGCCCGCATCATCTCGTCGGTGAAGAACCGCGGCATCATCAACATCTTCGGCGCCGGCACGCTCGAAGACGGCCGCAACTACCTGATCATGGAATTGCTCGAGGGCGAGGCGCTCGAGCAGCTCATGCAGCGTGAAGGCAAGGTCAGCGCCGGCGACGCGGTGATCATTCTCGAGCAGGTGCTCTCCGCGCTCTCGGCCGCGCACGAAGCGGGCGTCGTTCACCGCGACTTGAAGCCCGCCAACGTCTTCCTCGTGAAGGAAGGCAACCTCTTCTACGTGAAGCTGCTCGACTTCGGCCTCGCGCGCCGCAATCAGCAGAACGTCACGCGCATCGCCGGCACGCCCGACTACATCTCTCCTGAACACGCGCGCGGTCGTCCTGCGGGGCCGCCCGCAGACCTCTACGCGTTCGGCATTCTGTGCTTCCACATGCTCACGGGGCAGCTGCCGTTCATCGGCACCACTCCGATGGAGGTGATGGAAAAGCACGTGCACATCCCTCCGCCGATTCCGCACGAGATCAACAAGGAGATCCCCAAGGCGCTGTCCGAGCTGATCTTGAAGCTGCTCGCGAAGGAACCGGGTGAACGCCCCGACGCGGCGCAGGTGAAGGCCGACTTGCGTGCTGCCACCAAGCAGATGCGCAACGCGTCCACGATGATGTCGTTGATGCAGATCGAGCCGGTGGTCAGTGAGGCCTCGGGTTCGAAGAAGAAGGGCGCTGCGGGGGCTGCTGCTGCCGCGGAGAGTGACGAGAAGAAGCGCGCGCGTGAGCTCGCCGTGTCCGCGCAGGTCGCGGATCTCAAGCGCAAGGTCACGCGTCGCTGGCCGTGGGTGTTGGGTGGCGTCGTCGGTGTGTGGCTGATCGCCGTCGCCGCCTACGCGTTGTGGCCCACCGAGCCGCCTCCTGTGGTTCCGCCGCTCGCAGGCAAGAAGCCCCCGAAGGAAGCGCCGAAGGACGACACGGGTAAGCCGCGCGTGAACCCGATGCTCACCGCGATCGAACCGCCCAAGAAGAACCCGCAGGTCGACAACCCGCAGGTGAACCCGGAAGTGAAGAACCCGCAGGTCGACAACCCGCAGAACCCGGTCGTGGCGGGCGAAGAAGACGCGGGCGTCGAAGAGGTGATCGTCGATCGCAACGCGGTGATGGGTGACTCGGAGATCGCCGAATACAAGGACCGCAAGCACATCACGATGACGCTCGACGACATGGCGACGATCATGAAGCAGGACATCGATCGCGCCGATTACTTCGAGGGCAAGTTCAAGCGGGTCAAGAAGATGTGCGACGACGCCAACAACCTGAAGACGCTCGACGACTGTGAAGACGAGCTGATCCGCCTCTCGCAGAAGTTCTACAAGACCGACTGAGCGCGTTGGGTGTAGAGCAGCACCATCCATGGCTCGTGACGCAAAGAAGAGCAGCGCGGCGAAGAAGGGTCCGAAGGTGGTTCCCGCTCCCGCGCCGTCAGCTCCTCCGAAATTCAAGGCAGTGGTGACGCATTCCGATGAGCTGCCGCTCGACAAAGAGCTGCTGCTCTCGATGCACGACACGATGGTGAAGGCGCGCGTGCTCGAGGAACGCCTCATCGCGATGTACAAGACCGGCCACGGCTATTTCTGGATCGGTGGACCCGGCGAAGAAGCGTTCAACGTGCCGCTGGGTTTGTTGATCAAGAAGGGCGCGGGCCCGGCGTTCGATTACCTGCACTTCCACTACCGGCAGTCGGCGACGTTGCTCGCGATGGGCGAAGACCCCATCGGTGCGTTGCGCCAGATGAAGAACACCGCGAGCGATCCCTACTCGGGTGGCCGCAACTTCGCGGGCCACTTCTCGAAGAAGGACTGGAACATCGTTCCGGTGAGCTCGCCCATCGAAGTGCAGTACGGCATGGCTCCGGGCACCGCGCTGGTTCAGAAGCGCTTCGGCGGAGACGGCATCAGCATCGTCACCGGTGGCGATGCGGGCACGGCGGAAGGCGATTTCGCGAGCTGCCTGGTGTGGTCGTCGCGCAAGGACCAGGAACTGCCGGTGCTGATCATCGTCACCAACAATCGGTGGGGCATCAGCACGCCGTTCGATCAGGTGCAGGGCGTGGAGCGGATCTCGGATCGCGGCGTCGCGTTCGGCATGCGCACCAAGACCATCGACGGAAATGATCCGATCTCCGCGTACCTCGAGCTGAAGGAAGCGTTCGAATACGTGCGCACCGAGCGCAAGCCGTACCTCGTCGAGGCGCGCGTCTCGCGGTTGTACGGCCACTCGTCGGCGTCAGGCGCGAACTTCGCGACGTCGGAAGACGACTGCATTCCGCTCTTCGAGGCTCGGCTGGAGAAGGCCGGTCTGTTGAGCAAGGCCCAGGCGAAGGCGATCCGCGAGAAGTACACCGAGGAGCTCGCTGAGATGGCGCGGCAGGTGAAAGAAGAGCCGTTCCCCGAGCCGTCGACGATCTGGGATCACGTCTTCCATGGCGAGCAGGGCAAAGACCCGCTCGGCGAATAGTTCAGGAGCTCACGAATCATGGCGAACATGGCTCAGGCAGTGCGCATGGCGCTCCACTACGCCGAGGAGAATCTCGGGGTGACGGACATCTTCGGCGAAGACGTCGGAGCGCCGCTCGGTGGCGTCTTCACCTGCACGCAGGGTTTGAAGACCACGTGGAACTCTCCGCTCGATGAGCGCGGCATCATCTCGATGGCGATGGGCATCGCGTTGGCGGGCGGGCGGCCGATCGCCGAGATCCAGTTCTGCGACTACATCTTCAACACCATCGATCTCCTGAAGCTCGCGGGCAACACGCACTGGGCGAGCAACGGACAGTGGAACTTGCCGATGGTGGTGATGACTCCGGTCGGCTCGGGAATTCGCGGGTCGATCTACCACTCGCACTCGTTCGACGCGTCGGCCACGCACATCCCGGGTTGGAAGATCGTGATGCCGTCGACCCCGCTCGATGCGTACGGGCTGCTGATTGCCGCGTGCAAAGAGACGAACCCGGTGATGTTCCTGATTCCGAAGGCGCTGATGCGCATTCGCGGAGCGGAGCTGATTCCGGGCGAGCCGGGTGAAGACAAGGCGCTGTCGAAGATGATCGACGCTCCGCTTGGAGATCGCAGCAAGTGGCAGGCGCAGTGGCCGGTGTTGGAAGACCCGGGCATTCAAATCGGGAAGGCGAAGATCGTCCGCGCCGGTTCGCAGGTCACGGTCGTGAGTTATGGCCGCACGTTGCCGTTGTGTGCCGCTGCCGCTGAGAAATTGGCAGGAGAGGGCGTCGACGCCGAGGTGATCGACCTGCGCTCGCTGTGGCCGTACGACTGGGACGCGATCAAGGCGTCGATCGAGAAGACCGGACGCGTGTTGTTCGTGAACGAGGACACCGAGGTGACCAACTTCGGTGAGCACCTCGTGCGGCGCACCGCGGAGCAGTTGTTCTTCAAGCTGCTGGCGCCTCCGAAGTTGTTGGCCGGCAAGTTCGTGCCGGGCATCGGGCTCGCTGATCCGCTCGAGATGGCGTCGGTGCCGCAGCAGCACGACGTCGAGAAGTCGATCCGCGAGCTGATCGCCATTCAGCCGTAGTCGTGGCGATGAAGCGTTGACGCACCACCACTGCGCGTTGGTGCGGCAACCGCTTTTCTTCGCTCGCGGCAACCATTCGCCCATTCCGGCCGGTCGGGGGCAGCATGGTTGCGTTCATCTATTTGGTGGTGGCGGCGGCAGCTCCGGGCGAGTTCGAGCTGGTCGAGGAAGTCGACGGCATTCGCATCGAGTCGCGCCCGCATGCCGGGTCTGACTTCGTCGATCTGCGGCTGAGTACGACCTCGCCCGCGACCGTTGCGAAGCTGTGCGACACGGCGTTCGGTGACGGGAAGATTCCGAGCGACGAACGCACCGTGCGTTCGCGCAAGGTGCTCAGCGAGGCGGCTGATTCGCGCGTGACGTACGAGCAGGTGAGCGCTCCAGTGGTGAGCGATCGCGACTACTCGCTCAAGTGGACTCGTTCGCGCGTCGGAGATCGCTGCATCGTGCGCTTCGAGATCACCGATGCGTCCGTGCCGGTGACGCCGAAGTTCCTGCGGCTCACCGTCATCACCGGCGAGTGGACCTTCTCGCCCAGCGCCGATGGGAAGACGCGCGTGCAGTACGTGTCGCACTCCGAGCCGGGCGGTGGGTTGCCGCCGTTCCTCGTCGAGGGGCCGCGCCGCCGTACCGAGCTGGATGTGGTGCGGCGCACCGTCGCCCGCGCGCAGCGCTGAACGCCCTTCGGGTCGAGGCTGACCTCGTCGGTTCTCTGCGCCTCAGCAATGAGCGCGCCACGGCGCTGATCTCACTCTGGTTCGGGCGCGGCGTCGAAGCTGCAACGTCCGGGCAGATGACCACTCGACGCTGGTTCGGGCTCCTCGCAGGCTGGGCGTTGGCCGTTGCGCTGACGTTCGTCGGGATCGCTCGGTACAAGTCCGAGCCTGGGCTCCCCGCAGCGGCTCCCGCACGCTGGCCCGAAGCGAGCGGGCTGCCACGCACCGCGGGAATGGCGACGGTGCTGCTCTTCGCGCACCCGCGCTGTCCCTGCACGCGGGCGAGCATTCTCGAGCTCAACGAAGTGATGAACCGCGCTGACGTGCGGCAGCGCGCTCGCGCCGTGGTCGTCTTCTTTCAGTCGGACGCGTCGGTCGAGCGGTCCGACCTCTGGAAATTCGTCAGCCAGATGCCGAGCACCGACATCGCGCTCGACGCCAGCCAGGTCGAGCGGCATCGCTTCGGTGCCCGCACCTCGGGGCAGGTCGAGGTGTTCGATGCCGAGGGCGCGTTGGTGTTCAGCGGGGGCATCACCGGCTCGCGCGGGCATGCCGGGCTCAACGTCGGTCGCACTGATTTGATCGCCGCGGTCACCGGGCCGGCGGGCGAGGCAGCGCACCCGGTCTACGGCTGCGGCCTCGACGAGCCGGGCGAGCTCGCCTCGAATGAGAGCGCCAATCGATGAATCCCACCAACCGCTACGACGAGCTGGTCAATCAAGGTCACCGACGCACCGACGAGGTCTTCTTCTGGCTCCTCCTCGGGCAGTGGGCGCTGGCGATCGTGCTCGCGGTGCTCGTCTCGCCCCACACCTGGGCGGGCCGCACACCCTCGCTGCATTCCCACGTGCTCCTCGCGGTGTTGCTGGGCGGAGCGCTCAACTCGTTGCCGCTGGTGCTGATTCGACTGCGCCCGGGCTGGTGGCTGACCCGTCACACGGTGGCCACCGCGCAGATGATGTGGTCGGCCTTGCTCATTCATCTCACCGGAGGGCGAATCGAGACGCACTTCCACGTCTTCGGTTCGCTCGCCTTCGTGGCCTTCTATCGAGACTGGAAGGTGCTCGTGACGGCGACGGTGGTGGTGGCCTCCGACCATCTCTTCCGTGGGCTCGCCTACCCCGAGTCGGTGTACGGCATCGCCAACCCCGAATGGTGGCGCTTTCTCGAGCACGCCGGCTGGGTGGTGTTCGAAGACATCGTGCTGGTGCTGGCCTGCCATCGCGAGCTGACCACCAATCGCGCGGTCGCGGAGCGCGAGGCCGAGCTCACCGCTCTCAATCAGCAGTTCGAAGACCGTGTGCACCGCCGCACCTTCCAGCTCGAGCAGAGCATGCGGCGCTTTCAGTCGTTGATCGAAGGCGTCAACGTGGTGCCCTTCGAGATCGACGCCGGTACGGGGCAGTTCACCTACATCGCTCCGCAGGGCGCGTCGTTCTACCGCTGCACGCCAGCTGAGCTCGCTCGCCTGGAGTTCTTGATGTCGCTGGTCGTCGAACGCGACCGTGAGCGGACGAGCAGCTCGTTGCGGGCGGCGCTCCAGCACGGCGGGAGCGGCACCATCGACTACCGCGTGCGCCGACCCGATGGCAGCGAGCTCGAGGTGCGCACCATCTACCGCTTCGACGCCGTGGAGCGCCTCATTCGAGGTGTGTCGATCGACGTCACCGAGACCAAGCGCCTCGAGTCCGAGCTCGGGCAGGCGCAGAAGCTGGAATCCGTCGGTCGGTTGGCGAGCGGCGTGGCGCACGAGATCAACACCCCGGTGCAGTTCGTCAGCGACTCGGTGCACTTCCTCAAGGACGCGTCGACCGACCTGTTGCGCGTCGTGGCCGATCTGCATGACGTGCGGGAACGCGCACGCGCGGGCGCAGTGGCGCCAGAGCGCCTGAGTGCGTCCACCGACCTGGAAGCCGAGGTCGACGTCGCCTACCTCACCGAGGCCGTGCCGCGCGCCATCGAACGCTCACTCGATGGGCTGAGCCGCGTGGCCACCATCGTGCGCTCGATGAAGGAATTCGCCCACCCCGATTCCAGCGAGAAGATGCTGGTCGACCTCAATCGCGCCATCGAGAGCACGCTGGTCATCGCCAACAACGAGCTCAAATACGTCGCCGACGTCGAGAAGGACTTTGGAGAGCTGCCACAGGTCGCGTGTCACGTCGGCGAGGTGAATCAGGTGGTGCTCAACCTGGTGGTCAACGCCGCGCACGCCATCGGTGACGTGGTGAAGAACACGGGGAAGAAGGGGCGCATCACGGTCAGCACGCGCGTGGTCGGCGCGGTCGTCGAGGTCTCGGTGGCCGACACGGGCGGCGGAATTCCCGAGGCCGTCAGGCCGAAGATCTTCGAGCCCTTCTTCACCACCAAAGGCGTCGGCAAGGGCACGGGCCAGGGGCTCGCCATCGCCCGGTCGGTCGCGGCCAAACACGAAGGCAGCCTTTCGTTCACCACGGAATTGGGGCGGGGCACCTGTTTCACCCTCAAGCTGCCGCTCGACCACGCGCCTGTCCTGGTGGCGGCATGAACGACCACAAGCCACGCATCCTCTTCGTCGACGACGACCTCAACATTCTCGACGCGTTTCGCAACCTGCTGCGCCGCAATCGCAAGGAATGGGACCTCGTCTTCGCGGCTGATGGGGCGGCGGCGCTCGAGACGCTCGAGCGAGAGCCGTGCGACATCATCGTCACCGACATGCGCATGCCGGGCATGGACGGGCCGGAGCTGCTGGAGCGCATACGCGATCGCTGGCCCGGGACGGGGCGGGTGGTGTTGTCGGGGCACGCCGAGACGGAAGCGATGGTGCGCGCGGCCGCAGCGTCGCACCAGTTCCTCGCGAAGCCGTGCAGCGCCGAACAGCTGCGTCAGGTGCTCACCGAGATGCTCGCGCTGCAGACGCACTGGACGTCGAACGTGCGCCGGTGGATCAGCAGCACCGGCGGGCTCCCGGCGGCGCCCTCGGTGTACCTCGAGCTCGTCCGGGTCTCCGCTTCCGAGAAGAGCTCGACCGCCGACCTGGCGCGCGTCGTCGAGCGAGACCCGGCGTTGGCGAGCAACGTCTTGCGGCTGGTGAACAGCCCCTACTTCGGCGCCCGGCATCCGACCCACAGCCTCCGCGATGCCGTGGTGCGGCTGGGGAACGAAGTGGTCAAGGCCGTCGCGCTGTCCAGCTCGCTGGCTGAAGGCAAGCAGGTCGCCATCGGCAACTTCTCGCTCGAGGGCTTGCAGCGCGAGTCATTCCTCGTGGCGTCGGTCGCGCAGCGGGTGGTGAAGCCGTCGCTGCGCGAGGTGGCGTTCTGCGTCGGCATCGTGCACGAGATTGGCAGGCTGGTCTTCGCGACCCACGCCACCAGTCAGTTCTCGATGGTGCTGACCCAGCTCAAGGGCCGTCAGGCGTACCAGGTCGAGCGCGAGGTGTTGGGCGTGACGCACGGAGAAGTGGGCGCCTACCTGCTCTCGCTGTGGGGGTTGCCGCGATCGATCTGCGAAGCCGTGCAGTTTCACGACACGCCGCGCGAAGCGCCGGAGCCCAACGAGGTGCTCACCGCGATTCACTTCGCTGACGCCATCGTGCACGAGCCCGACGCGCCACATCTCGACCAGACCTACCTGCTCCGCGCCGGGGTCACGGCCGCGCTGCCGGCGTGGCTCGCCACCGTGGCCCAGCACCGCGCTGAGCACCCCGAGCTGTGGGCACCCATGCTGCAGAGGGCGTCATGACCGCATTGCTTGCCATTCCGCCGAAGCCCCGCGTGTTGTGCGTCGATGACGAGCCCGGCGTGCTCGAAGGGTTGATGTTCACGCTGCGGCGCAAGTTCGACGTGTTGACCGCCACCAGCGGGGCGAAGGGGCTCGAGCTGTTGGCGCAGGAGCGCAGCGTGGCGGTCGTCATTTCCGACATGCGCATGCCGGAGATGGATGGGGCGGCCTTTCTCGCGCGTGCGCGGGTGGTGGCGCCACATGCTTCGCGGTTGCTGCTGACCGGGCACGCCGATCTCCCGGCGGCCATCACTGCCGTCAACGAGGGCCAGCTCTTCCGCTTCCTGCAGAAGCCGACCCCGGCGCCGATGCTGCTGTCCGTGGTGGAGGCCGCGACCGAACAGAACCGGCTGCTGACCGCCGAGAAGGAGCTGCTCGAGCAGACGCTGCAGGGCTGCCTCAAGACGCTCACCGACGTGCTCTCGTTCACCGCCCCGCATGCCTTTGGCCGGGCGTCGCGGGTGAAGCGAATCCTCTCGCGGCTGCTCGACTCGACCGGAGTCACCGAGCGCTGGCGCTGTGAGATCGCCGCGCTCGTCGCCCCGTTGGGAGCCGTCACCCTGAGCGACGAGCTGACCACCAAGGTGCACGAGCGTGTGCCGCTCACCGCCGCCGAGGAGAAGCTGGTCGCCGCTGTTCCCCAGGTGACCGAGCAGCTCCTCGCCAACATTCCCCGGCTGGAAGGCGTTCGCCGGCTGCTGACGTTGAGCGCGATGCCACTGACCGCGGAACAGGTGGCTCGCGATGCGCTGGGCCGCGAGGCGCTCCTGCTGCGCGCGGCCACCGAGTTGGAACGACGCCTGGCCACGACGACGTCGCCCGACGAGGCCTGCGCGTTGCTGCTCGCGAAGGAGCCGGCGCTGCAGGAACTGGCGAGCGCACTCGTCGCCGCCGCTCGCGCCGAAAAGGGCGAGGTGCACGACATCGGGCTCGCTGCGCTCCGGGTGGGAATGGTCTTCGTCGAAGACGTTCGGTTGAACAGCGGAGGGCTGCTGGTGCCCAGGGGCTTCGCCGTCACCGCCAGCTTCCTCGAGCGCTGCCGCAACTATCAGGAAGGTGTCATCAGGGTGCCGCTGCGCGTGTTGAGTGGGACGGGCTGACGGCGACGGTGCGCAGGTGACGCCGCGTGCGACAGTGCGGGCATGGAGCGCCCACGGCCTCGGCTCACTGACGTCTCGTCGGATCTCCTCGACTTCGTCATCACCACGTTCGACGTCGACGCCGAGGTGCTGTCGCGTTTTCTGCCCGACGGCTTCACCGCTGAGCGCTTCACGCTCCAGGACGGCGGCTCACGCGCCTTCGTGTCCGCGGTCAGCTTTCTCAACACCAACTTCTTCGTCCGCTTCGCTCCGTTCGTCAGGCTGTCGTGCGGGCAGACGAACTACCGGGCGTACATCAAGCGAGGCGACGCGCGCGCCGTGTGGTTCTTTGGCACTGGGCTCGGCTCGGTCTTCGTCAACATGCCGCGGCATCTGTGGCGCCTCCCCTGGCATCACATGCACGTCGAGCGGAAGAGCGAGTGGAACGGAGACCAGCTGCGTGAACTCCACTGGCACGCTCGCGCGGAAGACGCCGAGGAAAAGCTCGACCTGCGCGGCACCGGTCGCCCGCTCGCGCAGCTCAGCGGCTTCGACTCGCTCGCGCACACGCACGAGGTGTTGACGCATCCCCTCACCGGGTACCTGAGCCGCCGCGACGAGCGCGTGGTGACCTACGGCGTGTGGCACGACTTGCTGGTCGTGGAGCAGGCCGAAGGGCACGCGCGCTTCGAGAAGTTCGAACGCCTCGGTCTGGTGCAGCCCGGTCAGGCGCCGCACTCCGTGTTGGTGCAGCGCGCGACGCACTTCGATGTGCATCTGCCGCCGAGAAAATGTGCTCCCTCACCCTGACCCTGCACTTCAGTTCACTTCGGTGCGGTCACCGTCTTGAAGTCGCCGGCCTTCACCGTCACGAACTTCGACGGGTCGACGTACTTCTTCACCGCGGCGCTGACGGCATCGGGGGTGACGGCCTTCAGCTTCTTCTCGAGCTCCGCGTCCCACTGCAGGGTCCAGCCGTACTTCGCGTGGTGCGTGAGGATGCGCGCCAGCTGCTGATCATCGGTGCGCCCCTGCGCCAGCTGGTTGAGGAAGTCGTCCTTCGCGAGCGCGAGGTCTTCTTTGCTCAGCGTGCTCCAGCGCTCGAGCTCCTTCTTCATCGCGTCGTCGACCGCGGTCAAATTCTGCGGAGCGAAGATCGCCCCGGTCTGCACCACCGCCAGCTCGTCATCGACGTCGACGTCGAGGAAGCCGAAGGCGCCGTACGAGAGCCCCTTCTCCTCGCGCAGTGAGACGAACAGCCGCGACGACGGCCCACCGCCGAGCATGTGCGTCGCCAGCGCCATCGCCGGGTAGTCGGCCGACCGCTCGTTGAGCTTCACGGCCACGCCGGAGCCGTACCAGGCGTTCGCCTTGTCGGGCGTCGGCAAGGTCAGGGTCTGCGGCTTCGCCTCGGCGAACGGCTGGTCGATGCGGGCGAACGGC
>JAEUJS010000084.1 GCA_016792935.1 Archangium sp. | reverse complement strand
CACCGCCTCGAGCGCGGTGCTCGACGCGGTCTCGTACGAGGGCAGCACCACGTGGACCTCGGTGATCCCCAACGTGCCGGCCTACGAAGGCGGAGCGGGCTCGTCGTTCGCCGACAGCAACACCGCGAGCATGTCGTTGTGCCGCACCACCAACGGCAGCGACACCAACAGCAACACCACCGACTTCAACCAGTGCAACACGCCGACTCCCGGCGCGTTCAACGTTCCGTGATCAATCCCATGCGCTCACTTCTCTTCACCCTCGCCGCTCTCAGCTCGTTCTCCGCGCTCGCCGATGAAGGCCACGACAAGTTCAACGTTCTCGAGATCAAGATCGGTGACGCGATCGAGGGCCGCAAGGACTTCACCTGCGACAAGGACGATCCGAAGGAAGTGAAGGAACGCCGCTGCGTGAAGTTCCTCGACCCGCGCTGCGAGGGAAAGCCGGGCAAACTCGGTGTGCTGCGCTACGGCGACGCGGCTCCGCGCGGTTGTTTCCTCGACACCTCGAGCGCCGCGACCTACCTCGACGGCAAGCTGCAGCAGACGCCGAACACTGGAGATGCGACCGACAAGCGGCCGATCTTGAAGCCGCTGGTGCACCTGCAGTTGATCGGTACGCAGAGCCGACCGTCGAAGGTGTTTCGCATGTGGTACGTCGTCGCGCCCGACTCGCTGAGCGACGACAGCAAGCTCTACGGCGCGCTCTTTGCGAAGTACGGCGAACCCAGTGAGAAGCGAGGGGCCGACGACGTGCGCTGGAAGAACGGCGACACCTCGCTCAAGGCCACGTGCAACAAAGATCGCAACTGCGACCTCGTGGTCGAGGACCTGCGCTTCGCCGAACTCGAGCGCAAGTGGCAGGAAGAGGCCGACGCGAAGGAAAAGAACAAGAAGGCTCCCGCGCCTCCGAAACTCTAAGAGGCCGGCGCAGCGCCGGTGTCGTCGGGGCCGAGCCCCGCGAGCGTGATCAGGTTCTGCGGGTGGTACTGACCGTTGCCGCGCGCCTCGAGCACGCGCTCCGACCACGTGGCGGGAATTGCGCTCTCTCCGAAGATCGCGCCGAAGAGCGCTCCGGTGATCGCCGCGTTGGTGTCTGCATCTCCACCGCGATTGGCGACGTCGATGAGCGCGGCCTCGAGCGACGGCGCGTGGAACAGTTCCCAGAACACCAGCCGGTACGTCGAGCGCACCAGCGTGGGCCACGGGTGAAAGAGGTGCAGGTCGGGGCCGTACAGCTCGGGATCATCGGCCTGCGCGAACTTCAGATCTTCGCGCAGCGAGTCGGCGGCTTCCTTCGTGAAGATGACCCAGTCGGGTTCCTTGCGGCCCAGCGTGGCCGCGGCGAGCGAGAGCTCGGCCTCGTGCACCTTGAGCAGCTGTTCGGGATCGAGGCGTTCTCCGAGCGCGCCGATGGCGCCGGCGATCACGCCGTTCAAGGTGGTGCACGCCAGCTGACAGATCGGATCGAAGTGGGTGATCGACGTGTCTTCGAGCGTGGCGTTGACGCGCTCATCACGTCGCGCATGAAAGAAGACCCCCAGCGGGATGGTGCGGACCAACGCGGCGTTGTCGCGCACGCGCTGAAAGCCTTCGAGCCACACGCGGCGGCCCGTGAACTCCGGAGATCGCCCGTCGATGATCATGTCGAGCGCGGCCTTGATCGGCGTGGGCACGATCTCCGGCGGCTGCACGGTGCCCATCCACCGCACGTAGGCCTTCGCCGTCTCGAACAGATCGTATTTGCGCAAGTTGCGCAGCGTCTGCGAGAGCACCTGCGCCATCTCCGCGCCCCACGTCACCTGGCCCGGTCGCAGCTCGAAGCGGCCGCCGCCCATCGGCTCGATGATCGGCCCCTCGTTCAACTCGGGGAACATCGAGGCAGGCATGTTGCGCTGCTCGGTACGAATGCCCATCGCCTCGCCGACCGCGAGACCAAGCAAGGCTCCCTTTTGCCGCGAGCGAATTTGCTCAGCGCTCGCGTGCGTGGGTGGTTTGACCTTCTTCTTGGGGGGTGGCATCGATTGATGTGAAAATCAGGCAACTTCAAACGGCAGTGTCCGACAATGTAGGCAACTTCTCCACCCGGCCCGCAAGGGCCACCTAACCCAGCAGCTTTGCTGCTGATCTGAATTCGAGATCTTACCATGTCCATCGACTCCATCCGCAGTGCTCTGACGACGGCCCTCACCAACAAGCGCGTCACGCGCGACGAGATTCGCACCATCGTGAAGGCCGCGCAGGACGGCGGGAGCATCGACGCGGCCGAGAAGGCCGAGTTGGCCGCGATCCTCTCGACGCACGGCTCGAAGTTCACGGTCGCCGCGAAGAGTGAGTTCACGCGCCTGATGGGTTCGCAGATCACGCCTCCGGTGGTGACACCTCCGGTCGCGACGGGCCCCGAGAAGGTGACGATCGAGGCGACGCGCCAGCCGTGGACGACGACGTACTGGCCCATGGCCGGCAGCGGCAACGACGTCGGCTCGGCGTCGAGCAACCTGTGGGCGAAGGGCGGCGCGCTCGAGAAGTTCGACGCGCTCTTGAAGTCGAAGGGCCAGGCGGAAGGCGCGCGCAACTTCGAGTTGAAGCCCAGCCTCAACTGGCTCATCAACAAGGAGTCGGGCCACTACATCCCCAACTCGTCGCTGTCCGAGACCGACGCGGAGCGCACCACGGGCGTCGACTTCAACAACAACGGGAAGATCGATGCCGACGTGAAGTGGGACTTCATCGATTCGAAGGGCCAGTTCGGCAAGGACGGCAAGACGGACGGCTCGATGTCGGTGGGTTGGTGGGGCAGCTGCGACAAGGTCGCGCGCGCCGGCATCCTCTTCGAGGAGCCCAGGAAGGACGTGACCCTCAACGGCGTGACGTTCACCACGCAGGACATCAAGGGTCTGCTGACGGTGCTCGCCGACAGCCAGGGTGGTGGCTCTGACTTCGTGGGCGATCGCTACGACGCGAACCCCGACACCATCGCGCTGAAGAACGGTCAGCAGCTGCGCGGCACGGTGCTCGGCGACAACGTGAAGTTCGACAACACCAACCGCCGTCAGCAGGACTGGCAGATCAACTCCAACTCCTTGCCGGACGAGGTGAAGGTGCGCCTCATGGACGGCACCGAGAAGACCTACAAGAAGTCCGAGCTGAGCTTCGTGGCGCGTGAAGACAAGCGCGACAGCCCGGTGCTGATGCACGAGACGATCTCGGAGTGGCTCAAGTCGGGCCGTCCCGCTGTGATGGACAAGGACAGCGGCGATCACGTGTGGAACTACAACTTCTACAAGGCCGAGGACACGCTCTACAAAAACGGCCTCAAGCCTTCGTGGGCGAGCGACGAGATGCTCAAGAACGGTCACACCGGCCCCGCGGGCGACGGCAAGATCGTGTGGGTCGAGCGCAACGTGTCGCTCGGCGGCGGTGGTGGCACCGAGCGTTACCGGTACTGGCTCGAAGAGAAGAACGGCAAGTTCGTGAACGGTGGCTGGGACCCGTCGTCGCCGAGCCCTGACTTCCTGTGGCGCCCGCAGACCGACGCGATGTTCACCGGCAAGAACGATCGCAACCCGTTCGTGGATCCCAGGCTGGTGAAGGAGATCTACGAGGCGTCGATCCGCTGATCACTCCGGGTCGATGACGTTGAACGCTCCTCCAGCGCTCTGGAGGAGCACCGAACCTGCCGGCTCGATCGATCCACGAATGGGTCGATCGAACGTCTCGGCGTTCGGTCGACAGGTGAGCGATGTCGAAGCGAACGCTCCTGTGCTCGTCACGACCGGAGTCAGTGGGCGCTTCACGTCGTAAGCCGTCACCACGCCACCCGCGGTGAAGAGCCGCGAGCCCTTCACCGAGAGTCCCGTTCCTCCGCGCGTCGCGCCGAACGAGACCTGCGGTGTGCCCGAGACGAGCGTCGCGGGATCGTCGTCGAACGCGGCCGACACGTCGCTGATGAAGAGGCCGGCGCCTCCGATGCTCCACGCGAAGCCGCCTTGCGTGACGGTGGTGCTGACGCCCGCGGGAATCGAGAGACCGCCCTGGTAGCCCGCGTCGGGAGAGAACGGCGTCGTCGCGTCATCGTCGAAGAGCGCGCGCAGATCGTAGAACTGCACCTGCTGCGGAATTCCGCCGGAGTAGTTGAGCACCTCGGTCGAGATCACCGCGCGTCCGGCGTTCATCGTGACGTCGAGCTGCGTGCGCACCGGGAGCGGATCGATCACGCCGGTGATGAACGGGAGCGGAGCGATCTTGAACTCGGTCTTGCGGTCGGCCATCGAGAGCGTCGAGGTCGCGGTGCGATCGGTCGCCTTGCTGACGTCGAACACCTCGAGCCACAGGCCATCGCCGTTGACGCCGGCGTCGGTGCGCACTTCCGCGGCGACCAGGTAATCGCCCCACGCTGCGACGCCTGAGACGCGACGACCGAAGGTGCCGAGCGGAATCGGCGTGCGCGTGGTGACGCTGAGCGGATTTCGATCGGTGATGGCATCGATGTCGGTGACGAGGAGTTGATTGCCGTTCGCGCCGATCTCGATGCCGGGCCACCACGCGGCGCGCGTCTGACAGGGACCGTCGGCTTCGATCGCCGGAGGCACGAGGCCACCGTAGAGATCCCACGCGCGGCCACTCGAGGTGAACGCGAAGCCGGGCTCGAGCTGCAGTCCGCTCCCGGTCGAGCCGACAGCGCTGGCCCGCGACGTCAGTGCGCGCGGCGTGGAGAGCTCGAACGCGAGCACGTTTCCGCCGAAGAGCACGAAGGCGTAGCCGCCCCACGTCGCGCCGAGCAGTCCGCCCGGTCCGGTCGCGAGGAGGTGTCCGGTCTGCGTCGGAGTGCTGGCTTGCGAGAGGTCGACGACCGTGAAGTCACCCAGGCCGCTGCTCTTCCACGTGACGAGCTCAGCGCCGACGAGCGCCGGAGTGCCGATCGTCCCCGCGACGAGACGACCGACTTGTGTCGCGCCGCCGTCGCTCAGATCCGTGACCGTGACTCCGGAGCTGCCGGTCGAGACGACGAGCTGGCCGCTGCCTCGATGCGTGTCCACCGGCTGACCGAGCGTCGGCGTGGCGACGACGCGGTAATCTTCCGGACCCCAGATGGTGCCCGTGTCGCTGTCGAGTGCATCACCGAGCTGATCGTCGGCCCACCACCCGTTGGCGGTCACGATGCGGTTGCCGATCAGCAGCGTGCCCACGGGGAAGCTCGTCGGCGGCAAGTACGCGCGCAACGAGAGCTGCACGTCGGACAGCGTCGGCCGCGTGCTCGCGTCGTCGTCATGCAGCAGCGACACATCGACCACCGCGTCGAGCTGCTGCGTCGCAGGGGACGGATTGCCGGTGACCATCACCTTGTGGCCGTACACGCCCTGCACCTCGCGCAGCGTGTAGCCGGGGTTGAGCGCGCCGAAGTCGAGCTCGACCTTGAGCGTGGGCGAGCGCGGATTCTCGAGACCGAAGATGCGCAGGAAGCGACCAGCGGCGACGTAGAGCAGCGGACCATCGGCGAGCAGCGCCCGCGGGCCGGAAGGCAGTGAGGTGCCCGGCCCGATGTCGATCACCGACACCTGCGAGATCTGTCCGGCGTCGAGATCGATTGCGCCGCCCTGAATCGGAGACTGCAGCGCCGAGAGCTCGATGGTGCCGAGGAAGTGACGGCCACCGTTGTGACCGAGCACGTACGCGTACTGGCCACCGATGCTCATGGCGGACGCGAGCGAGGTTCCTCCGTCAGCGCTGAGCGTGAGCGGGAGCGTGGCCACGAGGTTCGGCGAGACGACGCCGGGGAAGAGCCGCGCGCTGACGCTGGGGCCACCAACGCGCGGGCCTTCGTTGCCGGCGCGATCGTACGGAGCGATGCGCACGAACGTGGTGGTGTCGTTCACGAGGTTGGTGAGCGTCAACGAGCGGCGATCTCCGACGTCGATCGGCGAAGGTCCCTGCGGCGCCCAGGTGCCGGTGAGATCGGTGTCGGTGGGGCCGTAATAGAAGCGGTAGCCCGCGGCGCCGCTCGGAGAAGGCAGCCAGAACACGGTGCCGATGCCGTTGCCGTGATCGATGTACTCCTCGCGGATCGGAGGAATCGCGTCGGGCGCGTTGGTGTCGGCGGTGACGAAGAGCACCGCTTCTCCGCTGAAGTTGCCGGCGAGATCGACGGCGCGCAGACGAAGGAGATTGCGCGTGCCGTCTTCGGCGCCGGTGTTCACCACGCGGAAGGTGAAGCTGGTGGTGGCCTGCGCGAGGGCAGACGAGGTCCACGCGGTGAGGTCGCCACCGAGCTGCTGGTACGCGGAGAAGTTCGTCTCCACGACGGGACCCGCGGTGGTGACGACGAAGGTGCCGTTGTTGGCGAGCGGGAGGAATTGATCGTCGGCGGTCAGCACCACCGGCGTCGCCGGCGGCGTCTTGTCGAGCGTGATGGTGGCGAAGATGGTGCTCGACGGATTCCCAGCGGCGTCGAAGACCTGCACGCACACGCGCTTGGGCCCATCTCCGGCGCCGAGCGTCACCGGGTAGGCCGAGACGACGGGCATCGAGAGCGCGAGCGCGAAGTCGTTGGCGACGCAGGTGGTGGCCGAAGCGGCGGTGGCGACCTTCACCGAGGTGGCGGTCTCCGCTCCCATGCCGAGCGAGAGCCGCGCGAGCACCAGCTCGGTGTTGGTGAACGCGTTGAGGGTCGGGCTCTCGAGCGTCACCGAGCTCATCGACACGTCGGGCGCCGAGCCGTCGAGCATCACGCTGCTCTCGAGAATTGCGCCTTCGTCTCCGGTCGCGGTGCGCAGCTGCAGGAGCACCGTCTTGAGTCCATCGCCGGTAGAGAGCGTGAAGGGCAGCGAGGTGCCGCCGAGCGAAGCCCACGGCAGCGCGAGGAGCGCCGAGGGTGTGCCTTCGAGCACGCGGTACTCGGCGGCGTTCGCGGTGTTGGCGAGCCGAAGCGTGACGCCGGTCGTTCGCGTGAAGCCCGGTTGATTGAACGGATCGCCGTCGTCGATGGTGAAGGCTCCGCCGAGGCGTGCGAGGCGCAGGAGGCCGACGTCGACGACGCCGTCGCGCACGGGCGTCATCGGCGACGAGCTCTGCGAGATGTAGTCGGACTTCGACGCGCGAACGATCAACGAGCGCGTGGGCACTCCGGTGAGCACGAAGCGCGCGCGTGAAGCACCCGGCGCAGGCGGAACGGCGACCGTGGTGTACGAGGTGTTGGGAATGTCGATCACCACCTGCGTGGCTGGAGCGCCGTCGATCAACTCGACCTCTCCAGTCAGCGAGCCGCGATCGAGGTGGAGCGTGACCGGGGCGAGGGTGCTCGTGGCGCCCGCTTGCAGCTGAACGGTGATCGGCCCGCTGGGGTCATGGTGCATGCCGAGCGTGATGCGCAGCGTGCGCGTGCCGGCGGCGAGATCGGTGAGCGTGAACGTTCCATCGGGTTCGACCACCGCGGTGCGGCCGGTGTCGCTCACCACCAACGCGCCTTCGGCCGCGACCGCGGGCTGACCATCGACCTCGCGCAGCACGGTGCCTTCCACGGTCGCGGGGTTGAGCGGCAGCAGCAACGGCCGCGACGAGAGATCGAGCTGCTGACCCGAATCGACCGAGACGGTGCGCGTCACTTCGAGGAAGTACGGGTGCGTCGCGGTGAGCGTGTACTCGCCCGGAGGAACGCGCGCGCCGAACGCGCCGAAGGCATCGACGACGGCGACGGCGATCGGCTGCGCGCCTGCGCCGGTGAGCTTGAAGGACACGCGCGCGCCTTGAACGTCCGACACGCCAGTGGGCTCGCCCGCATCGAGCGGTTGTCCGCCATCGACCGCGGGGCCGGCGCCGAGCACGCGACCGGTGATGAAGGAATCAGCGGCCGACTCTCCGAGCCAGAGCGGCTCGAGCGTTCCGAGGTCGGTGGTGCGTGACGAGGCGACGTTGAAGAGCTGCGCGAACGGC
>JAEUJS010000050.1 GCA_016792935.1 Archangium sp. | reverse complement strand
GGGCGCATCGGGGAAGACGTCGGTGCTGCTCGCGGTGAAGGTGTCGATGCTCGGAGGCGGGCGCACCACGATGACGAGCTTCTGCTTCGCGCCGTTGCACTGGAGCTCGTAGGTCGTCGTGAACATCGGGTTCACGAGCGTCGAACCGGTGGTCGCGACTTCGCCGACGTCGGGGGTGATCAAACACGCAGCGGCGTTGCTCGCCTGCCAACTCAGCGAGACCGATTCACCGGGTTTGATGTCGAGTGGTTTGCCGCGGAAGTAGCCAATCTCTCCCACGGTGACGGGCTCGGGGCACGCGGTCAGGAGCAGCACTCCCAACGCGGCCACGAGCGTTCTTCGGGTGACCAGGAACATGCGCGGCGTGCTACCGCGCGAGGGCGCTGAAATGCAAAGACTGGAGGTCAGATGCAAATGCATTCGTCAGGTCGAAGTGCCCCAATCGCGCTGCTGCTGATGCTCGTCGGCGGCTGCAAATGCAGCGAGACGCCCGCGGTCGCTCCGCCCGTGGTGACGACGGTTCCCGCGCCCGTGCCCGCGCGCTCGGCGCTCAGCGGAAGATGGAAACGCGTCGACGTGCACATGCACCTCGCACCCGACGCGATTCCGCGCGCGCGACAGTTGATGGACGAACACGGCATCGCGTTCGGCGTGCAGCTGAGCGGTGGCTGGCCCGGAGCAGGACTCGCCGAGACGATGAAGGCGATGCCCGCGGATCGCTTCGTGGTGTTCGCGACGCCCCCGCTGCAGCGCGCGGCGCTCGGGGCCGAGGGCATCGCCACGCTCGTCAGAGAGCTCGAAGACGCGAAGAAGCTCGGCGCGCGCGGCGTGAAAGTCTTCAAGCAGCTGGGGCTCACGCACCGCGGGCCCGATGGAAGACTGCTCGCGGTGGATGATGCGCTGCTCGATCCGTTCTTCGAGAAGTGCGGCGAGCTCGGCCTGCCGGTCGCGATTCACACCGCTGACCCCGTCGCGTTCTGGAAGCCGGTCGACCTCACCAACGAGCGGCTCCAAGAGCTGAGCGTGCATCCCGCCTGGAGCTACGCCGGCAAGAACGTGCCCACGTGGGAAGAGCTCTTCGCGCAGTACGAACGTCGCGTCGCGCGGCACCCGAAGACCACGTTCATCGGGCTGCACTTTGGCAACGCTCCGGAAGACCCCAGGCGCGTCGCGGCGATGCTCGAGAAGTACCCCAACCTCGTGGTGGACACCGCCGCACGTGTCCCGGAATTGGGACACCGCGACCGCGCCGTGGTGCGCGACGTGTTCACGCGCTTCCCCGACCGCATTCTGTTCGGCACCGACCTGGGCGTCGGCAACCACCCCGACGACTTGATGCTCGGCTCGACCGGAGCGACGCCCCCGGAGAAAGAAGACATCGAGCTCTTCTTCGATTCGACGTGGCGCTACTTCGAGACCAACGACACCGCGATTCCGAGTCCGACTCCGATTCAGGGGCGCTGGACCATCGATGGGCTCGGCCTGCCGCCTGAAGTCCTCGAGCAGGTCTACGTGACCAACGCCGAGCGCGTGCTGGGCATCAAGGTGCCGAGATGAGCGACGAGCGACTGCGCTTGCTCTGTGCCGACATCACCACGCTCGACGACGACGTCATCGTCAACGCCGCGAACGCTTCGCTGCTCGGAGGCGGCGGCGTCGATGGCGCGATTCACCGCGCTGCCGGCCGCGAGTTGCTCGTACACTGCCGCACCCTCGGTGGAGCGAAGACCGGCGAGGTAAAGCTGACGCCCGGGTTCAAGCTGAAGGCCAAAGCCATCGCGCACGCCGTCGGCCCGGTGTGGAACGGCGGCGGTGGCGGCGAAGATGCGCTGCTCGAGAGCTGCTACCGCCGCTCGATGGAGCTCGCGGTGGAGAACGGATTTTCGACCATCGCGTTTCCGGCCATCTCGACCGGCGTGTACCGATTTCCGTTCGACCGCGCGACGCGACTGGCGCTGAAGACCATTCGCGCGCAGCTCGAGAAAGAGCCGAAGTTGAAGCGCGTGACGTTGTGCTTCTTCTCCGAGCGAGACCTCGCGGAGGCGAAGTCACTCGCCGGCTGAGTCAGTCGAACGCGAAATAGAGATACAGCAACAGCGCGACCGCGAGCGCGAACACGGTGCTCGCGATGACGACCACGGTGCGACGGAGGTCGGGCTCCGGCTCGGGCGGTGGCGCGGGCTTCTCGATGTACGCCGTTCCGACGTGCACCAGCCACGCGGGCTCTTCCGGCAACGCGAGCAGCTGAAACTGCTCGGGGCTCAGCGGGCGAACGCGCAGACCGGGTTCGATGCGCACCGTCACGTTCGGTCGCTCACACGCATCGCGCGCGTCTTCGGGCATCGGCTCGGTGCCGCGCACGCGCGCTCCCTTCGCGGAAGGGCCGCGCTTCGGATCGACGTAGGTGAAGACGAGCGCGAACTGATCCATCGCGCGAATGAGTCCCCAGGCCATCTTCGCTTCAGCTCCGGCGGCGGGCGCGTGCGAGCGCGAGCAACGACAACGCGAGCACGGCGAGGGAGTCGGCCGATGCACAGCCACAACCCACGTTCAGGTCTCGCCGCGGACGAGGCGGTTGTTGCGAGGAACCGCCGTCGCCGCTCATGCCGCCATCCGTCCCGCCGTCGCTCGACGACCCACAGGCGACGTTCAAGACCAGCGTGCGGTTCACGAAGCCGACGTTGTTGTTCAGCTTCACCTCGATGTTGAACGCGCCCGACGTTCCCGCGGGAGGAACCCAGGCGACCAGCGGCCCGACCATGGTGAGCAGCGGCGGCCCACTGAGCAGGTTCCAGGTCAGCGGCGCATCTCCGGTGCCTTGGAGCGTGGTGACGAAGGGCGCACCACACGTGAGCGCGTACGGGCCGGTGCTGGTGATGGCCGGCCCCTGCGCGACGCCGCCGGGCGTGACGACGATGCTGTTCGAGGGCATCGAGAAATTTCCGACGTTGGTGGCTTCGTCGGTTCCGCGCGTCCGCCAGGTCCACGTGCCCGCACCGACGAAGCGCTGCACGCTGGTGACGCCCGTGACGGTCGTCGTCACCGGCAGCCCGCCCATCGCCTCTTCACTCAGCTCGACGGCGACGATGGGCGAGAGCTCATCGGTCGGCAGCGACCAGCTCACCGTGACCAGGGCTCCGCCGTCTGCGGCGATCGCGGTGGCCATCGGCGGCGTCGAGTTCGGCCCTCGGCGATCGAGCGTGGCGGTGGCGACCATCATCGACGGGTCCGACACGTTTCCGGCGCGATCCACCGAGCGCACGCGGTACTCGTAGCGACCATCGAGCATCGGCGTGACGGTGCGCGCGGTGGTCGGCGCACCGACCTCGATGTTCCGGGTCGAGCCGTTGCCGAGGAATCGCTCGACGACGATGGCCGAGTCGAGACCCGAGCGCTCATCGCTCGCCGCGTACCAGCTGACGGTGAAGTTCGGCTGGTTGCTCAACGACGGCATCACCGCGACGTTGGTCGGGCGCGGCGGCTGCGTGCGGTCGACGACGATGGGCGCCGACGGAGCGGACCACGGGCCGACCTGGCCTCCGATGACGACCGCGATGCGCGCGACCATCGTGCCCTCGTCGCCGAGCTGCACCCACCGCGAGCTGTCCGCCGGGTTCACGGGAACGCCGACGAACGCGTGTTGCCACTGGCAGGCCGTCTCGGTGTTGCAGAAAGAGCCGACGACGTGCGTGACGTTGTTCGCTGCGAAGAGGCCCGCGTCCCACTCCAGACCGGAGCCATAGTTGGGCGTCACCGTGTCCCAGAACGCTGGCGCCGCGGGGACGAAGCCCGCATCGACCGCGGTGATGGTGATGGGAATCGTGTACTCGCCCGCGAACGCGTTGTTGGAGTTGAGGGCGAAGTCTTCGACCTTGATCCACCCGTACCAGCTGCCCTCACCGACGTACGTGACGAGCGGCACTCCGGGTTCGAGCGGCGAGGAGTCGTAGAAGTTGGGGCCCGTCGGCGTTCTCGACAACGTGAGGATGTAGCCGGCGACACCACTCACCGCGTCGACGGCAGCGGAGTGCTCGATGACGACGCGGCCCGTGCTGATGACCGCTCCAGCGTCGACGAAGTTCGGGCTCACCGGGTCGCTGTTGTCGGTGCGGAAGCAGCGCTCCGCGCTCGGAGGAGACGTCTCGTTGTTGGCGTTGATGTTGAACGCTCGCCAGCACCACCACTCGTTCTCGACGGGAAACGTGATGGTCGTGTAGCGGCCGCGCGACCAGGGCTGCGTGTCGTTGAACGCGCCATAGCCACCATCGAAGCGGCGGAACTCGAGACGCGAGAGACCTTCTTCGACGCCCGCGTCGTCGTTCCACGTGTCCCACCAGAGGTACACGCCGTTGCCGTTCACCCACGCGCCGTCGACTGGCTCGCCGAGTTCAGGCGGGAACGGCGCAGCGAGCACCAGCGCGAGGAGGGCAAGACCCACGTCGCGAGCCTAACCCGGCGCACGCGAGGTGGGTCAGGGTGGGAACGAGTTCAGCGCTTCACGGTCGCGAAGGCGCTGGTCACCACCGGCACGCGCGCGAGCTTCACGTCGAACAACCGGTCGGCGACCTCGACGAGCGCCTCGGCGTACATCACGTTCTTCCGCAGCCGCGCGGGAATCGCCTCAGTGCCGAGGTGCGCACCAGCGACAGCGGCGCAGACTCCGCTCGTGACGTCGACCTCTCCACCCGCGCGCAAGACCAGCTGCATCGCGGTGCGGAAATCGGTCGGCGACTTGAGGAAGCAGTACAGCGCGGTGAGGAGCACCGGCGTGACGTGCGCGGGAACGCCGAGCTCGAAGTCGTAATGCGACGGCGGCACACCGACGCGGCGGAGTGCGGGAATCGCGCGGTCGGGTTCCCACTCCAGCGCACGCGGCAAATAGAAGAGCTCGTCAGCGAGGTCTCGGCTGTGCGGAGCAGCCGCCTGGCTGACGTGTTCGCAGAACTCCTGCGCGTCCATCGCTTCGCCGGAGAGCCCGAGCTGCACCGCGCGCGCAAACGCCGAGACGCCGGCCGCGCAGAGCGGGTCCTTGTGCGTCATCACCGTCATCACCTGCGCGTCGTGCGCCAGGCGCGTGGGCATGGGCTCGCTGGAGAGACCGACGACCACTCCGCGAGAGAGAGAAGACGGGTCGCACACGCCGAGCGGCGCGCCCGCGCTCATCCACGGCGTGCCGGCGATGAGCGCTTCGGCCGCGTGATTCGCCGAGGGAGGCGGCTGCAGCACGGTGCCTTCCTGCCACAGCCACGCGAGGTGCTGCGCCGCGGTGCGACCGTCGATTTTCTTCTCGCGAACGACCGAGTCCGCGACGGCCATCATCATCTGCGTGTCGTCGGAGAACTGGCCGCGCGGAAAACCTCCACGCGGACGTGAAGCGAAGTCGTCGGCGAGCGGTTGCTGCCGTGCCAGGGCCGGAGCCGGAAGTCCGCGCAGGGGGAACCCCAGCGCATCGCCGATGGCAAATCCGAGCACCGAGGCGCGGAATCGATCCTGGAGGACGGCGATGTGAAGCGGCATGGACGGAGCAGGCGGAAGATAAGCCGTCCTTCGCGCGCTGAGCCATCGGGTTGTGCGTCGTCCGGAATTCATGTTCGGTGGTAGGGCTCGCCGCGAAGAATTGTGAACGCCCGGTAGACCTGTTCGGCCAGCACCAGCCGCGCGAGGCGGTGCGGCATGGTCATCGCAGAGAGGCTGAGCACCAACGCCGCCTTCTCACGCACCGCGTCGGACAGCCCTTCATCACCGCCGATGACGAACGCGACGTCTTTCCCCGCGTCCTGCTGACGGCCGAGCCACTTCGCGAAGTCGACGGACCCGAGCGCCTTGCCGCGTTCATCGAGCGCGACGAGCGCGTCCTTGTTGCCGAGCTTTCCGAGCAGCGCGGCGCCTTCTTCTTCCTTCGCCTGCACTCCGGACTTCTTGCTCTCGGACAGCTCGACGACCGAGACCTTCGCGTAGTGACTCAGACGTTCGACGTATTCGTCGACGCCAGGCGCAAAGAGACCCGAGCGGTCTTTGCCGACCGAGAGGAACGTGAGCTTCATGGTGAGGAGACCGGAACGAAGACTACGAGACGCGCGGAGCGTCTTTCCACAGCCCCTCGAAGTCGACCTGCTCGCGCTTATCGGGCGTGAAGAAGTGGGCGACCACTCCGGTGTCGTAGCTGACGCACACCCAGTCCGGTGACGCCTCGACCGACGACGCGCGCTTGCCCTGCGGCTTCAGCAGGTCTTCGACACCTTCGTAGATGGCGGAGAGCTGACGGTCGGTTTCACCCGACGCGAGCACCACGTAGTCGTAGCCAACCGAGCTGGCGCGAGCGCGGGTGTCGATGATGAGCACCTGCTCGGCCTTCTTGTCGTGCGCGACCGTGGCGATGGACTTCGCGAGCGCGAGCGCTTCAGGCGCGGGCGCCGAGGAGTCACGCCTCGCCGGCTTGCTGACCTTCGCGACGACCTTGCGCTTGGGCGCAGGGCGCTTCGTCTTGCGGACGACGCGTTTGGTCGGCTTGCGCGCCGAGGCCGCGCTCTTCTTCGCGCTCGACTTCTTCGGAGCAGGGGCGGCCTTCTTCGCCGTCTTCTTCTTCGGAGCGGGCTTCTTCGCCGAGCTCTTCTTGGTGATCTTCTTCTTCGACGCCATGGCGCGCCTGATATCGCTTTTTCGGCGCAGCGTGAGAACTGATCAGCGCTCCCGCCCCTGCGGGAGAGGTCGGGGTGAGCAGACATCGCTCCCGCGCGCTACCGTCGCGCCATGACTTCCTTCTTCATCTTGCAGCGCGGGGAGGGTCACCCGATGAGCGGACACTCGACTGCGGGCATCGACGCATCAGGCGCGGAGCCAGGACCGCCGCTGCGAATTCAAGCGGACGTGCCGAGCGACTACGCCGACAAGCACCAGCCGCTCGGCGACGTGTACAGCCACATGGACTTCATCGGCAGCGGCTGGGACGAAACTCCGCTCGTCATCGCGAGTGCGGCGTTGTTCGAGAAGCTGCGCTCCCTGGCCGGAGCCGAAGCGTTCACGACGTGGGCGGTGGAGATCGTCGACACGCACGGCGCTGCGCAGCCATTCGTCGCAGTGCGCGCGGTGCACGTCATCGAGCCACGCGATGCGCAGCCCGGGGACCTGCAGTGGGCGACGACTGCGTTCGATCCAACCGGCGCTCCGGTGGTGTTCGGTGTCGGCGAGTACCTCGTCGTCTCAGCCGAAATCGGAAAAGCGCTCGGCGTCGAGAAGTTCGCCGAAGTCGCGCTGTCGCCCATTTCCCCGGCCTGAGCTCAGCGGGTCTGGCCGTCACCTTCGACCACGTACTTCTGTGCGGTGAGCTCGCGCAGGCCCATCGGTCCGAAGGCGTGCAGGCGGCTGGTTGAGATGCCGATTTCCGCTCCGAGACCGAGCTCGCCGCCGTCGTTGAAGCGGGTCGAAGCGTTCACCACCACGGCGCTCGCGGACACTTCCCGGGTGAAGCGGCGCGCAAGGTCTGAGTTCTTCGTGACGATGGCCTCGGTGTGCTCCGAGCCGTAGCGCGCGATGTGCGCGAGCGCATCGTCGAAGCCGCTCACCACTTTCACCGCGAGGATGAGGTCGAGGAACTCGCGGCCGTAGTCGTCGCTCTTCGCCGGAGTGACCTTCGTGCCCGCGAGCTTCTGTGTCGCTTCGTCACCGCGAAGCTCGACGCCCTTCTCGACGAGCGCCTTCGCCGCGCGCGGGAGAAACTGCGAGGCAATCTTCTCATCGACGAGGAGACACTCGGCGGCGTTGCACACGCCGGGACGTGAAGCCTTCGCGTTGACGATGATGCGCTCGGCGACGTCGAGGTCGGCGCTCTCTTCGACGTAGACGTGACACACGCCCTGGTAGTGCTTCACCACCGGCACGCGCGCGTTCTCGACGACGAAGCGAATCAAGCCCTCTCCTCCGCGCGGAATGCAGAGGTCGATGAGGCCTTCGAGCTTGATGAGCTCGAGCATCGACTCGCGGTCGGTCGTCGGCACGAGCGTGATGGCTTCAGCGGGCAAGCCAGTCGCCACGAGTCCAGCCTGAAGCGACGCGGCGATGGCCTGGTTGCTGCGGAACGACTCGCTCCCTCCGCGCAGAATCGCCGCGTTGCCGCTCTTGAGGCACAGCGCGCCCGCGTCGCTCGTCACGTTGGGGCGCGACTCGAAAATCATCATCACCACGCCGAGCGGGAGCCGTTCTTTGCGCACCTTGAGGCCGTTGGGGCGCGTCCAGCGCTCGGTGACTTCTCCGATGGGGTCGGGGAGCGCGACGATCTCTTCGACCGCCTTCGCCATCGCTTCGATGCGCTTGCCCTCGAGCAGCAGCCGGTCGAGGAACGCGGCGTTCTTTCCACTCGCGCGCGCGTCGCTCATGTCCTTCGCGTTGGCTTCTTGAATCGTCGCGCTGTTCTTCCGCAGCTCGGCGGCCATCGCGGTGAGCGCGCGGTTCTTCTGCTCGGTGGTGGCTGACATCAACGAGCGCGCCGCGGCCCGCGACTTCTCTGCGAGCTGACGCATCACGGAACCACCTCGTACTTCGTTCCCACGCGACGCAGACCCTTCGGCGCAACGGGCGCATCGAAGATCCGCTCGAGCGAGCCATCTTTGGTGCTCGCCGTGAACACCTGCGCACCACCACAACAACTCGCGGCGAACTCGAACTTGCTCGCGTCTTTCCAGACGAGGTCGGCGTGCACGAGCGCGTCCTTTTCACCCAGAGCCTGCACCTGCACGGGCTTCACGCGTCCTTCGAGATAGCCGCGAAGCTCGGCCGTCTTCACCACGTGGTACGGGCCGAAGTGGTCGGTCAGCAGCGCGACCATCGAGCAGTCGGGCGAGAAAATCGAAAAGCGCCAGTCGTTGAAGAACACCTGACCGCGCGGAGCGAAGCCCTTGCTCGAGCCATCGGCGAACTTGAACGACAGCGACTCGACGGCGAACGACTTCGGAGCGGGCTGCGGCAAGTCTTTGAGCGCGTCGGGATTTCCGCTCCACAACGCAGTCACGGCTCCACACGCGACGGCGTGCAGCGCGCCATCGACGTTCACTTCACTGGGCGTGACGAGCGGAACGACGACGGGCGGTGGAGGCGGTGGGTCTTTCTTGCAGGCGCTGAGTGAGACCAGCACCGCAACGACGAGAAAGCGCGACATGGACTCGCGTGCTACCACGACGTCACCGATGGATCGCGAAGCCACGTTCAAGCAGCTGATCAGCCAGTTCCCCGATTCACCGATGGGTCACTTCTCGCTCGGCCGGCTCTACGTCGACGAGAAGCGCTGGGCCGAAGCCGCCAAGTCGCTCGAAGAAGCGGTGCGCCTCGACCCGAACTACGCCGCCGCGCTCGTCGCGCTCGGAGACGCGCACAACGGGAACAACGACAAGCCCGCCGCGAAGGCCGCGTGGGAACGCGCGCTCGCCACTCCGCACGGACAACGCGACCTGAGTCTGCAGTCCGACCTCGAGCAGCGCATTCGCGACCTCGAGGACTTCTGAAGATGGACGCACTCGACGCGCTGAAAGAAGCCATCGTCGCCTGGCGCAAGTGCAAGGACCCGCGCTTCGCGCAAATCGCCGAGTGGGCCACCGCGCGCGCTCTCCCTGAGCCGCGCGAGTTGGTGGGCAACAGCGGCAAGAAGGCCGACGTCGAGAAGTGGCTCGAGCTCTACGAGAAGAAAGACCTGCTCGACGTTCCGCGGCTGCTCGCCACCGTCGGCGCCTCGAAGTCAGCGCTCGCCGTCGAGCGCCTCACGCTGCT
>JAEUJS010000029.1 GCA_016792935.1 Archangium sp. | reverse complement strand
AGCAGAGCAGCAGGCGAGGCTGCGGGGCGACTGGGCGGCTCACCCGCGGGCCGCGCAGCGCAGGCGATGGTCGCCGCGCGTGATGTGCTGGTGTGGCAGAGCACGCAGCTGAAGGTCAGCGTGTCGCTCAAGGCGCTCGCGCTGCCGGTGAAGTTGCCAGCCGCGGCGGAAGTGGTCGCGTCGCTGCGCATGCGGCTCGCGAAGGCGCGCGCGAACTCGGTGTGGATCGACGCGCGGCTCGCTCCGGCGGTGAATCGCGTGTGTGAAGTGGTGGGCACCGCGGAAGCCGGACTGGCGGGACTCGGCGCGCGCAAGCCGCGCAAGCGCGCCACCGCAGAATTGATCGGCCGCCGCGGGCTCGCCGAGGCGTTCGATCGCCGCCTCGCTGGGTTGACGAATGGCGTCGGCGCGCCGTTGATCGTCAGCGGACCCGCAGGGAGCGGGCACACCAGCCTGGCGGTGCTCGCCACCACGCTCGCGAAGAAGAAGGGCGCGTTGGCGGTGATGGCGAGCGGGCTGGCGACGCCCTGGGGCGGGTTCGTCGAGCTGCTGTGTGGCGCGCTGGGCTTCGAAGCACACGAGCGCTTCACGAAGTTGGTGCCCGCGCTGACGCCGCTGCCGATCATCGATTCGGCGCGCAACGCGGCGCTTGCGTTGTGCGGGCTCAACCCGATGCCGACCACGTTCACGCCGGGCCAGGCCGCGCACGCGCTGCGTGTCGTGGTGCGGGCGGCGGCGGTCGATCGGCCGGTGGTGTTGATCGCCGACGGTCTGCACACCTTCGATCGCGAGAGCCGCGAGGCGTTCTTCTCGATGGCGGCGAAGCCTGCGTCACGCGAGCTGCTCATCGGCTTCGGCACGCCGGAGTGCATCGAGCCACAGAACAACGCGGGCGTGCAGGTCGCGGCGCTCGCGCCGTTGTCGCAGGCCGAAGTGCAGCGGTTGATCACCGTGGCGCTCGGTGCGGTGGCGGCGCCGCTTCTCACGCAGTGGATGACGACGTGTTCCGAGGGCGTGCCGGCGACGGTGATCGAGCTGCTGACGTGGCTCGATGAGCGCGGCGTGTTGTTCCACGACGCGAGCGGCGCGGTCGAGCTCGCGGAGCCCGAGATTCAGCCTCCAGCCGATCTCGCTCCGGCGTTGCTCGACTGCCTCGCGATGCTGACGCGGCAGGCGCTGGTGGCGGCGGCGTTGCTTGGTGAACGCTTCGAGCCGGTGGTGCTCAAGGAAGCGGTGCCCGGGGCCGACGAGACGCTGCTCGCGATTCTGCAGAGCTCGGGCTTCGTGGTGCTCGAGGCGGGGCGGCGTGCGCGGCTGCGGAGCCTGGCGTTGCGCAAGCGGCTCGTGAGCGGCCGCGGTGGAGAGGCCGACGTGTTGCGACGGCGGTGCGCGGAGGCGTTGATCGCGCGCGGTCGGGTCGATGCGGCAGCGGTCGAGCCGGTGCACCTCGCGAAGTTGCTCGCGGAGATCGGAGAGGGCGCACGCGCTGCGCCGCTGTGGAAACACGCGCTCGATCTGGCGGTGTCGCGGCGAGATTTCCGTTCGGCGCGCGATGCGTGGAACGGGTTGTCGCGCGCGCTCGGCTCGGTGCCGCAGGCGGAAGGGCAAGATCGCGTGCGCGTCGATGCGCTGGCGCGGTCGGCGGCGTTGAGCGTGTTGATCGACGAGCTGCCCGAAGCGCGCGCGGCGTTGACCGAAGCGGCGCCGATGGTGGCGCGGCTGCAGCCTCCGTCGGCGGAGTACCTGTTGTTGGAGGCGCGTGTGTTGCGGCTCGAGGGGCGGCGCGTGAAGGCGACGGAGGTCCTGGCGATGGCCGAGGCGGTCGCGAAGGGAACTCCGGTGGCGGTGCTGGTGGCGGCGGAGCGGGGTGAGGCGCGCGAAGTGGAAGGCGACCTTGACGGCTCGATGGCAGCGTTCGAGGCGGCGTTGCAGGGCGCGGCGCAGGTCGCCGACTTCTCGCGGTGGCATGGAGAGATCGAGCTGCACGCCCGGTTGGAAGCGCGGTTGGCGACGATCTGCTTCGCGCGGCGAGATGCCGGGCGCGCCAAGCAGTTGCTCGAGTCGTCGCTCGCGAAGTGGCGCAAGGTGAACTGGCCGTGGGCCGAGGCGCGCGTGTTGTCGACGCTGGGCACGGTGTTGGTGTTCTTGCAGCAGTACATGCCGGCGGCGCAGGCGTACGAGGCGGCGGGCGTGACGGCGGCGCGCGGCGGTGACCTGCTGTTCCAGTCGCGGGCGATGATTCAGCAGGCGAAGGCGATCCGGAAACAGCAGGGGCAGTCAGCGGCGATGCGCAACGTGGCGCTCGAGGCGCGCAAGCTGTGTCTCGCACTCGGCTGGGAGCAGGGCCGTCTGGACGCGACCGCGCTCGTCGAGAATCCGTGAACTGCCTCAGGGTGGCGACCAACGCTTCGTGAAGCGCGCTCTCAGAAGATCGAAGTGAGGGGCTGCGCGCGACGAGCACGTCGCAAGTCGCTCCGAGTTCCTTTCGACCTCAAGGCAGTCGGCGCGTTCGACCACGGCCTCATGGCGACGAAAGCGCTCCGCCCTCGTCGCCTCTCTCGTAGGCGCGGGAGAGGAATTCCTCGCGCACCGTGTCTCGCGCACCGCGTCCTCGCGCACGGCGTCCTCGCGAACCGCGTCCTCGCGCTCAGTGCATCGCGGCGCAACGCGCGGCGGCGCAGCGACCGGCGTGGAGCGACCGACGGCGGGCGGAATGATGTCGGTCTGCTTCGACGAGCGTGAGCTGATCGGCACCAACCCAACCTCCGTGCGCGTCGCAGCGACCGGGAGGCGGTGGAGCGACCACGGCGAAATGATGTCGGTCAGCGGCGACGAGCGTGAGCCGATCGGCTTCCGTACGCGTCGCAGCGTCGAGTGTTCTCCCTCACCGTCACAGCATCGCGGCGGGATCGACGTCGAGCAGCACGCGCACGGAGCGCGGCACTTCTTCCATCGCCTTCTCGATCGCATCGACGGGCCTGGTCAGCGCGGCGTGGCTTGGCCCCTTCAGCACCAGCTGCCACCGCGTCTTCCCCTTGATGCGCGTGATGGGCGCCGGAGCCGGCCCCAACAACCGCACCCCATGCGACGCGGGAGGCATCGCCTTCACCGCCACGCTCGCGAGCTGCTTGCTCACCCGAATCACCGCGTCGGCGTTCTCGCCCTCGATGCGCACCGACACCATTCGCGAATCCGGAGGCCAGTGGAGCAACTTCCGCCTCCGCAGCTCGTCTTCGGAGAACTTCTGGAAGTCGTTCGCCAACATCCGCGCGATGGGAGCGGCTTCCGGGTTGTAGCTCTGCACCAACACGCGCCCGGGATCCTTCCCGCGCCCCGCACGCCCCGCGACCTGCGTGAGCAGATGAAACGTCCGCTCCGACGCGCGGAAGTCGGGGAGCGACAACGCCGAGTCCGCCAGCAGCACGCACACCAGGGTGACGCCGGGAAAGTCGTGCCCCTTCGCGACCATCTGCGTGCCGACGAGAATGTCGAGCTCGCGCCGCGCGAACGCCGCCAGCATCTCGGTCAGCGTCTCGGCCGACGATGCGGCATCGCGATCGAGCCGCGCCACGCGCGCTTGCGGAAACGCCTCGACCACCTCGGCCTCGACGCGCTCCGTTCCGATGCCCAGCTCGAGCAGCGGACCCGTGCACTCGGGACACGCGCGCGGCATCGGGCTGCGTCGCCCGCAGTAGTGACACTGCAGCATGCGCGACGAGAGGTGGTGCGTCAGACACACGTCGCAATCGGGGCAGTGCAGCGACTGCCCGCACACCTCGCACACGATGTACGTCGAGTGCCCGCGCCGGTTGAGGAACAGAATGACCTGCTGCTGTTTGGCGAGCGTCTCTTCGATCGCGGCCCGCAGCGGAGGTGAGAGCAGCGGCTGCTCGGTGCCCTTGTTCTCGTCGGTGCGCGGCCGCTCGGTGCGCAGGTCCACCAACTCGAGCGTCGGCATCGGGCGATCATCGACGCGCTTGCTCATCGTCACCAACGCGTAGCGGCCCTTGCGTGTGTTCTCGAACGTCTCGAGCGATGGCGTCGCGCTGCCGAGCACCACGAGCGCTCCACTTTGCTGTGCGCGCACGACGGCGAGATCGCGCGCCTGGTAGCGGAGCTTCTCTTCCTGCTTGAACGAGGGATCGTGCTCCTCGTCGACGACCACCACGCCGAGGTCTTTCACCGGCGCCCAGATCGCGCTGCGCACGCCGACCGCGAGCTTCACCTCTCCGCGGCGCAATGCCTGCCAGTGCCTCAGGCGCTCGCTGTCTTTGAGCGCGGAGTGGATGAGCGCGACGTTGGGACCGAAGCGGCTCTTGAAGCGGCCGACCAGCTGCGGCGTGAGCGCGATCTCCGGCACCAGAATCAGCGCGCCGCGTCCCAGCTCGAGCGCGCGCTCGACCACGCGCAGGTAGACCTCGGTCTTGCCGCTGCCGGTGACTCCGTGGAGCAGATGCGGCGCGAACGTCTGCTTTTCCAGCGCGGTGATGAGCGTACCGACGGCGACTTCCTGCTCGGGCGTCAGCGCGGCGGGGCGGTTTTGCGCGAGGCCTTCGCGCACGCCGCGCACGATGGCCTCTTCTTCCATCACCACCAGGCCGCGCTTCACGAGGGCACGAACGTGCTCTCGCGCGCCGGGGATGGCGTGGGCGAGCTCGGTCAGCTCGGCGCGCCCTCCAACCGCGAGGATGTAGCTGAGCGCCGCGTGCTGCGCCGGAGCGCGCGCCAGCACGTCGAGCACCACTCCGGGTTTCGCGCGCGCGTAGATCGTCACGTCGCGCTTGGCGTCCTTCGCGTCGTCGGCCCTGGTGAGCCCCGGAGGGAGCGCGGCCTTCAGCGCGTCGCCGAGCGGGTAGCGGTAGTGGCGGGCGGCGAAGCGAACGAGCTCGACGACGTCGGCGGGGAGGGCGGGCTCAGCGTCGAGGATGCGCTCGATGGGCTTCAACTTCGCGGCGAGCTCCGGCGCCGGCTCGGGAGCCGGGCCGAGGAAGAAGCCCAGTGTCGTCTGGCGGCCGAACGGAACCTTGATGCGCTGGCCGGGGAGCAGGTGGTCGCGCAGCTCGTCGGGGACGGCGTACGTGAACTCGCCGCGCAGGGGTCGGGCGACCGCGACGAACGCGTACTTCATGGCGCGGACTCCGAGAGAGGGCGTGCTCCCTGGTCTGAGGACAGGTGATCCGAAACACTTTGAGGACACATGATGGGTAACAGGTGCAACGCCGGGGAATGCCCTGGCAGGAGCATCGACGAGTGGACCTCAGAGAAGAGTTCGTCCTCAAAGCCAACGACCCAT
>JAEUJS010000004.1 GCA_016792935.1 Archangium sp. | reverse complement strand
GTGCGCGAGTTCAACGCGGCGAAGGAAGAGCCTCCACAGAAGGGCGCGAAGAAGGCCGCTCCGGCGAAGAAGAAGGCGGCTCCGGCGGCGAAGAAGAAACCGGCTGCGAAGGCGAAGAAGGCCGCGCCCGCCAAGAAGAAGCCCGCTGCGAAGGCGAAGAAGCCCGCTGCGAAGAAGAAGAAGAAGTGAGACGCGCGTGGTTGTCCCTCGCACTGTGCGCGTTCGCGTGTGGCGAGGAACGGCTCCGTCAGGCCGAGTCGTTGACCGGAGATCCCGCCGCAGGGCGCGTGATCGCTGAGACGACTTGCCGTGAGTGCCACTCCGCCTCGTGTTGGCCAGACACGCCGCCGTCGCTGATCATGAACGCAGCCGTCTTCGGCTGGAAGTTCGGAGCGATGCCTCCGCAGGATCAGCTCAGTCCGCAGGACATCGCCAACGTCGCTGCGTGGCACGCGAGCTGCGACGCCGGAACACCCTGACTCGCTCAGTAGAGACGCACGACGTGTCCGATCGACGTGATCGCGAACAGGTTTGGGCCGTAGCCTGCGATCTCGGAGAAGCCCACATAGTCGAGGCCACGCGGGCTCGCTGACAACGCCGAGCCGTTCCAGTGCCGAATGGACGAGCCCGTCATCCACACGTCGTCATCGCCACGAACGACCAGCGAGTAGAAGGTCTCCTTGCCTTCGACGGTGGACCAGTTCGTCCCGTCGAATTTCTGAATCGTGCCGCAGCCCGTGGCGCGATTGCGCCCGACGAGGAAGACCTGATTCGCCGTGCCGTGGAGTTCGTACGTCTCATTGGCCGAGGGACCTCCGGTGTTGATCGCAGCCCACGCCGTGCCGTCGAAGTGCAGAACGGTTCCATCGACGCCAGCAACCCAGACGTCGTCACTCGCGCGTGCCCAGACGGCTTTGAGTTCCCTGGTCGTGCCTGCATCGACCTGCGCCCACGCGGCACCTCCCCAGTGAAGAACGAGTCCGCTCTGACCAACGGCCCACACGTCGTTCGCGCTGCTGCCCCACACCGCGTTGAAGAACTGGAAGCCAGTCGTTCCGGCATCCACGATCGACCAGCTCGTTCCGTCGAAGTGAGACACCTTTTCGCCGACGACCCACAGGTCGTTGTCGTCGCTGCCCCAGAGGTCCATCACGATGCCGGCGCCGCTGATCGGCGAACGAGTCCACGTGCCGTTCGATGAGCGCGAGAGCATCGCCGAGTCGCCAGCACCGAACACTCCCGCGTCGCCCGCCCAGAGCGCGCGGGCCAATGTTCGCGGGCCGCCCGCCGTCAATCGCAACCAGCCCTCGTTTCCCCCGCCGTCGTACGTGCCAACGGGTCCGCTTCCTCCTGTGCCGCCGCCGGTGAAGCCGCCGCCGCCACCAGTTACACCACCGCCGCCGCCTCCACCGCCCGTGGGAGGCGGAATTGGTTGGCCAGCCGAGAGCCCACGGCTTCCTCTGAAGATCGCTCCGCTCTCACCAGCGGCGATGACGTTGCTCGATGACCAGGCGAAGACCGTGCTGAACGTCGAGCCCGGGTAGTGCGGGATCCAGTACGTGCCATCCCAGTTCGTGATCCGACCGTCGCACGTTGCGACCCACACGTCGGTTCCGCCACCGAAGAGCGAGCAGATGTACCCGAACTGACCCTTGGCTGCGGACGTCACGTTGGTCCACGAGGACCCGTTCCAGTGCGCGACCTCGAGATACGACGCGACGTAGAGGTCATTCGGCCCGGAGCCCGTGATGAAGAGCTTCGGCGCGTAGGCTCCCTGCTGAAATGGGCTCGCGCGGGTCGACCAGGTGGTTCCGTCGAAGCGCAGCAAGACGTCGTCGGTTCCTCCGACCCAGATGTGTGTCGAGCCGGTGCCCCACACTGAGGTGAAGGCATCGTCGACGGTTGGATTGGCAGGTGCGGGATGAGCGCTGGCGCTCCACGCGCTTCCGTCCCAGTGGATGATCACGCTGTGCGTGCCGACGGCCCAGACGTCGTTCGGGCCTGAGCCCCAGATCGCGTTCAGCGTCGCCGTCGTGCCGGTCGAGATCTTCGACCACGTCGTTCCGTCCCAGTGGAGCGCCGCGCCGTTTGCGCCCACTGCCCAGATGTTCGCGGCTCCACTGCCCCAGAGTGCGAGGAGCTTCTCGTTGGTCTGCGTGATGGCGAAATCGCTGCCCGTCCAATGAAGGACCCAGCTGTTCGCGACCGCCCAGAAATCGTCCGGTGTCGAGCCCCAGACGCTGGTGACGGTGTCTCCGACGGGGCGTGGATTTTCCCAGACCCAGTTCGCCGAGGTGCCGCCGTCGTCGGGCTGCGCGGGGAAGGTTGCGGTGCAGACGGGTTGTGAGCCTCCGCCGGAGCTGGCCGCGCCTCCGCCTGAGTTGGCCGCTCCTCCGCCGCCACCTCCACCGGTCACGATCGAGCCACCACCGCCGCCGCCACCACCGCCACCGCCGCCCGACCCAGAGCCACCACTGGCAGTCGAACCGCCGCCTGCACCGCCACCTCCTGCGCCTGCGTCACGAGTGACCGACGGCGAACAGCCCCACACCGAAAGAATGAGGACGACGATCGAGCCACGCATGATCGCTTCGACGCTCCAGCGGGTGATCGTGGGACAAATGAGGGTTTGTGCGCGACAGCATCGGGTCACCCGGAAGAGGACACCACCGCCACGCTGCAACTGGAGGCCGCTCCTTCGCGTGACGAGTGTCGCGCCTCGATGGTCGCGAGTGGTGAGCCGGCTTCCCGAGAGTGTCGTGTCGCGGTGGCGCGAGTGCGGAGATGCGCGGCATCTGCGCTGCGCTGTGTGGCGAGTGTCGCGCGACGCGCGGCGAGAGTGCGGAAGGTGATCGGCGAGTGTGCTGCTGCGCTGGGCGAGTGTCGGGCGCCTTGACGGCGAGAGCTCCGAAGAGCGCGGCGAGTGCCTTGAAGAGCGCGGCGAGTGCCCTGAAGAGCGCGGCGAGTGGCCTGAAGAGCGCGGCGAGTGCTCCGAAGGACGTGGCGAGTGCTCGGCGGTCGGCGGCGAGTGCGGCGCTGCTAATCCGGCACCTACTTCTTGCACTTCGTGCGCGTGCTCACGAACGCCGCAGGGCTCGTCACGCGGTATTCGCCCGGCTCGTTCGCGTAATACGTCGGCCCTTCGCCGCTCACCTTGCGCTTCTTCTGCGCGATCTTCCCAGCGTCGTCGAACCACCACCGCGCTTCGACGTGCGCATCGGGCACCGCTCCGACCTTCACGAAGAGGAAGCGCAGTTTCCCGTTCGCATCGAAGTAGTTCTCAGCGCGATGTGCGGAATCTTCCGAGCCGAATTCCCACACCAGCAGGCGCACCACGCCGGCCGCGTCGGTCCAGGTCTCGAACGTCGAGAACTCTGATGCGCAGTCGCGGAATACCTTCTTCGTGAGTGAGCCCGCCTTCTTTGCTGCTTCGACCTCGAGGAACACTTCTCGGCTCGATTCGACGGCGCCTCCGTCGGTCGCGGTGACGAGCAGTGAGAGCGTGGCAGCGAGGAGCATTCGTGCGAGATCTCCGGTCATGGATTCTTACCTCGATCGGCTGATCCACCTCTCGCTCGATGAAGACCTCGGCAGCGCCGGAGACGTCACCACCGGTGCGCTGGTGCCTCCGAAGGCTCCGGGGAAGGCCGAACTGTGGGCCAAGGAAGAGATGGTGCTGTCGGGCTTCGATGCCTTCGTGCGCACCTTCGAGCTCGTCGATCCCGACGTGAAGGTGAAGGTCGAAGCGCGTGCAGGTCAGAAGACCAGCAAGAAGGAACGCGTCGCCACGCTGACCGGCCCGCTGAGCAGTCTGCTGATCGGTGAACGCACCGCGCTCAACTTGATGCAGCGGTGCTGTGGAATGGCGACCGCTGCGGCTCAGGCCGTTTCGCTCATCGACGGAGTGAAGGGCAGCAAGCTCAAGATCCTCGACACCCGCAAGACGCCTCCGGGGATGCGTGGGCTCGCCAAGCGCGCCATTCGCGATGGAGGCGCCACCAATCACCGCTTCGGTCTCTTCGACGGCGTGCTGATCAAGGACAACCACATCGCGGCGGTGGGTGGATCGATCGCGAAGGCGCTGAAGCTCGCGAAGGAGAACGCGCCTCGGCTGGTGAAGATCGAGATCGAAGTGACGACGCTCGATCAGCTCCGCGAGGCGATTGCGCACGGAGCCCACATCGTGATGCTCGACAACATGGACGACACGAAGGTGAAGGCCGCCGTCGACATCGCGCAGGGCAAGGTCGAGCTCGAGGTGTCGGGTGGCATCACCGCGGAGCGCTTGCCGCGGCTCGCGAAGCTCGGTGTTGATTACGTCTCCATGGGTGCACTGACGCACTCTGCGCGAGCGATGGACTTGAGCCTCGAGATCCTCTGACCGACTTCCCCTCACCCTGACGCTCTCCCGCAGGGGCGGGAGAGGGGATCTTCGCGCTACTGTCCGCGCTCTTTGAGACTCACTGTCCACTATCCCCGCGGTGCTGAACGACTCGTCCTGCGCACGGAGCGCGACTGGGATCACGATCTCAAACCACTCGAGACCAGTGAGACGCACGCACTCTTCGACGTCGACCTCGCCGGTCGCAACACGCTCGAGCTGAAGCCGTGTCTGCACCACGAAGGCACGCTCAAGTGGAGCAGGGGCGTGAACTACGTCGTCAGCCCCCACACTGCGCAGCGCGCCTTCTGGCCGTACTTCTTCCACGAGGAGCGAGGGAAGGTCAGCGACGTGCTCCACGTCGAGCACGAGGGCGTGACGCGATCGATCCGCGTGTACCACCCGCCCGGTTACGACGAGAACGACCTGCGCCGCTTCCCCGTTCTCTACATGCAGGACGGCAAGAACCTCTTCTTCCCCGAGGAAGCGTTCGCCGGAAACGAGTGGCGCGTCGACGAGACGATGGACCGGCTCGATCAGATGAACGCCGTGCGCAAATCGATCGTGGTCGGCGTCTCTCCGGCCGATCGCGTGCGTGACTACACGAACCCCGGCTACCACCAGTACGGCCGCTTCCTCGTCGAGAAGTTGAAGCCGCTCGTCGACCAGAACCTCCGCACGCTCACCGGCCCGGAGGACAGCGTGGTGATGGGCAGCTCGCTGGGAGGCGTCGCCGCGCTGCACGTCGCCTGGCAACACTCGAGCGTCTTCGGCCGCGCCGCCTGCATGTCGAGCACGTTTGGCCACCTCGACGATCTGTTCCAGCGCATCTCCAACGACGAGAAGCGGCCCATTCGCATCTACCTCGACAGCGGCTGGCCGCGAGACAACTACGAGGCCACCAACGCCATGCGCGATCTGCTCCTCGCGCGCGGGTATCGCCTCGGTGAAGACCTGCTGCAGTTCAGCTTTCCCGAGGGAGCGCACAGTGAGCACTCGTGGGCTGGGCGCATCCATCTCCCCTTCCAGTTTTTCTTCGGCAGGGCATGGCGTGCGCAGCGCGGAGAGAGTTAAGGGCCGCTCCGTGCGTCTCGCTCTCCTTCTGATTCTCGCGGCGGTCAGCGTCTCCTGCGGCACCACCACCAGGAAGTGTTCGCAGCAGACCTGCGCGTCGGGCTGCTGCACCTCCGACGGCAAGTGTGAGACCGGCACGTCGAACGCGGCGTGCGGCTCGCAAGGCAACACGTGCCAGAGCTGCAACGCGAACACGACGTGCTCGTTCGGTCTGTGTCTCCTCATCACCGGCAACGGCGGCGGGCAGGGCGGAGGCACCGGCGGCGCTCAAGGCGGAGGGACGGGTGGCGCTCAAGGCGGCGGCACCGGCGGCGCTCAAGGCGGAGGGCAAGGTGGCGGCAGGCGGCGCACAGGGCGGAGGCACTGGTGGTGGAAGTCCTTCGTGCTCGCCTGCGAACTGCGCGGGCTGCTGCTTGAACGGCGTCTGCCAGCCCGGCATCACCAACTCCGCTTGCGGCGGCGCGGGCAACGCGTGTTCCACGTGCACCACCGGCCAGCAGTGTCAGAACGGAAGCTGCCTCTGCGATCCTGGAACGTGCGCGGGTTGCTGCCAGGGAACGCAGTGTCTGCCCGGCACGGCGAACAACGCGTGTGGACAGTTCGGTGACTCGTGCTCCTCGTGCCCGCTCGGCTCGGCGTGCCAGGACGGCAGCTGCTCGTGCAACGCCGCGAGCTGCCCCAACGGTTGCTGCGACGGCAACACGTGCCTCACCGGCACCAACGACTTCGCCTGCGGCCGCGGCGGCGTGCAGTGCTCCTCGTGCAACTCGAACGAGGCGTGCGTCGGACAGCAGTGCACGCTCAACTGCACCGTCACCAACGGCAGCTGCCAGACCGGCTCGACGTGCTGCACGAACCTGTGCAACCAGTTCGGCACGGGCGTCGGGAGTTGCTCGACGTGCACGCGGTTGTTCGGCACCAGCTGCACGAGCGATGCGCAGTGTTGCGGCAACGTGTGTCGCAACAACCTCTGCGTGGACGTGAACGGATCGTCGTGTTCGTTCCTGAACTGCTCGGGAACCAACGTCTGCTGCAGTGGCCGGTGCAGCGGCACGACGTGTCTGTGCGGCAATGAACACGCGAACTGCAACTCGGGAACGAACTGCTGCTCGGGCGTGTGCTGCTCCGACTTCCGGTGCGCTTCGTCGGCCGGTGTCTGTCCTCCGCCCGTGACGTCCTTGCGCTACCCCGACAACTACACCTGCCAGAGCGGCGCGAACTGCCTGAGCAACACGTGCAGCGGCGGACTCTGCCAGTGCCGCGTGCAGGGCTCCTCGTGCAGCGGGGACGACGATTGCTGCAGCGGCTTCTGCTCAGGGAGCGTGTGCCAGCCCGGTCTGCGGCGCATCGGCATGCGCTGTACGTCGCACTCCGAGTGCCAGAATGGCTCGTGCTACGGCAACGTCTGTCGCGACGCGTTCTGCCTCGGCCAGTACGACACGTGCTTCAGCGACAACGACTGCTGCACGAACGTCTGCTACCGCGGTCAGTGTCGCTGACGTGTCGATTCCGAGAAAAGGCGCGCGGACTGTCACGTGTTGGCTCGGCGTTCAAATACGAGTACGGGCTGATCAAAGACTCGGCCTGATCAGCTCCAGCACTTCACGCCATCCATCACGTCGAACTGCGCGACGCCCGACTTCTTGCCGCCGTGACCGTGATCACGCGACGGCAGCGTGACGAGCTTCCAATCGGGCAACACGAGCGCGGTGAGGCCACGACCAAAGACGGCTCCGGTGTCGACGCCGACGGCCCACTCGGTGACGAGCGGACGATCGAGGACCGAGTGACCGAAGATCAAACGCTCCGGGCCACGCCAGAAGTGCGTCCAGAACTTGTGATCGGCAGGCGCCTTCGACGGCCAGAACGACTTGGTGGCCGGAGGGTTGATCGCCTGGATGTGCGTGAGGTGGTTCTGCTTCTGCGCCTCGAGTGGCACTCCGGGGAACGCGCCCGCATGCACGACCGCCGCTTTGAATTCCGGCAGCCGAATGAACAGCGGCAGCTTCGCGAAGTACGCGTAGTGCTCGTCGGTGAGCGCGTTGCGCGTGAAGAGGTGAGACGGAGAGAGCTTCTCTGGCGCGCTCTTGCGCTGCTGCAGGTGCTTCTCTTCGTGATTGCCGAGCACGCACTCGTGCTTCATCGCGAGCTCGACGCACTCGCGTGGCCTGGGGCCGCGGTCGACGAGATCACCGGCGAAGATGACGCGATCGCTCGAGGTGACCTGCAGTTGATCCAGCAACGCGACGGCTTCATCGAAGCAGCCGTGGAGATCTCCGATGACGATGGTGCGTGTCATGGTGAAAAAAGAATCTACGCCCGAGTGAAGAAGCCATGTTGTCGTTGGGTAAGAACGATGCCGAACCGCTCGGCGGGCGAGCCCCATTGGTGGAGCTTTCTGGAGTTGAACCAGTGGCGTGTGGGGCCTCGTCGGCCGGGCGTAGAAAATCCTCGAAGGTGAGTGGTGGAAAAGGAACCACGCCGATGCTGCGTCGCCAGAGCTGATTAACGGTCAGGTGGCCAGAGGCGTGGAGTGCTGCGAACTGGGGAAAAGGACGGGAGAAATCCCTGTCCCTGACAAGCCTGAAATTTGTGCGTAGCGCTTGTCAGGAACGCTGCCCAACCCCGTGAGGGCCGGTATGGTTCCGGGCCTCAGCCCATGCTCACCGACGACGAATTGTTCGCAGACATTTCTCGACGGAAGGCTTCTGGCCAGGACTACAAGCGCCCTCTCGGGGAGCTCGTCTTTCGCTGGCGTGATGCCTCCACCACCGTCATCCGCAGAGTGCAGGGAGCTTTCATGAGGGGCTCCCCCGACGACGCTGATGAGATCTTTCAAGATGCCGTGGCGAAGTTCATGGCGAAGGGTCTCGATCAGTTCCGCGGGGTGAGCGAGCAGGTTCCCGGGAAAGCGGCTTCTCCGAAGACGTTCTTCCTGCGCATCGTCAAGCACTGCGCCATCGATCGCTACCGCCGCCAGCGCGAAGAGCTCGACCCCGGCACCGCGCAGAACGAAGACGGCGACGAGCCCGAAGTCAGTTTGCCGGAAGCCAATCGGTCAATCTCTGAAGCCAAGGCGCTCGCTGATCAGAACGAAGCGCACGGCGAATATTGGAATGCGTGGGATCGCTTGAAGGAAGAGCACCCCAACGAAGCCGCCGCATGGGACCTGTACCACCACCAGGATCTCGATGATCACGAAGAGGTCGCCAAGGCCCTCGGGATCACGGTCGTCAATTCCTACAAACGTGTGAGCCGCGCGCAGGCGTGGCTGAAGCTCTACATCCTCGAAGCGCGCAAGCGTGACGAGGGCGAACCAGGAGAAGAGTGATGAACCCGTCGTCCCGTGAGAAGTACGCAGCCCGTTTGAATGAACTCGAAGCGCTTCACCACGAGCTCGCAGCCGGGAAGAGACCAGGGGACGGGGGAGTCGTCGTCGGATTGTTGCTCGAGGCTGCTGGCGATCTGTTGCGGAGGAAGACCGCGCT
>JAEUJS010000367.1 GCA_016792935.1 Archangium sp. | reverse complement strand
GTGGTGCTCGCGGTGCGCGCCGCCGCCTCCCAACGTGGAGAAACCGAAGGTCGAGACCTTCATCGGCCGCATCGCGCGCATGCTCGGGTGGAGAGACGCTTGACCTTTGACGCACCGATCGCTACTTGCGCCGCCGTGTTTCGCGTCTGCTCCATCGCCGTCGTGTTGGTTGCCGGCTTCGCCTTCGCTGGTGAGGTCGAGCTCGGCGCGCAGCTGCCCGATGGAGCGCGGAAGGTCGCTGAGCACCGCTTCAAAGCGCCGGGCGATCTGGAAGCGACGAAAAAGTTCTACAGCAAGATCTACTCGTCGAGCACCTGGCGGCGGATCATCAACCAGCCCGGTGTGAACGCGTTCCACATTCCCAACACGTCAGGAAAAGGCGCCTGGGAAGGTCTCAACATTTACGAGGCGAACGACGAAGTTCGGATCTATGTCGTGCCCGCCGACGGCGGTGGTAAGAAGAAAACGACGAAGCCGTCGAAGTGAATCAGCGCAGCGCCGAATATTGGGGAATCGTCCAACGGCTAGGACTCCAGACTCTGACTCTGGCTATCTAGGTTCGAATCCTAGTTCCCCAGCTTGAAAAGCCCTCGAGCAGCCTCGGGGGCTTTTTCTTTGGAACTGCGCGCGGTTCTCCGTCCTCCAAGCGGCGTGCTTTCGCTGATCGTGGTGACCGTGGTGAGCGCGGCCGAGCCGGGCGCCGTCGCGAACGGTGTGCTCGAGTGGCTCGATCACCACCCCGATGCTGGCGTTCAGCTGGTGCCACAGGGAAGGCGCGACACCATCTTCCATGCGCTGCGACTCGGCTCACTGGCCTGCGAGGTGAGCTTGAACGAGGTGCGCTGTCGCGAGCAGACCGCGGCCGACAAGGAGAGCTTCGCGTTCGGCACCACGCTCTCTGCCGACTGGGATGCCGGCGTCGTCGATCCACCGGTCGATGCGCGGCCGCTGATCAGCGCGTTGCAGCTCCTGCCCGATCGCAAAGTGGCGTCGGCGCGCGAGCTCGGCAGGGGGATTTACGAGTTCTCCGATGGGTCGGGGCCGAGGCTCGTGATCTTTGACGGCGCTGCGCATCGTCTCTCGGGGCCGTTCCCGTTGGCGCCGTCGTATTCGATGCCCTCGCTCGAGGCGTTTCCGCTGCTCGACGCGTCGTCGCTGTTTCCCAAAGGCACCAGGGCGTGGGGCGTGGTGTTGGTCGAGGGCGATCAGGGTAACGGCAACAACGCATCGGGTGCCTACAACTACCTGTTGGCGATCCTCGCGCTCAAAGACGATCAGCTGGAGTTCGTCGCGACGCACCCGCTTGGTGGGTGGGCCTTCTCGCGTTTCGTGGGCGATGACGGCTTCCACCAGTGGGACATGCACACGCTGCTCTGTCCGTCGATCAGCGGCGGCGTGCTCCAGCTGACGCCCTCATGTCGCGGGAGCGGTGAGCCGCGCTTCTTCGGCGCGTCGTTCGCCACGCTCTGTCAGCAGAAGCGCGAGGGGAAGTGCTCGCCCTCCGGCACGAAGCAGACGCCCGAGATTCTGGCGGGCGCGGGGCAATTCGTGTTGCGCGAGTCGGTGTTCGTCTCAGCACGCGCGAAGCCGATTCGCTCGCTCGCAGATCTGCGCGCGCACGATTGGGAGAACGATCCCGCGCGCAAGCGCCTCGAGCTGATCGCCTCGGAGCGGCCGTGGGTCGCCGATCGCGATCAGCCCGTCGAGTGGATCGAGGTCGAGAACCGCACCGCGACGTGGGTCGATCTCAAAGGGCTCGAGGTCGTGCAGAACTACGAGCGAACACCGATCGGGAAGCTCGAGGCGTCGTGCGTCATCGCTCCAAAGGGAACCGTGGTGCTGCGGCCAGGGAAGGGGCCGTCGTGGAATCCACGCGCGCGTGACTGCTTCCTCGGCGAGAAGGTGGTGCTCAAGGGCGATCTCGCGCTGATTGGTCCACAGGGAGAACTCGCCCAGTCGTACGCGAGCGGCGGTCCGGTAAGCGGCTATTCCATGCACTGCACTCCACAGAAGGGCTGTCAGCTCGGCCGCGAATCGCCGGGCACGCGCGATTGATGGCGCCGCCACGTTCCGATCGCGATCAACGCGAGAATTGTCCCCAAGTCCGAGAACGGCATACGACCGCCACATGCGAGCGATCTGGCTGTCCGTCTTCCTGCTGGCGTGCGGGCCGAGTGCGGCGAGTGATGCAGGCACGAGCGACGCGGCGATCTTCGATGCCAGCGTGAGCTTCGACGCCGGGATCGACGCCGGCTTCGACGCTGGCATCGCCGACGCTGGCGTGTACGCGCTCGAAGACGCCGGCAGTCTGATCGGCCTCGAGTGTACGGACTCCAACCAATGCGGCGGTGCGATGTTCACCTGTTACGCGTTCGGCAATGGTACCGCGCAGTATTGCGTCGCGCCGTGCACTCCGGGCCCGACGTTCGTGAGCAACGGGAGACTCCAGCGGGCCGAGTGTCCCGCGCGTGCGGTGTGCCTGCCCGACTTCAACGCGCCGACCACCGGTCAGTGCATGGACGAGTGTCTGGTCGACTCCGATTGTCGGACTGATGCGGGCTACTTCTGCCGCAACTCGTTCTTCGCGAACGGCGCATCGGTGCAGACCGCGAATGGCTACTGCGCTCCGGCGCACTGTCGGACGCGTGGCTGCCAGTCGGCGTACCAGTGCTTCTGCTAGCGGCTCACTTGAACAGGTACGACTTCGCGCTGAGCCAATCCATCCAGATGGCGACGGCTCCGTGAATGAGCGCGCCGTAGATCATCGAGCGCGTTCGCACTGAGAGAATTCCGAGCGCGAGCGCCGCGACGATGCTGCCGAGGGTTTCGAGTTCGGCTTTCCCGAGGTGCATCACCGCGAACGGGATCACGGTCATCAAGATCGCTTTGCCGTTTCCCCACTTCGGAGCGATGCCGTGAATCATCCATCCGCGGAACAAGAACTCCCACGCCACGAAGTAGAGGAAGTAGCCCGACTCGTACGCGAAGAAGACCAGCCACGAGACTTCGGTTTTCCCGCCACCGAGCGACACCGTGTAGGCCGCGTTGCCCGCGAGCGGATAGATGCCCTTGAAGCTGTCCATCTTCGACGCCACCCACGTCGCGGGCAGCATCACGCCAAGAAACAGCGCGGTGATCTTGAGGCCCGCGCGCCAGTCTCCGAGCTGCAGGCCGTAACGCTCATGGAAGCTGCCGCGCGTCGCGAACGAGACGATGAGCGGCATCAACAGATAGAGAACGAAGCTCGTGCCGAACCACCAGAAGAACCCGAACACGGCGTTCCACGGGTGCGCGTCGAGTGAGCTGCCGACGACGTTGCGCAGGTAGCCCGCGCTCCCCTGGTAGTGCGAGACGATGAGGAAGACCGCGGCGGCGACGACGATGATCCCGGGCTCTCCGCCGAGATCGTGGAAGAGCGGAGCGACGCGACTCCACAACGTCGGCTTCGGTGGCTCGACCGGCTCTGCGGGCGGTTGGCCTTCTTCAACCACCCAGCACCGCGTCGAAGCGGCGAATCGTCTCGTCTTTGCCCAACATCGCGAGCGTGTCGCCGATGCCGGGAGAGGTCGTTCCTCCGGTCGCCGCGACGCGAATCGGCTGAGCGATCATGCCCTTCTTCGCGCCCGTCTCAGTGGCGATCACGTCGACGATCGGGTCGATGGCGGTGGCAGTCCACTCCGGCAGCGCGAGCAGCTTCGTCTTGGCGAGCGCGAGCATCTTCTTGCCCGCATCATCGAGGTGCTTGGTCGCGGCCGCCGCGTCCACCGTCACACCCTTCGCGTAGTAGGGCTTGATGGAGGCAGCCATCTCCACGAGCGTCTTCGCGCGCGGAGCGAACGCCTTCACCGCGGTCTCCAACTTCGCGTCGACCTTCGCATCAGAAACGCCGATCTCCGCGAGGTACGGGAGCAGGGCGGCGCCGATCTGCGCGGGCGGGAACGTCTTGATCCAGTGCTCGTTGGTGGCGGTCAGCTTCTTGGGATTCCAGATGCCGTTGGTCTTGCCGACGTCTTTGAGATCGAAGAACTCGATCATCTGCTCGCGCGTGAAGTACTCGTCGTTGCCGTGCGACCAGCCGAGGCGCACCACGAAATTCAGCAGCGCGTGCGGGAGGATTCCGTTCTTGCGATGCACGCCGACGTCAGCCTCCGGGTGCTTGCGCTTGGAGAGCTTCTCGCCGTTCTGACCCATGATCAGCGGGAAGTGCGCGAACACGGGCTGCGTCCACCCGAGCGCCTGGTACAGCGCGACCTGCGAGTAGGTCGAGTTGATGTGCTCCTGCCCGCGACCGACGTGCGTGATCTGCATGTCGTGATCGTCGACCACGCAACCAAAGTTGTAGAGCGGGATGCCGTCAGCGCGGAGCAGCACGAAGTCATCGAGATCCTCGTCGGGCTTCTCCAGACGCCCGTGCACCAGATCCTCGAAGCCGATCTTCGCGCCTGTCGCTTTCAACTTGAAACGGACGAGATACGGCTTGTCGAGCTTCTCAGTCTTGTCGCGCCAGGGGCTCGTGTACTTGAAGCCGGCCTCGCGAATGCGCTCCTCGGGGATGCCTTTGCTCGCGGCGAAGTCCTTCCGCATCTGCGCGGTCTCTTCGGCCGTCGTGTAGTCGCGGTACGCCTTGCCCTCGGAGATCAGCTGCTCGGCGATCTCGTGGTACCGCTTGATCTTCTCCATCTGGAAATACGGAGGAAACGGACCGCCGTTGTTCGGCAGCCCGGGACCCTCGTCCCAGTCGATTCCCAGCCAGCGCAACCCATCGAGGATCGCCTGCACCGACTCAGGTGTGCTTCGCTTCTGATCGGTGTCCTCGATGCGAAGGACGAAGGTGCCGCCAAGGCGACGGGCGTAGAGCCAGTTCCAGAGGGCAGTGCGGGCCCCTCCGATGTGGAGGTAACCCGTGGGTGACGGGGCGAATCGCACGCGGGGCTTCATGGGGCCGGCGCCTGTAGCATGGGATAGGGTGCAAACAATGGCTGTCTCCGTTCGGAACGTTCTCGCGCTGAGTCTGATTGTTGCCGGCTTCGCGCACGCCACCACACTCCTCGCACTGGACCTCGAAAGCCTGACCAAAGGCTCGACGTCGATCGTCCGCGGCACCGTGAAATCGGTGAATGCCCGATGGACCAAAGACGGCGGTCGCATCATGACCGACGCGGTCATCGAGGTATCCGAGACGTGGAAGGGCGCGGTGGTGAAGGAAGTCACCGTCATGCAGCCCGGAGGCGAGGTCGGCGACGTCGGCCAGCTCGTTCACGGCACCGCGAAGTTCCGCGCGGGAGACGAAGTCGTCGTCTTCCTCGAGGGCCGCGGCTCTCAGACGCACTTCCTGCTCGCCGGGATGATTCAAGGCCGCTTCAAGGTCGAGCGCTCTTCCGACGGCAAGGCTGTCTTTGCGCGGCAAGAACTCGAAGGTGAAGCGCTGTTCCTCGATTCATCGACGCATCAGCCGGTCTCTCCGAGCGGGCTCGCGTTGCCGATCGACACGCTGCGCTCACAGGTGCTCGCGCTGACTGGAGCCACCGCGCCTGTCGAACCGACGCGTCCGGTCGCGCCTGTGAAAGCGAAGCCCTGACATGATCGCGCACGTCGTTACCGCGTTGGTCCTGTCGCACTACGTCCGCAGCCGCGTCGACGACAAAGATCCGGCGTCGCAGTGCCTGTGGTGGATCGAGAACACCCGCATCGAGCTTCGTCAGAACAACGACGGCAACCCCGAGAACGCGGGCGACACCGAGTTCAACGCGATCTCCCGCGCGGTCACCACGTGGCAGACGCAGCTCAACTCGTGCTCCAGCCTCACGCTCGTCGAAGGCGCCCGCACCACCACGCGCAAGGCCGGCTTCTTCGACAAGGAGACCAACGAGAACGTCGCGCTCTTCCGTCTGCGCAAGTGCAACGACGTCGTGCCTGCGGGCGACGCGTGCCGGCTTCCCGAGAACGACAACTGCGGGAACAACTACGACTGCTGGCAACACCAGGAAGGCGCAATCGCCATCACCACCACGTCGTACAGCCCGACGACGGGACGCATTCTGGATTCCGACATCGAGTTCAACACACCGAGCTTCGTGTTCACGACGGTCGACTTGCCACCGTGTTTGTCGGGGCAGGCGAACCAGAGCTGCGTGGCGGCCGACATCCAGAACACCACGACGCACGAGCTCGGCCA
>JAEUJS010000700.1 GCA_016792935.1 Archangium sp. | reverse complement strand
TCGCGTCGAACGGCTCCTTGAGGCCGACGATGCAATTCGAGTTCACGACGCGGCCGGCAATGGTGCGCAGCGTGCTCGCGTAGCTCTGCGTGCAGCGGGTGATGATGCCGCGATCACCGAAGCTGCGCGCGAACTGGGCGTAGCGCCAATCGTTCACCGTGCTCCCGCACTCGAGGAGGATCGCGCCGATGGTGACTCCCTGTTGATCAGCCTTCAGCTGCCGCACGGCTGACGTGACGAACTCCACGCGCGTCGGCGCATGATCGTCTTCGTCGGCGAGGATCACCGCGGCGAAGTCGGCCGACGGGCGAATGAAGCCCGCGTTCACGGTGTCGATGAGCGGAGGTCGAATTGCCGCGCGCAACGCCTGCAATCCACGCTCGTCTCCGCTGCCCGCCGTGCCGACGAGCACCGAGGCCTCGAACGCGTTGGCGATGTCCGGCGTCTGCGCGGTCACGAAGGGGGCAACCAGCCGGCCCTGTCGCTCGGGCGAGGCCATGTCGGTGGTGATGACGCCGACGTGGAAGTCGACCTGCGCCTGCTTGAACGTCGAGAAGAACGAGTTGAGGTTGGCGCCGAGCTGCCGCTGGTCGTCTTCCATGCTGCACGAGTCGTCGATGACGAAGAGCACGTCGATGGCGCGGCGCTGGAAGGGCGGCACGCTGTATTGATCGGTGCGCACCAGCATGCAGGGCGGCGGGCCGGCATCGGTGATGTCAGCACCGTGAAAATCTTCGGGCAGGGGCACCAGGCTCGACCCGGCGTAGCGAACGAGCTCGGTCCGGCCGCACGCGCTCATCAGGGCGATCAGCACCGCTGTGACTCTGAGGAACCGCATCGTCCACCCGCGACACCAGATCAGCAGACCAGTCTGCTGGGGGAATCGTTCGGCCGGGCGCCACACTCTCACTGTTACGCTGCACTACGCAATGACGACTCGCCTCGAGCTCGCTGGAGCGTGCTGCATGGCCGCTCCCGCACTCGCACGCGGAATGAAGCTGCCGCTTCCCGCGCTCGACGACGAAGAAGGTCCACGCGTGCCGCAGTCGTTGCCTCCGGTCGTCGACGCGCACGTGCATCTCTTCCCCGACGGCGTCTTCGAGGCGCTGTGGAAGTGGTTCGACCAGTACGGCTGGCCGATTCGCTACAAGTTGCACGCGCCGAAGGTCATCGACTTCCTCTTCTCGCGTGGCGTCTCGAAGCTGGTGGCGCTGCACTACGCGCATCGGCCGGGCATGGCGCGCATGCTCAACGAGTTCGTCGCGCAGCTCGCGGCGAATGACGCGCGGATCATCGGCATGGCGACGGTGTTGCCTGGCGAAGAAGGCGCACCGCAGGTTCTTCGCGACGCGTTCGCGCTCGGGTTGAAGGGCTTGAAGCTGCACTGCCACGTGCAGTCCTTCTCAGCCGACGAAGAGCGGATGCACGAGCTCTACGAAGTGTGCGTCGAGGCGGGGAAGCCGCTGGTGATGCACGCCGGGAGGGAGCCTTCGTCGTCTGCGTATCCCGTCGATGTGTATTCGCTGTGTGGAGCGGACCGCGTCGAGCGCGCGTTGCAGGCGCATCCGCGCTTGAAGCTGTGCGTGCCGCACCTCGGCGCCGATGAGTTCGACGCGTACACGAAATTGCTCGAGCGCTACGACAACCTGTGGCTCGACACGACGATGGTTGCTTCCAACTACTTCGCGCTCGATCTCCCGCGGCGCATCTTCGAGGTCAGACCCGATCGCATCTTGTACGGCACCGATTTCCCCAATTTGCCGTACGCGTGGGATCGCGAGCTCAAGACGCTGGTGGGCATGAAGTTCCGCGACGACGTCGAGGCGGGCTTCCTCGGCCAGAATGCGCTTCGACTCTACGAGGGTGCGTGATTTGACGCGCCCCATGAACCGACTCCTCCTCGCTCTCATGCTCGTCGTCGCTGGTTTCTCCTTCGCGCAGCCGGCCAACCCGCCGGGCAAGGGCGCCGACAAGAAGGAAGAGAAGGCCGCGGCGAAGGAAGAGAAGAAGGAAGAGAAGGCCGAGGCGAAGGAAGCGAAGAAAGACGACAAGGAAGCGGCGAAGGCGGCCAAGGCCGCGCGCGACGAGAAGAAGAAGGCTGCCAAGGCCAAGTGGGACGAGGCGAAGAAGGCCGCCGAGCAGAAGGCGAAGGACGCGAAGGCCGCTGCGAAGACCAAGGCTGATTCCGCGAAGGAAGCCGCGAAGGCGCTCCCCAGGGCCGTGAAGGAAGAGTGGGCGAAGAAGATCGCCGACGCGAAGGACAAGGCGAAGGCCGCTGCCGCGGAGGCGAAGGAGAAGAAGGACGCTGCTTCGAAGGCCGCGCAGGCGAAGGCTGACGCCGAGGTGAAGCGCGCCACCGCGCAGGCCGCCGCCGAGCAGAAGAAGGCCGACGCGCAGGCGAAGAACGCGAGCGCGAAGGCTGACGCCGACAAGGCGCTCGAAGAGGCGAACGCCGGCGCTGACGCCGACATCGAGAAGGCGAACGCCGAGGCCGCGAAGGCCAACGAAGACGCTGACGCTGACGCGCAGTAAGGACTTTCACAATGATCACCAAGCGCGACGCATCGATCGCCACGTTTCTCCGCAGCGTTCCGGTCTTCCACGACCTGAAGGGCCCGAGCCTCGACATCCTCTTCGAGTTCCTCGAGGAACGTCGCTGGGACGTCGGCGAGCACATCTGCAACGAAGGTGAACTCGGCCGCACGCTGTACGTCATTCGAGAGGGCGAAGTGGAAGTGCTCCGCCGCTCGAGCAAGGGCAACAACCAGAGCATCGTGAAGCTCGGGCCCGGCGAGTGCTTTGGCGAGATGACGCTGGTCGAATTGCAGCCGCGCTCGGCGACGTGCGTGGTGCGCAAGAAGGCGGTGACGTATTCGCTCACCAACCTCGACCTGTGGAACCTCTACAAGTCGGACAACTTCGCGTACGTGATCATCCTGCAGAACATCTGCCGCATGCTCTCGCGCCGTCTGCGCAAGGCCGACAGCCGCATCGTCGAATTCCTCGAGCTGCTAGACTCGGTCGCGCCGGCGAAGAAGAAGGCAGCTGGGAAGAAGAAGAAGTGAATGTTCACCGGGCTGGTCACTGATCTCGGAACCGTCGAGCGCGTCGCCACTGGCGCGATGACGGATCTGTGGATCGGCTCGAGCTACCCCGGTGACTTTCAGTTGGGCGAATCGATCTCGTGCGACGGCGTGTGTCTGACCGTCGTCGAGTTCGCGGGCTCGAAGTTCAAGGTGCAGGCGGCTCCAGAGACGCTGCGGCGCTCGACGCTCGGCGGCTGGGCTGTCGGTACCCGCGTCAACCTCGAGCGAGCGTTGCGCGCGGGAGATCGTCTCGGCGGTCACCTCGTGCAAGGTCACGTCGACGCGGTCGCGCAGGTGCTCTCGGCTCGCGCTGACGGTGGGTCGTGGGC
>JAEUJS010000625.1 GCA_016792935.1 Archangium sp. | reverse complement strand
GCACCGCCGTCGCCGACGGAGCAAGCTTCACCTTGTGGCTCTGCGGCTTGTCGTCGGGCGCGGTGAACTGCACGGGCACCTCGACCGCGGCGTCGCTGAAATTTCCGATGCGCACCGTGACCTGCGCGAAGCCGTTCTCGTCACGGCGCTGCGCTGAGAGGAAGGCCACGTTGTCGGTCTTCTTGCCGACCGAGCGCGCTTCGAAGTTCGGAGGCAACACGATCGACTCCGGGAGCGGGCCGTCGGTGAGGAAATAGACGCGTTGATCGCTGCTGCCGCTGAGCTCGCGGGCGAGCGTGAAGGCGCTGCTCGGATCGTGCGCGGGTTGCGCGGGCGTCCACGACTCGAGTGCAGACGTCGCGCGATCTCGTTCCTGTTGCGGGCCGGCGATGACGCTGGGCTTCACTCCCGATTCGATGAGCGTGAGCACTCCGGCGCTCTCGCGGCGGGCGATGGAAGCGACTTCCGACTTCGCGCGTTCGACCGCGGTGCTGCCGCCGGTCTTCGCGTTCATCGAGAGGCTTCCGTCGATGACGATGACCACGTGCGTCTTGCGGGCGGCTTCTCCGCAGCGCAAGTCGGCGAGGAAGAGCGTCGCGAAGAGAACGGCGAGGAGCTCGAGCGCGAGTGAGGCTTCGCGGGAGAACCGGTTGAGGCGCGGGCCGGCTTCGGCGCGTTGATCAGGCGTGCGCCAGAGAAAGAGCGCGGAGACGGTGCGCGGTGGCTGGCGGCGACGCAGGAAGTAGGCGGCGACGAGCGCCGGCATGGCGGCGAGCGCGAGGAGGCCGAGGGGCGCGGCGAAGTTCACGGTGTCGCCCCCTTCCCCTCGGGGAGAGGGCTGAGCGTGACGAGCGAAGCGGTGAGGATGTGCTCCCATACCCCGACCCTCGCCCCGAGGGAGAGGGGGAGACTGCGCGCTTCCCTGGCGCTCATGCGACCTCCACGAGCGCGGAGAGTTCACGACGCGCCAACGCATCCAACTGGAACTCTGACGAGGCCTGCGCCCACGTCGCGCGCACACGACGCGCTGCGCCCTGCCACAACCCGATGTGCGCTTTCAGACGATCGAGGTACTGATCGATCACGTGCGGCGTGAGGATCCGCTCCAGCACGTCACCCGATTCGGAATCAGTGAGCCGCGCGCCAGCGCCGCCCGAGGGATCGATGTCTTCCTCATCGAGCACCTGCACCAGCATCAACCCAGCCGCTCCACGCGCGAGACGCTCGGCGAACGGCTCGGGCGGTGACTCGAACAAGAAGTCGCTGATCACCACGCGCAGACCACACGACGACAGCGGCGGCGCACGGCGGAGCGCGATGTCGAACGGCTCCTTCCCCTCGAACGCCAGGTTCTCGAGCAGCGCGCGCGTCGAAGGCCCACTGCCCTTCTGCACGTTGGTGCCCGTCGCGATGAGCACCGGGTCCAACCCGCCGCGGCGAGAGAGCGTGCACACCCACGCGGCGATCTCCCGAGCGCGCGCGGCCTTCGCATCGCTCACGCCCATCGACGCCGAGCCGTCGATCAACACCTCGACGCGCGGGCTCACCTCGTCCTGGCGCACGCGCAGATAGAGCTCTCCTGTGCGCGCGACGGCGTTCCAGTCGATGTGACGCAAATCGTCACCCGGCGAGTACTGGCGGAAGTCGTGCAGCTCGAGGCTCGAGCCCACCGACGACGCGCGCACCTCTCCGAGTTTTCCGCGATGCGGCACGCGCGGCAGACGCAGCACGCAACCGACGGCAGCGCGTTCCACCATGCCGTGATCGAGCTTCACGCTCACGTGGTGCGCTCCCGATCTCGATACGCGAGGACGAAGAGCGCGCTGACGATGCACAGCAGCCCGACGGTGACCGCCGCCATCAACGCCACGTCGAGATCGCGCGACGAGCGATCGACGAAGTTCACCATTCCCACCAGCGGGTTCAGCGCGTTGGTGATCTTTCCATCCGGCCGGCCATCGACGAGGAACGAGAGCAGCACCGAGAACAACACCCCGAGCACCACCGCGAGGATGAAGCCCACGCGCGAAGCGACCGGTTCTCCGAGGCGGCGCAGCGGCGTGACGCGTCCGAAGATCGCGCCGAGCGAGAGATACATCGCGGGATAGATGAAGGCGCCCACCAACGCGCGCATCGGCTTGTCGGCCGAGAAGTGAGTGCCCCCGCGCGCCTTCATCATCAAGAAGCCCCACAGCAGCGTCGACGCGGCGAGCAGCCCCAGCACGAGGAGGAAGCTGCGCATTGCTCCCGCACGCAGCCAGCCGCCCGAGTTGGCCTGCAGCGGCCACCCGTCGCGCTCGGAGATGCAGAACACGCCGCAGCCGGTCAGGAAGAGGCAGGTAACGATCTGCCCGCCCATCGCGTCGTTCTCTCCGCCCTTCTGAATCACGAAGAGCACGAGGCCGAACGCGAGGCCGAGCAGCGAGATGATGGTGAACGCCACGCGCGGACCACGCGACGCGGGCTGCGAAGGCAACGCGAGCCCGGCAGCGGAGCCCTCGAGCACCAGCCACGTGAAGAGCGACACGAAGATGGCGAGCCCGATGGTGAAGTTGCGGAACGCGTCGTTGTTGGTGAGCCGCCGGCCCTCTTCCGCGATGACCCACGCGAAGGCGACGCCGCCGATGGTCGCCATGCCGAGCAGGCCGATGACCACGAACGTGGCGACCGTGCGACCCAACTTGCTGTGCGCCTGCGTGGCGATGGCGAGCGCGAGCCCGGTGAGGAACGAGCAGTACGCCGCCGCGAGCACCAGCGCGGTGACGATCTGCACGAGGTCGATGCCGTTCAGGAAATACGTGAACAACACGAACGGAGCGCACGCCGACGCGAACAACAGCGCCTGCGACATCGCGCTCGTCCACTTGCCGCGCGTGATGGCGCTCGGCCCCAACCCCGTCAGCGTGAGCAGCACCCACGTCTCGTCTTCCAATTCACGCGCCATCGAGCGGAAGGCGACGAAGGGAATGACGAAGAAGCAGATGCCTCCGAGCGCCGTGAGGTACGCGCCGAAGAAGTCCTTGCCGAACGTCGAGCCCACCGAGTCCTGCGCTTCGGCGAGCGCGATGAGCGCCATCGACAGACACGCGACGAGCAGCGTGCCGAAGAAGATGGCGAACACGCGCGCGCGCAGGCCCTGACGCACTTCCTTCACCACGATCGGCCCAACGGTCTCGATGAACCGTTCGGTGACCGACGAAGACGAAGGTGAAGCGGCAGTGCTCACGCGAGCCACTCCGTGTCACGCGCACGCAGCGAGAAGAGCGCCGACGCACCGAGACCGAGCGCCGCGCCCCACACCAGCAACGTCAACGCCACGCCGTCGTGCGATTGCCGCTCGATGTTGATGAGCCCCACGACGGGATTCAAAGCGTTCAAGAAGAGATCGTCGGCGTCGGAGACGATCTCTCCAATGAGCGGAGGCACGCCCGTCATCAAGACGACGAGCCCGAGGAAGACGAGCCGAATCATCGCGGGCGTCTGCCACGGTGGATGCGGGATCCACCGCGAGACCACGATGGGCAGCGACAACATCATCAACGCGAACGCCGGAGCCGCGACCAGCACCAACATCGGCCCCATGCCCAACTTTCCGTCGAAGAGCGCGAGCCCGAAGAAGGCCAGCGTCGCGCTCATCAACAACCCGGTCACCAGGAGGTAGCCGCGGAAGCCGCCGGGCTTCAAGAACGAGAAGCGTCCACCGTGCGCCCAGTGCACCTTCGCCATGCCATCGCGATCGCTGGCGACGAAGAGACCGACGAGCGTGGCGTAGAGCGAGAGCGTGACGCTGCCGGCGGTGAGCACTTCTGATTCGCCGCTCGCCATCCAGCCCCAGACGAAGAGCGCAGCCGCTCCGATGAACTGCACCACGTACACGGACCGTGGACCGCGCGTGTAGTCCTCAGTCGGCAACGACAACCGCGCCGCCGCCGCTTCGAAGAGCAACAGGCCAGTGCTCAACATTCCAAAGAAGACCGAGACCGTGGAGATCCAGAACGCGGCGCTTCCCGAGACCTTCTGCGCGAACTCTCCGATGGCGACCGAGCCTGCGATGCCGAACCCGAGGCCCTGCAAGAGCACGCCGAGCAACACGAAGTGCAACAACGCACGCACGATGCGCGACTCAGCGAGCGTGGCGAGGCTGACCGACACCGAGACGAGGAACACCTGGTACGCGATGGACACCGCGACGCCGACGATGATGGTGGGCAGGTCGATGCCGTTGAGGAAGTACGAGAACAGCAAGAACGGCGTCGCTGCGCTGGCGTAGAGCGTGCCCTGCAACACCGAGCTGCCGAGCTTCCCCGCAAGAATTCGGCGCGGCCCGAGTCCCGTGAGCGTGAGCAACACCCACGTCTCGTCTTCGGCTTCGCGCGCCATCGAGCGATACGCCACGTAGGGAATGACGAAGAACTGCACGAGCGCGAGGCAGACGAAGAACGCGATGAAGGCTGGCTGCCCGCTCCGCTCGCCCATGCCGTCGTTGGCGGCGAAGAAGAAGAGCGAGATGAAGAGGCACGAGACCAACATCAGCGAGAAGAAGATCCAGAACACGCGCGTGCGCAGGCCCTGGCGGACTTCTTTGACGATGATGGGGTTGACGCGATCGGCGAGTCGTTCACCGAAACGATCGAGCGCATCGGGCTGACGAATGGGCGCAGCAGGAGCAGCGTTCGCGCTCATGTCACTGCACCTTTCCCTTCGTGACGCTCATGAACGCGTCTTCGAGGTCGTGCTCGCGCGTGCGGAAGCTGGCCACCGGAATGTCCGCGGTGATGAGCGCCTTCAAGACGCGCACGCTCGCCTCTTCGACCCAGTTCGCGGGCGGCGTCTGGCCCTGCCCCAGCTCGAGACGGAAGCGCACCGCGTTGTTCATCACCGAGACGTTCATGACCATCGGCTGCTCGAGGAGCAACCGCTCGGCCTTCTTCGCCGCTTCATCGAGCGACACGCCGACGCCCGCGAACAACGTCAGCTCGACCTCGCTGAACGCCGACGCGTTGGAGGTCTTCGACAACACCTCCTGCACGGTGCCGGTGGCGAGCAGCTTGCCCTGCTCGATGATCGCGCACGTGTCGCAGATTTCGCTGAGCTCCGTGAGGATGTGCGAGCTGATGAGCACCGCTTTTCCCTGCGCCGCGAGCGCGCGGAGCAGCTCACGCAATTCGATGCGCGCGCGCGGATCGAGACCGTCGGCCGGCTCGTCGAGGATGAGCAGCTTCGGGTCGTGGAGCAACGTGCGACCCAACGCCACGCGCTGCTTCATGCCTTTCGACAGCTCCGAGGTGAGCTTGTCCTTGAGCGGCATCAGGCCGGTGAAGTCCATCACCGAGTCGACGCGGGCCTTTCGTTCTTCACCTCGCAGCCGATACGCCCGCGCGAAGAAGTCGAGGAACTCGAAGACCGTCATGTCGTCGTAGGTGCCGTAGCGATCGGGCATGTACCCGAGCAGCGGGCGCGCTTGATCAGGCCGCGCGACGAGTGACTTTCCGTCGAGCAACACCTCGCCGCTCGTCGGAACGTCGAGCGTGGCGATGATGCGCATGGTGGTCGACTTGCCGGCGCCGTTGGGGCCGATGAAGCC
>JAEUJS010000501.1 GCA_016792935.1 Archangium sp. | reverse complement strand
CGGTCGTGCCATCGTTGCGGAGCAGACCGACGGCGACGGTGCCACCCGATGTCACGCGCTCCGTGAACTCGGCGATGTTGCTCGCGCCTGCGTTGAGGATGCCGGCATCGCCCATCGGCTGGAGGAAGTCGTCGAAGCGCTGCACGCGTACCTGCGTGAGCGAGTTCACGTCGGTGTAGACGATGTAGTACCCGCCGGGGACCGCGAGGGCGACGAAGCTGTCCACGGCGTTGAGCAGGTTCACCGTAGAGCGCTGATCGACGTTGCCGTCGCAGTCGTTGTCCACGCCGTCGCAGCTCTGCTCGACCAGCTCGTACTGCGAGCCGTACGACGCCGGGCCGCAGTTGTTGATGAAGCCTCCATCGACGCACTGCTGCGCGGAGAACTGGCAGACGCCCTGCGTGAGCGGACACGCCGGCGCCTGCGAGACCGAATCGTCGATCATCCCGTCGCAGTCGTTGTCTTTGCCGTCGCAGAGCTCGGTGGTGGCGCGCACTTCTCCGAGGCAGGGGCCCCAGATGCGCGTGTCGAGACAGATGCGCAGACCCTGTCGGCACTCGCCCATGCCGCCGCCGCACGACTCGCTGTCGCCGACGTTGCAGTCGCACGCGCCGCTGAACCCAGGAGGACGGCAGAAGCCTTCGACGCACGTCGTGCCACCAGGACACGTGCCCTCGTCACTGCAGCGAAGCGCACAGTCACGCACCGTCGGGTTGTAGACGGAGCACGCCGAGATGAAGCCCGCGGTGACTCCGACCAGGAGCGCGAACAGATGAAGACGGTTCCCCACCCAACGCCGTCGCCCCAGGGGGCTTTGGTTCACCATTTGAGGCTCCATCCGGCAGCGACCCCGTTCTGCGTCGGAGTGAAGAAGAAGCTCACGTCCGATGACTCCGCCGGCTCGGAGAAGAGGCTGACGAGGAAGATGATGGCACCCGTCGCGAACGCCGCGCCACCCGTCACGCCGAACAACCACGAGAGGGCACTCGAGGTCTGGCCCGTCGCTTCGATCTGTTGTGCTGCTTTGTCGTACGTTCCCCCCGTCGCGTAGAGGGCCGAGAGCTGCTTCGCCGCGCCGCCTGCCGACGCGTTGAACGCGACCGCCACGCCGATCATCGCCGCGCCGGCGCCCGCCACCACGATGCCGGGAATGGAGATCGACCCTCGCGGACCGCCGCCGCCGCCCGAGTCTTCACGCGCTGCGACGAGCTTGATGGTGACGCGCCGGCTCTGGCCTTCGGTCAGCGTCACTTCCATCGCCGCCTGGTCGTAGCCGTCTTTGTCGGCGTTGATGGTGTGGGCTCCGACGCCCACGTTCGCGAGCGCAGGCGCTTCGCCGATGATGTTGCCGTCGACCGCGATGATCGCGCCCGGTGGATCGCTCTCGATCACCAATTTCCCTTCGGCGCGCCTGGGCTCCATCTTGATCGTCACCTTGCTCGCGGTGAGCAGCGAGGGCGTCTCGGTGGCGATCTCGTCTCCGCGCTTCACGACGATGGTGCGTTTGCCGGGGCGCAACAGGAGCGGCTCTTTGAGCGGTGTCTTGCCGACCTCGATGCCGTCCACGCTGACGACCGCTTCGCCTTCTCCCGTGATCTGGAGCGTCACCTCGCAGGTGAGCTGACGAATTTCCTCGAGCTCTTTGCGCACGGCCTCGCGTCGCTGCGCCGAGACCTTCTTGCCGCCCTGCTCGAGGTAGTCGTTGAGCGACTTCACCGCCTCGCCGTATTGGAAGAGCCGGCGCTGGGTGAGGCCGATGTTGTAGAGCACCTCGTAGAACGGAGCGATGCGGTAGGCCTGCTTGAACTCGGTGAGCGCCGCTTCGAAGTCGCCGTCTTTGAAGAGCGAGACGCCGCGTTGAAAGCGCGTGGCGGCTTCTTTCTCAGAGTCGCTCGCCGCGAGGGCAGCAGAACCAGCGAGCAGGCAGATCAGCAGCAGCCAGCGCGTCATCGCTCCGAAGAATAGGTCGGAACTTCACTTCGGCGCGTACGGATTCGACTCGTCGATCTCGAGGCCCTTCTTGGGCGTCTTCTTGCCGGTCGGTGTCTTGGGCGTCTTCGGGTTCTTGGCCGCCACGGGCGGCTTCGGATCGGGCGGCGCCTCGACGGGCGGGTCTTCGACTTTGGGAGGCGTGTTCGCGGCGACGATCGGCTGCAGCGTGACGGTCACCGTGCGCGTCTCGTCGAACGAGAGATTCACTTCGCTGTCCGTGAAGCCCTCGGCGCTGACCTTCGCGGACATCTTGAGGCCCTGCTTGCCGGTGATGGTGCACGGGTTACACGGATCGCCGGTACCGACCTTCCACTTCGCCTCGGCGGGCTCGGCCTTCAGCGTCAGCTCGACCTGTTTCATCACCGGAGGCTCGCGCTCGACTCCGGGCAGGTCGGTTCTGGGCGCCGGAACTTCAGCCGGAGCGTCGGGGCGCGTGAGAATCCACCCGAGGGCGACGATGGCGATCAGCGCGACGGCTCCGATGCCCGCGTAGAGCGCGACGGGCTGCTTCTCGCCTCCGGCGTTCTCCGCGGTCGCGACTTCAGGCGGAGGCGTGACGGTCGGCTGATCCTGCTCGAGCTCCTCTTCGCTCGCCGCTTCGGTGGCGCGCTCGTTCGCCATCGCCTTCCTGGGAACGACGCCGCGCATCGAGCTCGACACCTGCGCACGCTGTGGAGTCGTCGAGCGCACCGCCGGCGACGCCTTGGAAATCGGCTTCTCGAGCGTACTGGTGCGCAGAATTGCTGGCTTCGATTCCGTCGGCGTCAGCTCACGAACGCGCGCGAACAACCAGTTGTCGTCGGGCGGAGAGAGCGCCAACAACTGCTCGCGCAACCCCGCGGCAGAATCCGGGCGGCCCTTCACGTCTTTGGTGAGGCACGCATCGACCAGCGCGTACGCCTCTTCGGGGAGCCCGGGATGGAGCTGCTTCAAAGGCGGCGGCGCTTCCGTGAGCACCGCGGCGACGATCGCGAGATCGCTGTCACCCTCGAACGGCGCGCGGCCCGAGAGCAGCGCGTAGAGCATGCCGCCGACGCTGTAGAGATCGGCCTGCGGACCCGCGGTGCGCGAATCGCGAACCTGCTCGGGCGCCATGTACGCGGGCGTGCCGAGCGTGACGCCGGTCTTCGTCATGCCGTCGCCGCTCTGCTGAAACTTCGAGATGCCGAAGTCGAGGATCTTCACCGACGGGCGCGGCTTCACCGCCAGGAAGATGTTCGCGGGTTTCAGATCGCGATGAATGATGCCCGCGGCGTGCGCAGCCGCGAGCGCGTCGAGCACCGGCGCGATCACCGCGACCGTCTGACCCATCGTCAGCTGTTTGAACTTCTTGTGGAGCTGCCGCAGCGTGATGCCCTGCAGGAACTCCATCACCATGTACGGCGCGCCTTCGTCGGTCGTGCCGGTGTCGAGCACGTCCACGATGTCGGGGTGATCGATCATCGCGGCGGCTTGCGCTTCCAACTCGAAGCGCCGCATGAACTCCGGCTCACGCGCCAGGGTCGGCTCGAGCAGCTTGATGGCGACGCGCTTGCCGACGCTGTCGTTCACCGCTTCCCACACCTCGCCCATGCCACCGCGACCGATGGGGCGCACCAGCTGGTACTTGTCGGCGATTCGGGTGCCGGGCTCGAAGGCTTCCAAACGCTTCGAGCCTAGCGCATCACGGACAGCCCGCGTCTGGCCTGTTCGAGGTGGCAGGCGGGCTGATCACCACCTGCGGACCGAGGTTGCACGAGTTGGTCACGTTGAGCCGAATGCGCCCCACGCCACCGCCGCCTCCTCCGCCGCCTGCGAAGACCGAGCTGTCTTCACCGTTCTCCGCGCCGATCGTGTCGGCCGCACCGTCACCGCCTGAGCCACCGACGACGTTGTCGGTGCCACCGCGCGCAGGCATGGCGCTGAGCTGACCAGACTGCCCCGCGTTGCCGGTGCCGGCTTCTCCACCCGCGCCGCCGTTGCACGTCAGGCCGCCACCCGAAGCGACGATCTGCTGCGCCTCGAGGAGCAATTCGCCGCCGCTCCCTCCGCCATTGCCGCCGTTGCCGAACCCGCCGCCGCTGCCACCTGCGCCAGGCGCTGAAATGACTCCGGCGATGGTGATGTTGTCGAGGGCGACGAGCTGCAACGCGCCGCCTCCGGAAGACGCGCGCTGTGAGCTGCCTCCGCCGACGCCGCCCTGACAGCCGCCGCGAAGCTGCGTGCCGAGGTTGATGACGCCCGGGCTTCCTCCCGCGGGGCCGTTGGTGACGTTGCCCCCGGCACCGCCCGCCGTCGCGAAGCCGCCACCGCCACCGCCAGATTTGTACACGGTGCCGCTGCCATTGCCGCCCGCGCCGCTGCCCATGCAGCTCTGCGCGCCAGCGCTGGTGGTGATCGCCCCGAGCACCAGAAGGTCCTTCATCGAGATCAGGATCACCGGACGTGAGCCGGTGAAGTTGAGCGTGAAGTTGCCGCTCACTTCGAGATCCGCGGCCGACAACACCAGCGTCGAGAGGCCGCCGTTCTGCGTGATGACCGCGGCTCCGAAGGCAGGCTGGCCCGGGCAGCTCGCGATGGTGGGACCGACGGGGCCGCTGGTGTCGATGGTCAGGTTGCAGTTGACCGTCACCTTGCCGCTCGAGGGCGTCGGCACTTCGTTGATCTGCACGTTGGAAGGAACGAACGGGAAGGGCGGCAGACAACCGCCCTGCATGTTGCACGAGCCCGCGTCGCCGCAGCTGATGCCCGCATCGAACGGCGCGTAGAGGCAGCCGCCATCGCCAGTGCAGGTTCCCGTCGGCATCGCGCACTCACGCGGAGCGCAGTTCACGCGCGTGCCTTCGCAGCCACCGTCGGCGAGACACGAATCCATCACCGTGCAGTTGTCGGAGTCGGCGCACGAATTTCCGACCGCCGGTGAATACATGCAGCCCGCGTCGTTCACGCACACGCCCGCGGCCAACCAGCACGGACCTGGAGGAGGCTGCGTGCACTGGCGCACCTGACCGCCGCAATCTCCGTTGCTCCCGCAGGAGTCCATGGTGGTGCAGTCGTTGCCGTCGTCGCACATCGTTCCGACCTGCGGCACGTAGCGGCACCCGGCATCGACCACGCACAGGCCGGCGTTCATGAAGCACGTCGACGGAGGCGTGGTGCACGTCACTTGCGCTCCGCCCTGACACGAGCCGTTCTGACACGTCTGGCCCGCGATGCAGACGTTGCCGGTGCTGCACGAGCGATCGGTGCAGTCGAGATCGGCACAGTCAGTCTGGCCGTCTGCGTCGTCGTCGAGTCCGTTGGCGCACGTCGTCTCGACGCCAGGACGCACGGTGCGCAGCAACAACGGCGCGTCGATGATCAGCCCCTTGCGGAAGCGGCGCTCGATGGCGACGGCGTTCTCGAGGGGCTCGGTCTTCGTGGTGCACGTCTCTTCGCTGAAGCCTTCAGCGCTGATCATCACGTTGTCGGGGAAGTCCCCCTGCGCGACGCCCACGTCGAGCACGCGTTGACCCGCGACGGCCATGCACTGCGTGCTGCGCGTCTTGTCTCCGCCGGTGACGGTCACCACCACGTGCGACGAGGTCACGCCGCGATCGAAGCTCACCGTTACGGCGATCGCTGCTTCACGTTGCGCGCAGCTGCTT
>JAEUJS010000485.1 GCA_016792935.1 Archangium sp. | reverse complement strand
CCATCTATCGCTATTCGGGAGCCAGCTCGCAGGTGGATGCTGTCTTCGACTACGGAACGACGCTGCTCATCAACGGCACTCCCGAGTTCAGATGGGTCGCAACATTCTTGAAGACGTCGCCGGTTTGCTCGATGGGGTCGCCGGACCCGCTCGGCCGCGTCGTCGCGATCGAGGGCCCGTGCGTCGTTACGTCGACCGGCGCCTCGGGCTGTTCGGGCACGGCCCCCATCACCGAGCTCACCTACTACAGCACCAGCGACAGCAGCCCGAACGCCGGCAAGCTGTCTCAGGTCAAGCGCTACACCGCCGGCTGCAACAGCACGGCGCTCACGACGCAGTTCTCCGGCTACACGGCCGAGGGCGACCCCACCGTCGTTACCGACGTCAACAACAGCGTCGCGACGACCTACACCTACGACGCTCACCGCGTGACGTCTCTCACCCGCAACTCCAACACCTGGAACTTCAGCTACGAGAACGGAGAGCTGACCCGCGTCCAGTACCCGGGAGGGAGCTATCTCGTCATCTGCCATCGCGAGGGCTCGACGTATGGCTCGTGCAACGACACCGCGCAGTGGAGCAAGCTGCCGAAGTGGGTGGCCAAGGCCACGACTGCGAACGGCTCGAGCTGGAGCGAGCGCCTCGTGCTCGACTTCTGGCCCGACGAGACGCTGAAGCAGGTTGACGCGGTGGACTACGCCGGTGGCAGCAACGAAGTGCGCCGCATTCAGAAGTTCGCCGCCGACTCGCACTTGAGGCCGACCTGGTCTCAGGTGGGCGAGGGCAGTGGCAGCTTCAAGCTCACCCGCGGTTTCGACGGTGCCGACAACCCGACGGCCCGCAGTGTCGCCTACAACCTCACCGCTCCGACGTTCTGCCGCAATGCTCCAGACGGCTCGAAGTCTCCTCTCTGCACCTGGCTCGAGTTCGACCGCGCCGACCGCCCGGCGGTGTTCGACGTCTACCCTGACGGCGGCACGACGGGCGAGCGCAGCTGCTTCGACTATGACGCGAGCGGCAACGTGAGCCGTGTCTCGCGCGGCTGCGCCGCTTCGCTGACGAGCTTCAGCTCATGCGCGCTCAATACTGGCGGCCTGTCGACGTGCGACTCTTCGGCGTCGGACTTCAAGTTCGATGACTTCGGGAACCTCGTTCAAGCCGAGCTTCCGAACACCGGAGACGCCGGGAGCGGCCGCGGCGTCGTTCGCTTCGAGCACGACGCGCTCGGCAATGTCACGCGAAAGCAGACGTCCGAGATGGCGGCGGCCGCGAAGCACATACTCTATGTCTACGACGGACTTGGACGACTCAGCAGCGTCAATGAAGCCACGTCGTCGTCTCAGGTCCAAGTCTATGGTTTGACTTACGACACCGCGACTCCTCCGTGCGGCACCGTTGCAAACCAGGGTGGCAGGCTCGCCAAGGTGACCGACCCGCTCTTCGAGACGTGGTACAGCTACACGCCCGAGGGCTACCTCGCGAAGGAGCTTCGCAAGCGCGCGGGTCAGAGCTGCACGGGCGTGGACCCGACCGCGAGCGGCGGCTCCGACACCACGACGCACACGCTCTACGGCTACACCGCGGCGGGTGACTTGGAGACGGTGACGTACCCCCACGGCCGCAAGGTTACGTACAGCTATGGGTCGAGCTCGCGCCGAATCTCGGGCGTCTCCGTCGATGAGTGGTCGGGCAGCGCTTGGAGCTCACAGACGCTGCTGAGCAACGTCGTCTGGGAGCCCTTCGGTGGCCTTCGTGGATACGTCATGAACTTCGTGACGAGCGCGACGACCGGCACTGTCGAGTACATGCTCGGTGACAACTCGCAGGCCGCGCCAAGTTCGGACTGCCCGTCTTCGTTCTCGGGGAGCTCAGACAAGACAGGACGTCTAAGGGCTCTGCGCGTGCAGAGCGGTACGGTGGGCTACGGCACATCGGGCTATCAGGGCGACATCTACCGGCGCACCTATGTCTGGAGGGCCGACCAGGTTGCCGAGACACGCACGTGCCTCAAAGGCTCGTCGTCGGCGCAGACCGAAGTCTTCGAGTACGACTCGGCGACGCGGCTGCGGAGCGCCAGCGTTCCGAACTTCTCGACCACCGGCGGCTACCAAGCAGGACACCAGTACAGCTACGACGCTCGCGGGAACAGAACGCAGTGGATTGTGGACGCCTGCTGCGGGAGCGCAGTGACGTCGAGCTACTACGCGGCGCCGCGGCCCGACCAGCTCGAGATGGACGGGCCGTGGGGCGACACGGCTGCGGCCCACCACTACGCGTACGACCGCGACGGCCGGACGACCTTCAAGCGTTGGCCGACGACCACCGGCAACGGCACCTACGGCGACTACCTTCACTTCGAGTACGACGCGCCGGGCGCTGACACTGCGGTGTCGAGCATCTCGCGGCGGGCGTGGCCGACGGCCGGCTCGAGTTGGACGACGCCCATTGACGCGACGTGGACCTACGTGCACGACGCTTGGAGCCGGCGAGTCGCAAAGGTCTACCCGGTCAACGACGTGCGCGACGAGTTCTTCTACGACACGCAGAGGCAGATGCTCGAAGACCGCGGCCTGAAGGACCTGAGCGCCACCGAGCATCCGATAGACGAATACGTGTGGCTCGATGGCCGGCCAGTCGCGCAGCTGCGCGCGAAGTTCAGCAGCTCGTTCGCGCGCGCGGCCGACCGCACGGGCAGGTGCCCGCGAGTGACCGACGGCTCGTTGCCTGCCTGCGACTTCTACTTTCTCGTTACGGACCACATCGGCAAGCCCGTGCTGATGCTCAACAGCCGCGGGAAGGTCGCGGGCGTCGGAGAGTATGACCCCTTCGGTCGGGTCAATGCGGTCGAGTGGTGGAACGCGTCGAGCTCTCCGTACACCACAGCGCAGTGGTTCGGGCAGTTCTCTCAGCCGACGTATGCGGCGCAGGGAATGACCACGCAGCTCCGCGGCTACTACAGCCTTCTCGACCTCGAACGGAACTGTAGCTTCGACGTCAGCCGCGACTTTGTCTATTTCGTCGACGCAGCCACATCGCAGACCAAGTCGAGCTTCGTGGCGCCGTTCACGCACTGGATGCGCGGCAACCAGTACAGCGACTGGATGACCGAAAGCTCGTCGTCTGGCCTGAGCCAGTACGTGTATGACTGGAGCGGGACGGGCACACACTACGCTCAGGGCAACTGCAGCACGACCCAGAGCTACCGCGGCGTGCAGATGCGGCGATACGAGTACCGCCGCTTCGAGAACGCTGCGCACTGGGGCACCGACATGAGTTGGAAGCAATCGACGACCGTGAGTCCAGACGCCGGGTGGCAGAATCCCGGCTTCGATGACAGCTCCTGGTCCGGCCCCTTCGATGAGGGCGCTCACGGAGCGACGCCGTGGACTCCGGCGCCCTCCTTCCCCTCTGGCACTCCGGCGCGGTGGATTTGGTACCGAGATTCGCGCACCAACGGCGACACCGGGACCGCATATTTCCGCAAGACGTTCTCAGCGGCCGGCGGCAGGGCCGCGCTCACGCTGACGGCGGACGACGCGTTCACCGCTTACGTCAACGGGACGTTGGTGGCATCCTCCACAGCCTACTGGTGGCAGCCAGTCACCGTCGAAGTCGATCTCATCCCCGGCGCGAGCAACGTGCTCGCTGTCGTCGCCGTCAACAACGGGGGGCCCGGCGGTCTGCTGGTCGACGTCACGGAGCAGGTGGCGCCGCTCTGGACTGCGCACCGCTTTCCGGGCCAGTACTTCGATGCCGAGACCGACCTGTACGAAAACGGTCATCGCTTCTATGACCCTGAGCTCGGCCGCTACACGGCCCCCGAGCCCATCCAGCGCGACCCGTACTCTCATGTGCTGTACGCGTACGCGGGTCATTCGCTGCCGGCCTACAGCTATGCGCTGAACAACCCTGTGCACTTCGTCGACTTCAACGGTCGAGATCCGGCCGCCTACGGCGACGCGATTGTCGAAGGGCAGCTGATGTTCGAGGGGAAGATGACGATGCAGGACCAAGCCAACCGCAGCCTCGGTGTTGGTGCGGGCGCCGCTCTCGGACTGGCAACCTTGGCAAGCATTAGCGCCTTTGCTTCGCTCTTGCCGGCTGCTCCTGCGCTGAGCATGTGCGGCGGCGATGCTGCGAAGCGCCTTGCAGAGAGCGCCGCGCGACGCGGAGTTCCTTGGCCGGGCTTTGAGGCCTGGGGAAGAGCCCTATGGGGGCAGCGAGCAGAGGGAGCACGAGAGGCCATACGCAATATGACCAGTGATAAGGCGCGGTCCCTGGATCCGGCGAAGGTCCAAAAGGCCCTTGATTTCTATCAAAAGCTAGCCAGCGAGGGCGTGAAGGGCACCGACACTGCGCAGGCGCGCGCTGACTTGATGCAACACATTCTCAATCTCCAGAGTCGACCATGAGCTTATTCTCACTCGCAGTTCGGAACACTACGAATGAACCTCGAAGGCTGTGCCTTGAGCCATGGGGTGGGGAGTACCCGATCCAGCCTCAGCAGGAGTTGGAAGTGCGCATCGATTCCGATGAGTACCCCCAACTGGAGGTAGAGATGAGGGACACAGGGATAGCTGTGATTGTGCAGGGGCCCGCTGGAGCCGACGCCGTCGTCCTTGCCGGCAAGCTTGTTCTGCGGTCTCAATGAGTGGCCCTTGGTTTTCAAGGTTGACCTGAGGAACTCTTCAGGCGTCGCGCGAGCAATTGGGCGGCTCGGCCTGAGAAGCCCTCACCGCGTCATGATGATGACGACGATCGCGGCGACCGCGAGCGCCCCCGCGATGCCGAACATCAGGTTCGTCGCGATCGCGTTCTGCTGAGCCGCGGTGCGCGTCGCCAGGTACTCGTTCTCGAACACGCGCGCCATGCG
>JAEUJS010000049.1 GCA_016792935.1 Archangium sp. | reverse complement strand
CGTCGGGCTTTGCGGCCGGAGCCGCGGCCGGCTTCGGAGCAGCAGGCGGAGGCGGCGGAGCGGGAGGACGCGCAGCAGCCGGCGGAGGCGGCGCACCCGGAGCAGGCGCTCCAGCCGGTGCAGGCGCACGACCGGCGGTGTTGTTCATCGCAGCGACGTACGCGGCGCTTCCCGGAGCGTGCTTTTCCTCGCCCGGCTTGCCATCGAAGTCGTCCCACTTCGCATCCGACGTCGAGCTGATGCCCTGGAAGCGGAGCGCGAAGTCGTCGGGGTTCGTCGCCTGCCGCAGGGCCTCCTGGTACGTGACCAGGTTCGAGCGTACGAGCTGCATGAGCGACTGATCGAAGGTCTGCATGCCGTACGAGATGTGACCCTGCGCGATGGCGTCGGGGATCTCCTTGGTGCGGTCCTTGTCTTCGATCATCTCCTTGATGCGCGCGGTCGCCTTCATGATCTCGACGGCGGCGACGCGGCCCTTGCCGTCAGCGCGCGGCACGAGACGCTGTGACACGACGCCCTTGAGCACCGAGCCCAGCTGAATGCGGATCTGCTTCTGCTGGTGCGGAGGGAACGCCGAGATGATGCGGTTGATCGTCTCCGACGCATCCAAGGTGTGGAGCGTCGACATCACCATGTGACCGGTTTCCGCGGCGTGGAGCGCCGTCTCGATGGTCTCCATGTCTCGCATTTCGCCGACGAGGATGACGTCGGGGTCCTGGCGTAGGGCGGACTTCAGTGCCTGCGAGAAGCTCATCGTGTCCACGCCGACTTCGCGCTGGTTGATGATCGAGCGCTTGTCGCGAATGAGGAACTCGATCGGGTCTTCGATGGTGATGATGTGGTTGGTGTCGCTCGAGTTGATGTGATCGATCATCGCGGCGAGCGTCGTCGACTTACCGGAGCCGGTGGTGCCGGTGACGAGAATCAGCCCGCGTTCCTCGAGCGACATCTTCTCGAGCGCGACCGGGAGCATCAGCTCCTTGATCGACATGATCTTGAACGGAATCACACGAAGCACCGCGCCGATGGTTCCGCGCTGCTGGAACACGTTCACGCGGAAGCGGCCCAGCCCCGGAACGCCGTAGGCGAGGTCGACTTCGTTGCTCTGCTTGAACTTCTCTTTCTGAAACTCATTCATGATCCCGAAGGCCATGCGGGCCACTTCTTCGGGAGGCAGGCGCTTGCCGTCTTTGAGCGGCACCAGCTGGCCGTCCACGCGGAACATGGGGGGAAGACCGGCCTTGAGGTGGATATCCGACGCTCCGCCTCGCAACGCGATGGTGAGGATCTCGTTGAGCTCCATGGCTCGAACGGTAGCACCGCGAGCCCGCGCACTGTCACGTGTGTACGTGAGGCTGGAAAAATACGAAGGGCTGGCATCCCGCGAGGAATGCCAGCCCGGAAAATTCCGAAATCGGAAGGTGCTTAGCGCTTGCTGAACTGGAAGCGACGACGCGCTCCCGGCTGACCCGACTTCTTGCGCTCGACGGCGCGGGAGTCACGGGTAAGGAAGCCGGCCTTCTTGAGCGGCGAGCGGAACTCCGGGTTCAACCGGGTCAACGCGCGCGACAGACCGTGACGGATCGCGCCGGCCTGGCCCGAGAGGCCACCACCGCGCACGTTCACCGTCATGTCGACCTTGTTGATCTGCTCCAGCACCTGGAGGGGCTGGTTGATGATCATGATCGACGTCTCCCGACCGAAGTACTCGTTCAACGGGCGACCATTGACGATCATGTTGCCGGAACCGGTCTTCACCCACACACGGGCGGTGGCTTCCTTGCGGCGGCCGGTTGCGTAGAAACCATCAGTGCCTGACTTGGCCATTGTGCGAATTCCTTAATTCTTTAAGCGACGGTGATCTGCTTGGCGGCGGGCTTCTGCGCGCCGTGCGGGTGCTTGTCTCCGGCGTACACGCGGAGCTTGGTCATCATCTGGCGACCGAGCGCGTTGCGCGGGAGCATGCGGCGAACCGCGTTCTCGATGATCTCTTCCGGGTGGCGGCGCTGGAGCGTCTCGTAGTTCGACGACTTGAGCGCTCCGGGGAAGCCCGCCTTCGGGTGCCGGTAATACATCTTCTGGGTCGGCTTGTTGCCGGTGATCTTCACCTTCTCGGCGTTGATCACGACGACGTGATCGCCGGTGTCGATCGACGGGGTGTACATCGCCTTGTGCTTGCCCTTGAGCAGGCTCGCGATCTGGCTCGAGACACGGCCAAGCACCTTGTCGGCGACGTCGATGACGTGCCACTCGTGCTTGATGTCCTTCGCTTTCGCGCTGTACGTACGCTGGGAAACCATGACCTGAAACCTCGGGAGAAGAGACGAAAGGGCGGCCCTGCTACCCGTCCCTTTCCTGAGTGTCAAGGCCAGTCCCTGTCTTCTCGCGCTCTTGCTTCAGCTTCTCGCGAAGGTTGGCGAAGAAGCTCTGTTCCTTTTCGGTGGGCGGACCTTTGGGTGCCGAAGCCAGGTCCACAACATCGCAAAGTTGCTCAGGAATATCGGCGAGGAAGCGGCTGGGCGTTCTTGGCACTTCCCTGCCCCGTTTGATCCGCGTCACCGCGCGCGTCATCACCAGTCGTTCTCGAGCGCGCGTCATGCCCACGTAGCAGAGGCGGCGTTCCTCTTCGGGGTTCGGCAATTCGCCCTGCATGCCCGAGTGCGGGAGCAGATCTTCCTCGAGCCCCACCATGAAGACCAGCTTCCACTCGAGCCCCTTCGCTCCGTGCAACGTCATCAAGGTCACGCGACCCGCGCTGTGCTGGTGCTCGTCTTCGTCGTCCTTGGTGTCGAGCGAGAGGCGATTCAAATACGTCAACAGCGACGCCTTCGGCCCTTCGCGCTTCTCGTAGTTCTCGAGCGACTGGAGCACGTGCTTCACCGCCTGCGCCTTGCGATCACCGCTCGCGAGTGACGGAGCAAGCGCCCTGGCCTGCGCGATGAAATCGATCTCCTGCAGCAGCTCATACGTGGTCTCGGAGAGGCTGCCGCGCGGGCCCTTCTTCTTCGTGTCTTTGGACTCAGTGCCCGGGCCGTCTTCGCGCCCGCCTTTGCTGGCGGCGCCGCCGGGCTGAAGCCCCACCGTGAAGCGCTTGCGGTAGCGATCCATCAGCGCGACGAACTCGGCGATCTTCTCCGCCGCGCCCTTGGGCAACGTCTCGACTTCGGCCGCGCGCTCGAGCGCTTTCCAGAGCGGGATCTCGTTCTCCAGCGCCCACGCGGTGAGGCGTTCCATCGTCACGTCGCCGATGCCGCGCGCGGGCGTGTTGATGATGCGCAGCAACGAGATCTCGTCCTTGGGGTTCGCGATCACCTTGAAGTACGCGATCACGTCTTTCACTTCGCGTTGATCGAAGAACTCGGACCCGCCCGCGACGTCGTAGCGGACCTCTCGCTCGCGCAGGAATTCCTCGAGGAAGCGCGACTGGCCGTTCACGCGGTAGAGGATCGCGATCTCGTCGCTGCGAACGCCGTGCATCAGCTCGCGCTTCACCTCGCTCGCGACCCAGCGCGCTTCGTCTTCCTCACTGGGAGCGGCGCACAGCGTGATCTTCGGGCCGCCCTTGGTCTCGCTCCACATGCGCTTGGCGCGGCGGGCGGGGTTCTTCTCGATGACGGAGTTGGCTCCGTCGAGGATCACCTGGTTGCTGCGGTAGTTCTGCTCGAGGCGCACTTCCTTGCCGCCGGGGAACAGCTTTTCGAAGTCGAGGATGTTGCGCACCTCGGCTCCGCGCCACGAGTAGATGCACTGATCATCGTCGCCCACCACGCACACGTTGTGGTGCGAGTCGCCGAGGTGCCGGAGCAGATCGAGCTGCGCCTTGTTCGTGTCCTGGTACTCGTCGACCATGATGTAGCGAAAGCGATTCGCGTACGCGGTCTTGATGTCGGGGTACTTCTCGAAGAGGCGAGACGGGAAGACGATCAGATCGTCGAAGTCGACGGCGCCCTGCGCTTTGAGCGCGAGCTGGTAGAGCGGAAAGACGATGTGCGCCGCGAGCTCGAGCTCTCCGCCGTCATCTTCTTCTTCGTCGCCGTCTTCGTTGATGACCCTCTTCGCGGAACGCGGCTGCGGCTCGGTGCCGGAGTTCTTCGCGCGGCTGATCAGCGTGAGCACCTTGCGCGGGTCGAAGGTCTTGTCGTCGATCTGCCGTTCCTTCATCGCGCGGCGGACGAGCGCGATCTGATCTCCGGTGTCGACGATCGCGAAACGCTTGGGCCAACCGAGCTTGTGGAGGTGTTCACGCAGCACTTCGGCGCCGAACGCGTGGAACGTGCTCAGCGTCACCCCCGTGCCGCGCTGGCCCGCCATGTGGACCACGCGCTCCTTCATCTCGGCCGCGGCCTTGTTGGTGAAGGTCACCGCGAGGATCGAGCGCGCCGGCACCTTCTTGTCGAGCAGGTGGCAGATGCGGTGCGTGATGACGCGCGTCTTGCCCGAGCCCGCACCCGCGAGGACGAGCAGCGGCCCTTCCGTGGTGAGCACGGCTTCCCGCTGCGGTGGGTTGAGGTGAGACAGGTCCATGCGGAGTGCTCGTGACCTATCAGGTCGAGCGGAGTGCCCGCGCAGCGATCTCGAGCAGCGCTCCGTTCTCGAGCACCCGCTGTTGGGCACCTTCCCGGCTCACGGCGAGCAGCGCCGCAGCGAGCGC
>JAEUJS010000394.1 GCA_016792935.1 Archangium sp. | reverse complement strand
ACACCGCGGCGAGCCCGGGAATCGAAGCGGCCGCCGAGACGCCGAAGGCGAGCGCGATGGTGGCTCCGAGCGCTGCGCCGCCCGAGACGCCGAGCACGAAGGGATCCGCCAGGGGGTTGCGGAGCAGTGACTGCAACGTCGCCCCCGACGCCGCGAGCGCCGCGCCCACCAGCGCCGCCAGCACCACGCGCGGAAGCCGCAACGAATAGAAGATCAGCTCGTCGGTCGAACCCGCGCGCCCCACCTCGGAGAAATCGAGCGGCTGCTCTCCAAACACGGCAGAGAAGGCGAAGGCCACCACCGCGACCACGAGGCAGATCGCGATCGACGCTGCCCAGCGACCAGCGGAGAAACGCGCCGTGACCATCACCACTCAGTCTGCGTCACCACCGGCAGCTGCAACGCGCGCTCGCGGTCGAGATCGAGATTTCCGACGTGCAGCGAGATGGGTGACTGCACCCACTTGTAGATGCTGATGGTGAAGAGCCGGACGAACTTCTTCACGTGGGCCTCGGCCACTTCCGCGCTCAGCTCGGGGAAGATGCTGCGCACCGCGAGCACCACGTCGGCCGGGCCCATCTTCTCGCCCGCGAAGAGGTGGAAACACGCATCGAGGATCGGGAACGGCATCAGCTCGTCTTCTCCGACCTGGTTGTGCATCAGCTCGGGTCCCGCCGGGCGCGCGGTGACGGCCTTGATGCCCGCGAGCCCCGTCTTCTCCGTCAGGTAGTCGAGCAGGTACATCACGACGGTCTTCGGCAAGTTCGAGATGACGGCGAGGGCTCCCATCAGGTCGCCGCCGATGGTGGTGTAGCCGACCGCCTTCTCCGACATGTTTCCCGTCTGCAGGAAGAGCCCGCCGCTGGTGTTCGCCCAGTTCCACATGCGCTGCGCGCGCAGGCGGGCCTGAATGTTCTGCAGCGTGATGGGGGTGAGCGGCCGGCCCTCTCCGAGCATCTCTTTGGTGGCCGTCATCTCGCGCTCGAACGCCTCGTCGATGCTGATGACGGTGAACGAGACGCCGAGCTCCTTCGCGATGAGCGCCGCGGCGTCACGCGTGCCCTGCGAGCTGAAGCGCGTCGGCATGTAGAAGGTCTCGATGGGCACCTTCGCCTTGCTCGCGTAGCGATGCGCGATGAGCAACGTCAGCAGCGAGTCGCGCCCGCCCGACAGCGCGATGCCGAGGCATTTGAAGCCCTTCGTCTTCTCGTAATAGTCGCCGATGCCCATGGCGAGCGCGTCGAGGAGATCTTCGCAGTACCGCTCGCGCGCGGTGACGGGAACGCCTTCCGCGGGGAGGAAGAAGCTGCGCCCCGCGGGCGCGGAGAACGTCAGCGCGTCGCGCTTGCTCTTGAAGTCGGTGACGTTGATGACCGGCACCACGGCGTGCGTCTGCGCGTAGATCTTCCGGTCGTCGCGCCAGGTGGTGTTCTCGGTGCGCAGCCGCAGCGTGCGATCGAGATCGAACGTGACGGCCTGCCACGTCTGCTGAAAGCGCGGGAGCGTCAGCAACATGCGCCCGTTCTGATTCACGAAACCGCCACCGTCGAAGATGAGGCCGTCCTGCGCGCCGACCTGGTTCACGTAGGCGATGGTGCTCTGGTGGTCTCCCGCGCGCGTCGAGACGAGCTCCCTGCGCGTGCCCTCGACGCCGATGCGAAACGGAGACGCCGACAAATTGCAGATCAGCTCCGCGCCTGAATACGCGCGGCGACGCATGGGGCCGTCGGCGCTCCAGACGTCTTCACAGACCTCGACGCCCAGCACGCCGAAGTCGAAGCCGAAGAGGAAATCGCCGAGCGGAACACCGCGGTGCGTTTCCTTCATGCCGGGGTTGCCGCGGGCGAAGGTCCGGCCCTCGTAGAAGATGTTGTAGGTGGGCAGCTTTTCCTTCGGCACGAGGCCGTGAATCTTCCCGCCCGCGACGACGGCCGCGCAGTTGTAGCGAAGGCCCTGGTGGGCGACGGTGACGCCGAGGCACGAGACGATGGCCAGCGACGCGGTCTCGGAAGCGAAGCGCTCGAGCTCGGCCCACTGGCGGTCCACGAAGCGCTGCCACTGCACGAGGTCTTCCTGCGGGTAGCCACCGACGAGCTGCTCCGGAAAGACGGCGACGGTGACGTGTTGCGCCGCCATGTCCTTCGCCATCGCGACCGCGCGATCGACGTTCTTGCTGAACGCGCCGACCGTGGTGTTCACCGCTGCGAGCCCGAGCTTCACCAGTCTCATGTTTCGGACCCTACGCCGGTCGTCGGGCGTCGTCCCTGCCGAAGAGAAGCTGTGCTCCTGCGCGGAACCAGTGCACGCGGCGGCGCGCTGTCGCGTAACCAATGCACGCGATGACGCGTATCGCCGAGGTGCGTGTCGTCTTCCCCCTGGTCGTCGTGCTCTCCGCGTGCGGCGCGCCCTCGACGACGACACGGGATCCGGAGCTGGAGGCGATGCTCGAGCTCGCGCGCTCCGGCGAATACCGCACGTGGTCGCGAGAGCCCGCGCCGCATCGGTCTGCCGGTCCGCACTCGACGGTGCGCACGTTCATCAACCCCACGCTGGAACAGTCGCTGCGCGCCGGTGACACCACGTTTCCGGTGGGCAGCATCGCGCTCAAGGAGCTCTTCGACGGGCCGGGGACGAAGCGCACTGGCTGGGCGATCGACTGGAAGCTCGAGGATGGGTGGCGGTTCTTCGAGGGCTTCGACCCGTCACTGAACGAGTACTTCCTGAAGGGCACCGACAACGGCTGCGCGGGCTGCCATCGACCGGGCGTGGACTATCTGCTGACTCCGCTCTCGGCGTTCGGCACGACCGACCCGTGACCTGGATCGCTCTCGGGCGGACCGGCAACCATCAGTCATGGCTCGCCTCTCGACCGTTCTCGTCCTCGTCTCGCTGACCCTGGTGTCCACCGGCTGCCGTCGCCGTGCGCGACCTGATCAGGCGTACGCCCAGACCGGTGTGCCCCGCACCGCGACGCAGACCACCTACACCTACGTGGGGAACGAGCGCGAACGCACGCCCGGCGCGATTCCGACCGAGTCGCTGGTCGACGAGGCGACGCTCTACGTCTCGCCGCAGCAGACCTGCGCCAACGTGCGCCTGCGCCAGCCGATGGGAGTCGATCAACCGCTCGATCAACTCGAGGTGCACTGCACCGCCGACCGCACGAAGAACAATGGCTGGGTGACGCAAGAGCAGCCCGCTGGCGAGGAGGCGTTCCCGTTCGAAGGAGCGCCGCCCATGCTCAAGGTGCGCGGCCCGCACGGTGGCTGGATGCAGGTGCCCATCGGAGCGTCGCAGGACAACGTCTTCCGCGTCGTGCACCGCAGCTTCCAGGTGTGCTGCCCGATGGGTGCGTCGAAGGTCTTCAAGCTCAGCCTCCAGACCAGCGCGGCGCGCACCGAGTTCGGCTGGAAGCTCAACGCGAGCGCTTTCGTGGCGCCGCTCCCGCAGGCTCAGCCGCAGCCGCAGCCGGCGTCGCAGCCGCAGACGCCGCCGATCTCGCAGGGCGACACGGAAGAGGGTTGATCAGTTCAGCAGGCCTTCGGGCTTCTTCGGCTTCAGGTGACCAACCACACCGAGCAGCTCCTCGGTGACGATCTCCATGCGCACGTGCACGTCGGTCTCGCGCAGCACCTCATAGCGCTGCGACGGGTCCTGCATGAAGGTGCTCGCCACCACGTCAGCGAGATGCCCTCCGCTCACCCGGGAAGTGACCTGCGCGACACGCTGCCCGACCTGCTGCGGCACGCGCGCGACGAGCTCGACCACCGCACGGCGCAGGTTCTCGTCTTCACCCGGAGCGACCGCGGCGTCTTCGATGAGCTCGGCCTCGAACTCCCGATAGAGATGAACGAGCGGGAGCTCACGCACCAACCGCGCGCGCGCGACGCCGACGAGCACCAGGTTGTAGCGGCCGTCTTCGAGCGGCTCGTTCATGGTGATGGTGCCGATGCAGACCATCTCCTCGAGCTGAGGGCGTCCAGAGAGGAGCGACTCCTGACCGGGCATCACCTGCGCGAGCGCGAACAACGAGTCCGACGCGAGTGCGTCCTTCACGAGCTCGCGGTAGCGCGGCTCGAAGATGTGCAGCGGCGCAGCCGAGCCCGGCAGCAGGACGACCGGGGGCAGCGGGAAGACCTTCAGCCGCTTCACCGCAACACGCGCACGCTCGAAAGCGTCAGTCATGCGTCACGCAGCGGGAGGCGCCGAGCGCTCAGCGCCGCCATCGGTCTTCGGCGGATCGTTCTTGCTCGCACCGCGCGCGCGGAACCACGCGATGATGCCGGGCAGGATCGAGAGGAAGATGATGAGGATGATCACCTTCTCGAGGTGCTTCTTCACCAGCTCGATGCCGCCGAGGAAGTAGCCCATGATGGTCATCGAGATCACCCACGAGAGCGCGCCCACGATGTTGTACGTGGCGAAGCGGCGGTACGGCATCTTGCCGATGCCCGCGACGACCGGGACGAAGGTGCGCACGATGGGCATGAAGCGGGCGAGGATGATCGCCTTGCCACCATGTTTCTCGTAGAAGTCCTGCGCCGCCTTCATGTGCGCCGGCTTGAAGAGCTTCGAATCGGGCTTGTTGAAGAGCGCCGGGCCCATCTTGGCGCCGATGATGTAGCTGGTGGCGTCTCCGATGATGGCGGCCGGAATCAACAGGCCCCACAGCGCCAGGATGTTCAGCGTGCCCTCACCCGCGAACAGACCCGCCATGAACAACAGCGAGTCGCCCGGCAGGAAGAACACCAGCGCGCCCGTCTCGAGGAACACGATGGCGGTGAGACCCACGTAGCCGAAGGTCTGAATCAGGTACGTCGGGTCGAGGTACTGCTTGAGCTCGCTCAGTGACATGCGCGCGAGCGGTTAGCACCGGCCAGCCCAAAACGAAACGGCCCCGGAGATTTCTCTCCGAGGACCGGTTCCATCAGCGAGTGTGGTCCGCTCAGCGAGAAGCCGTCTCGGGCTTCTTCTCGTCGCCAGAGCCAGCAGACATCGTCGCGAACGAGATGTTGCCGTAGCCAGCCGACGCGCAGCTGAACATCACCTTCTTGATGATGCGGAACTGCACCTGCTTGTCGGCCTGGATGTTCACGTCGCCCTTGAAGGCGCCCTGATCACCGGCCTGGTTGTGCAGGTCTTCGAACTGCTTCTTCATCTCGCGGAGCTTTTCCTCGAGCGCGGGAATGTTGAGGTAGTCCTCACGCGCGAGGTCGTCGACGCGGCCGATGGTGGTGCCGGAGACGACGACTTCAGCCTGCGAGACCTGCACGACGGGGGCGAGCGTGAGCTCTTCCGTGTGCGCCGCCTCGGGCAGCTGGATGTCCTTGCTCATCGAGAGCAACTCGCCCGTCGCGGAGAA
>JAEUJS010000387.1 GCA_016792935.1 Archangium sp. | reverse complement strand
ACGAGTTGATGATCACCACTCCACGTTCCCCCGTGATCCGCGACAGCTGCTCGACGAACGCCGGAGTCGTGAACGGCGCCGGCATCGCGGCCTCATCGAACGCGTCGAGCACGATCAGATCGTAGTGCTCCTCGTTCTTCGCCGCCCGCTCGACGAACGCCACGCCGTCCTCCGCGAACACGTGCACGCTCCTGGTCGTCTGGAAGTCGAAGAAGTTCGCCGCCACCTCGACGACCGCGGGATCGAGCTCGACCGCATCGAGCTCGACATCGGGATGCGCGTTGATGATCCCCGTCGGGATCGACCCACCACCGAGCCCGATCACCAGCACCCGCTTTGGAAATGGCTCGAGCGAGAGCGACAGCGCGACGATCGCCCGCGCGTAGTCGAGCTCGACGCGCTCGGGCCGACTCAACGTGCGGCACGTCTGGTTCAACGCCTTGGGTCCATCACCGAAGCGCAGACACCGTCTGCCGTCTTCCTCGACGACCACCAGCGTCTGGAACTTCGAGACCTCGCGATGCAACACCACCGCGGGCCGCGGAGCGAACACGAACCCAGCGGCCGCGACGGCGGCGACGACACCCACTCCAAGAATCACCCAGCGAAGACGGTTCAGGGACAATCGGTCGGCTTCACATCGTATTCGACCAGTCCAAGTCCACCCTGACCTTGCAATCGCACGTGATAGGTCTGGCCGGCGACCGGGTTCCACCCGTCCTTGAAGATGACCACCGCGGGCTGCCCGTAGCTGCCATTGAGCACCTCGAGGCGCGTGGGCATCACCATGCCATCGCCCATGCGCGTGACGGTGACGGTCGCGCTCCCGAGCGGAATGTTGCCGTGAATGGTCCAGTGCCACTGCGTCAGCGACGTCGGCGAGAAGCCCGGCGGGGGGAACGCCACGAACGGCGGAGTCGGCCCACTCCCCGAGCTGCCGAAGACGCTGATGCACGACGCCGAGCCGTAGTTGTTGCCGCCGCGGTAGTGACCGATGCCGACGGGATTCAACGGCGGGTTCAGCAACCAGCGACGGTGACCGAAGGTGGTCTCGTTGCCGAAGTCGATCATCCACAGATCGATCGCGTCGACGGCGTCGCGCGCGCCCCAGGCGATGTTGCTCGAGCCCGCTCCGGAGGCGCCAGCCTGCGTGTAACAAGTGGCGCTCGACTGCGGGAAGTGCGCCTGCGGACCAGCGGGATTCCACGCGGACACCAGCGCGCACGCCTGACCGGTCTGGTTGCCATTCGCGTCGTCACCGACGGGACCGAGGCCCGCGAGCCAGCGGAAGAAGTTGAGCCGCGTCAGCGCGTCGTCGAGCGCGTTGCGAGACAGCGAGCCCATGTCGCAGGTGTTCGTGGTGTTGGTGAAGCCATCGCCCATGTCACGGCGCATGAGCGACGTGCGGTACGCGGTGCACATCTCCATCGAGGTGCGCGTCTCAGGGCTGCCCGCCGGCACCGGAGTGCACATCGTCCCATCACCCGTGAAGCCGGGACCACACACGCACCGCTGCAGCTGGCGATCGCACCGCGCGCCGGTCGCCATGCAGGTGATGCCCGCGCAGGGATCGACTCCGGCGTCGACGGCTGGCGTTCCGGAGTCAATCGGCTGCGTGCCCGCGTCCGTCATCGGCGTTCCAGAATCGGTGGTGCCGATCGGCGTGCCCGAATCTTCGGTCTGCGTTTCGCCGGCGTCGCTCTCCGTCTCAGGCGGCTGACCGAGCGGCGCAGTGACGACCTGCGACTCGGCGAGCCCCATCGAGCAGGCGCTCAAGACCAACGCGAGACTGGCGAAAAGGAGTCGCACCTTTTCGTTTTCGCAGCGTCATTTCCCTCGGTGCGCGGCTCTCAGCACCTGAGAGAAGAGGTGTTCACTTGGGTGCCGCGCGATGACGAATTCCGTCGTGATTTCGTAGCCTTCAGAAGCGCAGCGTGACGGCGCCAGGAGCAACCGAGATGCTCAAATGTTCGGTCAAGCGATCGGTGAGCCGCATGTTCAGAAAGCCCATCACGGTGTCGAACACGATCAGAAACGCGCCCTGCACGAGGAACGATTGGCCGAAGCCGACGATGCGCTGATCGCCGATCACTTCGCCGCGGAGCCACATGAACGCCGCTCCCGCGACGTAGGCGAGATCGAGCCCGGCGTTGATGAAGAAGACCTTCTCGAGTCGTTCGCTGGCGAGCAGTGACTTCTTCGCGTCGAGCGATGCGGGATCCTGGTTCCACTCGCTGATCAACGAGATCAACGCGAGCGTGAGGTTGACGGAGTTCCAGATCAGATTGCCGAGGTGGATGAAGCGAACGCGTTCGTTCTGTTGTTCGACCGCGAAGCCGATCGCGCCGCTGCCCATGTTGGCGACGGCCCAGCCTCCGAGCACGAAAATGCCGACGCGGCTGGTGGTGAGGCGATCTTTGTTCCACTGCGTGAGATCGAAGTCGGTGGCCGCCGGAGAGGCGAGGATCACCGAGAGAGCGATCGCGTTCAGCATGCGCGTGGCGTACACCGTTCGTGCCCTTCATGCGATCCGAGTTGCTGGCCTGGTTCGACCAACACCAACGCGAGCTGCCGTGGCGTCGCACGAAAGATCCCTACGGCGTCTGGGTCAGCGAGGTGATGCTGCAGCAGACGCAGGTCGATCGTGTGATCGGCTACTGGTCTCGTTTTCTCGAGCGATTCCCAACGGTCAAGTCGCTCGCCGCCGCGGAGGTCGCGGACGTTCTCTCGATGTGGACCGGGCTCGGCTACTACTCGCGCGCGCGGAACCTCCACCGCGCCGCGCAGCAGATCGTCTCCGAACACAAAGGCCGTGTGCCTCGAGAGGTGAAGGACCTGCTCGAGCTGCCCGGCTTCGGTCGCTACACCGCGGGAGCCGTCGCTTCGATCGCGTTCGACCAGGAGACCCCGATCGTCGATGGGAACGTGGCGCGCGTTCTCTCGCGCGTGTTCGAGATCGAAGGCCAGCCGCAGGACAAGGTGCGCGAAGCGAAGTTGTGGGAACGCGCGGGCGAGCTGGTGAAGGGCGCGCGGCCCGGCGATCTCAATCAAGCGCTGATGGAGTTGGGCGCCACCGTCTGCGTTCCTTCCAGTCCCCTGTGTCTGATCTGTCCCGTGCGCGCGAAGTGCAAGGCGCTGGCGCACGGCCGCGTCGATGAACTGCCTCCTCCGCGCAAGGCGATGAAGCGCAAGAAGCTCGAGCTCGCGGTCGCGGTGGCGCGCCGAGGGAAGGACGTGCTGCTCGCCCGACGTGAAGAGAAGGGGCTCTTCGGCGGGCTGTGGGAACTGCCGTGTGTCGAGCTGCCCGGCACGCTCGAGAAGCTGCTCGGAAAACGCACGACGTCGATCGGCCCCGAGATGGTGGTGATCGAGCGCACGCTGACGCATCGCGATCTCTTCCTGCACGTGTTTCCCGTGAAGGTCGGAGCTCGCGCGCTCGGCAAACCGCCTCCCGGCTACGTGGAGTGGAAGTGGGTGCCTGTGAGCGAGCGCAAAACGCTCGGAATGTCGTCGGCGATGAGCGCGGTGATCGACGAGGCGCTGGGCGACTTTCACTAATTCCCGCGGCGGGTGTCTCATCGACTCACCGTGCTCCTCCGCAACCCGCTGGCGCTGATCTTCCTGGCGATGTTGTTCGTTCCGCTCGAGCGGATCTGGACGTTGCGGGAGCAGAAGATCCTGCGCACCGGCTGGCAGACCGACGTGCTGCACTTCTTCGCGACGCACGTGCTGCAACAGCTCGCGCTGGCGATCGGAGTCGGACTCGCGGTCGGGCTCGTCGATCCTCTCGTCAGCAAATCGCTGCAGGCCGCGGTCGCGTCACAACACGGAGCCGTGCAGTTCCTCGAGGCGATCTTGATCGTCGAGGTGATCGGCTACTGGATGCATCGCGCGTTTCACACGTTCCCGGCGATGTGGCGCATTCATGCGGTGCACCACTCGAGTGAGCACCTCGATTGGCTCGCGTCGCTGCGCGTGCACCCGCTCGATCAGACCATCACGCGCTCGGTGCAGTTCGTGCCGCTCTATTTGCTCGGCTTCTCGCAGGCGACCTTCGGCGGGCTGGTGCTGTTCATCGGCCTGTGGGCGGTCTTCCTCCATGCGAACGTTCGGCTGCGTTTCGGACTTCTCGAGCACGTGCTCGCGACGCCACACTTTCATCACTGGCACCACGCGGGTGAGGCGCAGGTGAACTTCTCGGGCCTGTTTCCGTGGGTCGATCGGATCTTCGGAACGCGCGCGACCACGAAGGAGTGGCCAGCGAGTTACGGCTGCGACGCTCCGGTCCCGCGTGGGTGGTGGAAACAGATCGCCTGGCCGTTCGCGAGAACAGTCGAAGCGAACGGCGTCAACGTCCAGCGCGAGAGCTGATGGCGCAAACCCTCACCCCGATCCTGTCCCGCAGAGGGGAGCCGATCACGATCGGGCCGATCACGCGCGAGCTTCTGGAGCGAGACCAAAGCGTTCGCGAAGGAGCGCCTGAGCTGACCGAAGCTCGGAGTTGATTCTGCGCGCGTCGGCTGCACTCGCGAGACCGAGCCCACACGCCGTCGTCACCAGCGATCGCGCGACGAGCGCCGTGCACTCCTCGGCGCTGTGGATTGACGCACGCAGCGACGCTTCCACCGCATCGACCAGCTCTCGCACGACATACGGCGCGCCACTCGTCGGAATGATCCCGATCGCGAGCGCCCCACCCGCGCGCACGTAGCGGCGAAACGCAGCGCCATCTTCAGTGAGCGCATCGATCGACAGCCGCGCGTCGAAGCCGATGAAGTCGAGCGGCCACCCGAGCACGCGCGACCAATCGGTGTTGCCGCAGCAGTGAAGGCCGGCGAGGGCTCCTGCACCGCGGATCGCTTCGAGCACTTCCTCGTCACCGTTCGGCTCGCGGTTCAGCAGAGCCCCCTGGGGCGACGCCGTTGGGTGGCGAGCCAGTGACGGCTCATCGAGAAAGAAGATCACCTGGTGCCCGTCGCGCGCGAGCAGCACCACGTTCTCCACCGCGGTGCGCATCACGAGCTGCTTCGCGTCTGGCGTCCCCAGCGTCGTGGGGCCGACGAGCTGCGCCTTCACCCACCTCGGACGATCGAGCAGGAGCCGGAAGCGAAGAATCGGCTCACTCCCCTTCGTGATGCGCTGCAGCAGCCCTTCGGATGGATCGAGCTGTAGCAATTCGGGCACGTACGGGATGTCGGCCTCGCGTGCCGCAGCCAGCGCTTCAGCAGGCACGGTGAATGGCAGGCTTCCAACGCCCGTCGTCGCACATGGTGGGAAGCCAAACGGTCTCGAAGCCACGGCAGAACTGTAGCCGCCGACGAGCGTCAGGCTACGCTTCGCTTCAGATGCCGTTCCGGTGGGGCTTCCTTGCACTCGCGTTGATCGCCAGCGCTGCTCGCGCAGACGTCGACGTCAAGGCTGCGCTCCCGGTGCTGCTCAAGGTGCTCACCTACGACACCAACTTCGATTCGCGCGGGACCGGCCCGTTCGTGGTGCTGGTGACGTCCGAGCCCGGAGCGTCGGCGCAACGCAGCGCGCTGATGGGAACGCTCAAGGAGATCGGCGTCACTGAAGTGAAAAAGCGCCCGCTGAAGTTCGTAGCCATCGACTTCAAGGACGAGGCGCAGCTGCAGGGAGAGATCGACAAGAACAAGGCGTCCGCGCTCCTCGTCGTGCCCGGCACGCCTGGCCCCGCGATGAAGTCGATCTGGGACGTCGCACAGGACAACCAGCTCTACGCGCTCGGCCTCGACGCCGAGAGCGTGCAGTCGTACTTCCCCGTCGGCGTGACGATGGCCGGCGACAAGCCGCAGATCCTGATCAACGAGAAGTCTTCGAAAGCGGTGGGCGTGCGGTTCGAGACCGTCGTGCTCCGCATGGCGAAGGTCATCCAGTAACGCGTTTCACCTTTTCGGTGTCGGCGTGTTCCTGGCGCCATGCGACTGATCCGCGTGGTGCTTCCCGTGCTCGTCGTCAGCGTCGCAGCGTGCGGCACCATGGGCACAGACGCAGGACTCGACGCCGGTGCGGATGCAAGCGATTCCGGGCTCGTTGACGCGGGCTCGTTCGACGCGGGCTCACTCGATGCCGGCACCGATGGAGGGCTGACGAGCGCTGAGGCTGCATGCGTCGATGGAGGCTGGGCGCATGCCTCGCTCACCATCGGAGGGCTCGAGCGTTCGCTGCTGTGGCGCGGCCCGCCAGCGCAATGGACCCAGGGCGCCATCATCGTGCTCCACGGCGGAGGCGGCCGCGCGTCTGACTTCTGCTCGGGAGGCCCCCTCGTGCAGCCGCAGGTCGCCTTCACCTCGCAAGCCATCGCGCGCGGCTTCGCGGTCTTCGTTCTCGACTCGACCGACGGCCTCGTGACGGACGCGCAAGGTCGCCCGTGCGGCAAGCGGTTCGACTTCTCGGTGCTCCCGCGCGCGAACCTCGATCTTCCGTTCATCGATCACGTCGGCCAGCAGTTCATTCCCTCGGTGCGGCCCACGGGCTCGGCGCAGCAGCGCTTCCTCACCGGCCTCTCGACGGGTGGCTACATGACGATCCGCGCGGCGACGGCGCTCGACGCGTGGGTGACGGCGTTCGCTCCGGTGAGCGCGGGCGATCCGTATGGAACGGACACCCTCTGCGACCCTGCGCTCTCTCCGCGCGACAGCGCCGTCGGCATCCTCGTCGACCGCGAGACGCGCCTCGAGATCACCGAAGACGGAGCGTGCGCGTCCGACGCCGGCATGCCCAACGAGTCCACGTGGGACACCACCCATCCTGCGCAGCGCCCCGGCTTCCGCCAGTTCCACCACGCGAGCGATGGCATCGTCGATCTGTCGTGCATGCAGAAAGCCAACGCCCAGCTGCTCGCCCACGGCTACCCCGGAGCCGCACCCGCGCTCGTCCCACCGGCCGCTGCGAAGTCGCCGCTGCTGCACCTGTGGCTCAACGTCTACAACCAGCCGCTCCTCGACGCGTTCGATTCCTACACGCCGTAGTCGCCATCGCGGGCGCGGCCCCTGCTGCTCTCCATGAGTGGTGCACCTCGATTGCGGGCGCCCGGGACGGCGAAACGCTTTGACCGATCGGGGTCGCGTCCGTATGGTGGCCGCTCGATGGAACACCCCCTGTCGCCGTATCTGCCGGTCGCCGTCGTCCTCGGTCTTGCGGGCGTGATGGCCGCTGCGATCCCCTTCCTCGCGGGGAAGTTGGGCCCGAAGTCGGTCAACCAGACCAAGTCGGAAGCGTTCGAAGGCGGCAACGCTCCGATGGGTTCTGCGCGCCAGCGCTTCGCCGTGAAGTTCTACGTCGTCGCCCTGCTCTTCATCGTGTTCGACGTCGAAGCGGTGTTCCTCTACCCGTGGGCGGTGAACTTCAAGGCGCTGGGCTGGTTCGGCTACGCCACGATGGCCGTCTTTGCATCCACCCTCGTCGCCGCGCTGGCGTACATCTGGAAAAAGGGCGCGCTGGACTGGGAGAGCTGATCATGTCCGACGACCTCGCTCCGATCGTCACCACGCGCAAAGAAGAGGCGATGGGCACGCTGCAGAAGCTCGTGTCCAAGGGCCTGGGCTGGGCGCGCAAGTACTCGCTCTTCACCTACCCGTTCGCGACCGCGTGCTGCGGCATGGAATACATGTCGGTCGCCGCCGGCCGGTACGACATCGCGCGCTTCGGCGCCGAGTTCCCGCGCTTCTCTCCGCGGCAGGCTGACCTGTTGATGGTGGTCGGCACGATCAACATCAAGCAGGCGCCGATTCTCAAGCGCGTCTACGAGCAGATGGCCGAGCCGAAGTGGGTCGTGGCGTTCGGCGTGTGCGCGTCGTCAGGCGGCTTCTACGACAACTACGCGGTGCTCCAGGGCATCGACCGCATCATCCCGGTGGACGTGTACATCCCCGGTTGCCCTCCGCGTCCGGAGCAGGTGCTCGACGGCCTCATGCTGTTGCAGGACAAGATTCAGAACCAGAAGCACTCCATCGGGAACAAGCAGGCGATCCCGGAGCGCCCTGGCTACGTGAACCTCGCGAAGTGAAATTTGAATTCCCTTTTCGCCGCGGGAGTCGAGCGCCGCATGCGCTCGGTCCTCTTCGCGGCGTTCGTGTGTCTGCCCTCTATTGCGTTCGCTCAGCTGCCGCCCTCGACGGGGTGCGGGCAGCGAATCGTCACGCATTTCTCGGGAGTCGGAGAGCTCGCGTTCTCAACGAACGTGAATGAAGACGGGGTTCGTGAGCTGTGGCTCCACTACACCGGACCGCTCGAAGGCGACGTGGGGCGTGTGTGGCCGATGAGCGCGAAGGTGGCGAGCAAGCAGCTCGCCATCGTAATCGGCAAGCACTCGGTGCCATCAGATCAGCAGCCAGGGCTGCTGGCGGACACGGATCCCGGTAGAGCGACGTTGCCTGCGGGCGGCGTGAATCACGGAGCGGTGAAGTTGCCTCCGCTGCGGCCCGGGAAATACGAGCTGGCGATTCGCAAGGGGCAGATGCTCGCGCGGTACGCGTTGGAAGTTCGCGAGCGCGGCGAGCTGCGCGTGCGTGCACTGCAGAGCGTGACCGGGTTGCTGATCGCGGCTGAGGTGTGGCGCGAGGTTCCGGAAGAGCAGAAGTTGATCGTCGCGCGGTGTACCGGTGACGCGGAGGCCTGCAAGACCGCGTACGACTCGCAGCTGATCGCCGACGCACGCCTGGAAGATGGTGGGTGGCTGAACACGCCGATCGCTCCCGACGGCTGCGTGCTGCGTGAACCCGAGGGAGGATTCCCGGCGCTGCCACCGGAGTCGATGCTGACGTTCTTCCCCGTCACGCGCTGAACCGAGCGCCGCGACGAGAGTTCGAGCGAGAGGTACTACCAGCGGTGGTACGCGGGGTGGCCTTCGGTCACGGCGACGAACGTTCCACGACACGTTCCGCGCAGCTTGCCGGCGGCTTCGAGCGTGCCTTCGACGACGCACTTGTCGCCGCTGTGCTCGACGACCTTCGCGCGCACCGTCACCGGTCCATCCGTCGGGCACGGCCGCTTCAGCGAGATCGCGTAGTCCGCTGTCACCGTGCACGGAGGCGACTCGACTCCGCGCGCCTTCATCAGGAAGTACGCCGCCGCCCAGTTGCAGTGACAGTCGAGGAGCGAGCCGATGATTCCGCCGTTGAGGACGCCGGGGAACGCTTCGTGATGCTTCTCCGGAGTCCACGTCGCGATGACGCCGTCACCGTCGGGGAAGCTGCGAATGCGCAGACCCTTCGCGTTGCTTGGGCCGCAGCCGAAGCACTCGTTGTGAGGCGCGTACGTTTCCTGGATGCACTTCTCGGCGTTCTTCGCTGCATCGCTCATCGAGCGGCAGTGTCGCCAATCACTTCTCGGCTCGCCAGCGCCCAATCAGCCGACTCGCCATGTGCGATCTTCAACTCGGCGTACTCGCGCCGCACCGCGCGCACGTAGTTCGTCCAGTTGTCGGTCTTCTTCGCCTTGAGGCCCGCGATCAACTTGTTGGGCCCGGCGTTGTAGGCCATCAGCGCGAGATCCATCCGCCCCTTGAAGAGCTCCTTCAAGTACTTCAGGTACCGAACGCCAAGGCGCACGTTGAGCGCCGGGTCGGCCTGCAGTTCCTTCGCGCTGAGCTTCAAGCCCTCACGCTTGGCGACCCACTCGAGCGTCGCGGGCCGCACCTGCATCAGGCCGCGGGCGCCGACCACTGACGTCGCTCCAGCGCGGAACTCGCTCTCGACTTCGATGAGCGCGAGCACGAGGAGCGGGTCGAGACCCGCCGCATCGGATTCCTCAGCGATGGCCTGCGCGACGTGACCGCGCAATTCCATGCCCCACCCCGGAGCGCGCTCGACCAACACCTGCTCGATGCGCGCAAAGTCCGGGTGCCGAATGGGCCCCACACCGCTGACCTCGATGATGACCGGCTGCGGCGCCTCGAACAGCGGACGGGCGCACCACGCGGTCACCGCGAGGCTCACGACCACGACCGCTGGAGCGAGGATCTTCACTTCGACAGGTTCTCCACGCGGCGTGCCAGCGCCTCGACACGCGCGGTCAGCTGCGCAACCTCTTCTCGCCGGGGCACCCTCAAACGCGCAACCGACGTCTTCACGACGTCTTCCACGCGCTTCTCGAGGTCCTTCCGCTGGCCCTGGAGCCGCTCGGCCAACTTCCGCGATTCTTCCTGGCTGACACCCTGGAGCTTCGCGAGGAGCTTTTGCGCCTCACCCTCCGCGCCCTGCACGGTGGTGAGCGCCTGGCTCCAGATCTGATGGAAGAACCCTGAACCTTTGTTCGCGTCGTCAGTCACAGGGCGCACCTCCAACCACATCATTCACTGCGATCGCAAGTGGGGCACAACCCCAGCAAATAGCTGGGGTTTCACCGACTGCGCCGATCTCAGTTGAGCCCAGCGGGCTTCTTCGCGAGTCCATCGACCTTCTTCGACAACCGCGAGAGTTCGCGATTCAGGTCCTGGATGTCCGAGCGCGAAGCGACGCCCAGCACGCCGAGCACCTGGTCCTGGAGACCGTCGAGGCGGCGCTTCACTTCCTGCGTCGCGGCAGCGGCCTGCTTCTCGAGCTGCTTCACCGGCTTGCCCGAGCGAACGTTCTTCAAGAGACCTTCGATCTCCTTCTGCTGCGCGCGGCCACGCTTCACGAGCTCCTTCTCGAACTGCACGAGGCGCTTCTTCGCGTCCTCGAGCTGAGCAACGAGCACGTGCTGCACTTCGGCGACGCGACCTTCGACAGTCTGCTTCCGGGCCATGGATTCTCCTTCGTGGGTTGAACGACAAACTTCGTGACGCACTGCATATAACGCAGCGCGCCAATGCCGCAACCTGCGAAGTAACCATGCAAAAGAAAAGGGCGACTCCGTCTCCGGAGCCGCCCTCGTCAAGCTTGCACTGACTCGACTGGCTTACGCCGCGCCGGTCTCAGCGCGCGAGCTGCCGGTCGAGCCGGGGATCGCGGCGACGTCGCCAGCGTGCGTGGCCGCGAGCGCATCTTCCATGTTCTGCACTTCGTCCGCAGGCGAGTCGACCTGGATGTCGAGGTGCTTGTAGTTCGGCAGACCCGTACCCGCCGGGATGAGCCGACCCATGATGACGTTCTCTTTGAGGCCGCGCAGGTAGTCGACCTTGCCGGAGATGGCCGCCTCGGTGAGCACCTTGGTGGTCTCCTGGAAGGACGAGGTCGAGATGAACGACTCCGTCGAGAGCGACGCCTTGGTGATGCCAAGGAGCAGCGGCTCACCCACGGCGGGACGCTTGCCCGCGTTGAGCGCCTTCTCGTTTTCCTCTTCGAAGACCCACTTCTCGACCTGCTCGTCCACCAGGAACTCGGTGTCGCCCACGTCGGTGACGCGCACGCGGCGCAACATCTGCCGCACGATCACCTCGATGTGCTTGTCGTTGATCTTCACGCCCTGGAGTCGGTAGACCTCCTGCGTCTCGTCGACGAGGAAGCGCGCGAGCTCCTTCTCACCGAGCACCTTGAGGATGTCGTGCGGGTTCGCCGCGCCATCCATCAGCGACTCACCGGCGCGCACGCGGTCACCCGAGTGCACCGTGATGTGCTTGGCCTTGCTGATCAGGTACTCCTTCGCGAGGTCAGGGCGAGCTTCACCGTTCACTTCAGGGGTGATGATGAGCTTGCGCTTGCCCTTGGTGTCCTTGCCGAACGACACCACGCCGTCGATCTCCGCGATGATCGCGTGATCCTTCGGCTTGCGCGCCTCGAACAGCTCGGCGACGCGCGGCAGACCGCCCGTGATGTCCTTCGTCTTGGTCGTCTCGCGAGGCACGCGGGCCACGACTTCACCCGGCGTGATTTCCTGGCCGTCGTCGACCGCGAGCGCGGCGCCCTGCGGCAGGAAGTAGCTCGCCGGCTGGCCGTTGGGCAGGGTCTTCACTTCACCCTTCCCGTCGCGAATCGTGATGCGCGGACGCGCCTCGGGATCGCGCGACTCGATGATCGTGCGGCGGCTGAGGCCAGTGACCTCGTCCGTCGACTCGTTCATCGTGACGCCTTCGATGATGTCCTCGAACTTGATGACACCACCGACTTCCGAGAGGAGCGGCATGGCGAACGGTTCCCACTCGCCGAGCTTCGCGTTGGCCTCGACCTTCTGGTTCTCCTTCACCATCAGGCGCGCGCCGTACACCATGCGGTGACGCTCACGCTCACGGCCGGAGTCGTCGACGATGATGATCTCGCCGTTGCGGTTGGTGACCACCGCCTCGCCGCCCGTGCGCTTCACGAACGAGAGGCCGATGAACTTCACCGTACCGGCGAAGCGGGCGTTGAGTTCGCTCTGCTGCGAGCGGCCCATCGCGGCGCCACCGACGTGGAAGGTGCGCATCGTGAGCTGCGTGCCGGGCTCGCCGATCGACTGCGCGGCGATGACGCCGACCGCCTCACCGACCGAGACCTTGCGGCCACGGGCCAGATCGCGGCCGTAGCACTCGACGCAGATGCCGCGCTTGGTCTGGCAGGTCAGGCCCGAGCGGATCTTCACGCGGTCGAGACCAGCGTTGACGACCTTCTGCACGCGCGCCTCGTCGATTTCCTCGTTCGCGCGCACCAGCACTTCGCCAGTGACCGGATCGTGGATGTCGTCGAGGGCCACGCGGCCGAGGATGCGCTCGTGGAGCGGCTCGATCTCCTCGCCACCCTCGACCAGGGCGGTGATGACGATGCCGTCGAGCGTGCCGCAGTCGTACTCGTTGACGATCGCGTCCTGGGCGACGTCGACCAGGCGGCGGGTCAGGTAGCCCGAGTTCGCCGTCTTGAGCGCGGTGTCGGCCAGACCCTTACGAGCGCCGTGCGTCGAGATGAAGTACTGGAGCACCGAGAGTCCTTCACGGAAGTTCGCCGTGATGGGGTTCTCGATGATTTCACCTGACGGCTTCGCCATCAGGCCGCGCATACCGGCGAGCTGACGAATCTGCTGCGTGGAACCACGCGCGCCGGAGTCGGCCATGATGAAGATCGGGTTGAACGACTTCTGCGTGCGGGTCTCCTTCTTGCCCTCACGCGAGGTGCCGCTGACCGTCTCTTCCGAGATCTGCTCCATCATCTTCTTGGTGATGGCTTCGGTGGTCTGCGCCCAGATGTCGATGACCTTGTTCGAGCGCTCGCCGACGGTGATCAAACCCTCGAGGTACTGGTTCTCGACCTCGGTGACTTCCTTCTGCGCCGCCTCGATGAGCGTGTACTTGGCCGGCGGGATGATCATGTCCTTCAGCGCGATGCTGATGCCGGCGCGCGTCGCGTTCGTGTAACCGAACGAGCGGATGCGGTCGGCGAGGAGGACCGTCTCCTTCTCACCCGTCATGCGGTAGCAGATGTCGATCAGGTTACCGAGCTGCTTCTTGTCGAGGACCTTGTTGACCTCTTCGAAGCCGACCTTCTCGGGGACGATCTGCGCGAGGAGCACGCGGCCGACGGTGGTGTCGTGGAGCTTGCCCTTCAGGCGGCACTTGATCTTCGCCTGCAGGTGCACCGCGTTCTGGTCGTACGCCGCGCGAACTTCGTCGGCCGAGGCGAACAACATGCCTTCGCCGTGCGCGAACTCGCGGGGGCGCGTCATGTAATAGATGCCGAGCACCATGTCCTGCGTGGGGACGATGATGGGCTTGCCGCTCGCAGGGCTGAG
>JAEUJS010000377.1 GCA_016792935.1 Archangium sp. | reverse complement strand
CCTCCGCCGGTCGCGCCGCCTCCGGTGCCGCCGCCGCTTCCTCCGCCGGTGCCTCCTCCGCTGCCTCCGCCGGTCGCACCGCCACCGCCGCTCGCGCCGCCACCGGTGCCGCCGTCGCCGAACAGGCCCATGCAGCGGCCGATTTGACAGGTCAGCCCCGCGGAGCACGCCGTGCACGCCGTCGCCTGCGACCCGCACTGCGCGTCCGACGAGCCGGGTTGGCACACGCCCGCAGAGTCACAGCAACCGAAAGGACAACTCCGCGGCTCGCACGTCGTCGGGCCAGGCGGCGTTCCACACGAAGCCGACGCCAACAGGAAGCCCAGCGAGAGCGCACAGACCGGCACAGCCCATTTCAAGGTGTTCATCGAAGACCTCATCGCGAGCGCTTGCGGGGAGCGGGTTGCGAGCTGCCACCCTCGAGCGTGAAGCCCGAGCCGCTCAACGCGGCCTCGATGAGGCCCATCTGCGCGGGCGCGTATTCCGAAACCATGACGCTGCCTGGAGCTCCGGGGCGACCCTTCGAGCCCGAGTGGCCGCTGCGGCCCGACTTGCCCGAGCGCGTCGAGCGACCACATTCCTTCGAGCCGCCGCTGCCCGACGAGCCGCCCGAACCGCTCGAGCCACCACTTCCCGCGGCGCCGCCTTCTCCGCCGCGGCTGAAGACGCTGACGATGTCTCGCAACCCACGGTCCGCCAATCGAACTTGCACGCTCCCGCCTTCGCCGCCGGTTCCTCCGTCGCCGCCATCGCCACCGTCGCCGCCTTCTCCGCCGTCCTGGCACTTGCCGCCCGAGCGACCGCGACCACCGGACCCGCCGCGCCCTCCATGTCCGCCCATGCCACCGAGCGTTTCGATGACGACCTTGCCGCCTTCTTTGACGAGCTCGAGCTTCACGTCGCGCGCCGCTTCTTGCTGAATCGCGACGAGCACGAAGCGCGCACCATCGGGAGCCACCACGCGCGCCGCTTCAATCTCGAAGTTCGCGCCGCGGTAGCCGGGATTTCCGCGCAAGCCGGTCTTGCCTGACCTGCCATCGGAGCCGCCCGACTTCCCGCTCTCGCCGGGCTCGCCCGCGCGGCCCTTCACCGCGATGGAAGGAGAGCAGTTGAAGTCGTGCGGCATCGGCGTCGAGAACGTCGCGGTGCCTCCGTTGACGGACACCGTCAGCACCGTTTCCTTCCCGTACGCCGCGAGCGAGCGCTCGATGGGCGAGCGAACGATGGCTGCATCGGGCTCTTCGCCATGAATGAAGAGGCCTCCGGGGTTGGTGTTCCACGAGAACCAATCGGAGCGACCCTCGAGGATGATTTTCCGGCCACGCTTGTCGAACGCCGAGAGCTTCAAGTCGGCCTCGTCGGTCGAGCAGAAACGCGGAGTGCTGCCGTCGAGCGAAGTGACCTGCAACGCAGTCACCGCCGCGGGAACGAGACCGCCGGGCCCGTAGCGAAAGACCTCGAGCGACGCGACGGCGCGTTCGTGACCGAAGACGTGCGCCTTGGTGCGCGCCTGGCCGTCAGGAATCATCAGCGTGCCAAGGCCACCGACGACGAGGCCTGCGCCGACGATGACCGCGAGCCCGAGGGGGCTGGTGATGATGCGCGGCATCGGAGCGTTCTCTCCGCTCGACAGCGCGTAGTTACCGCCGACCGCGAGCGCCGTGCCGTAGCCGAAGATGGAGAGGAACAGCCCCGCTACCGATTCGAATTGTCCGAAGCCGCGCGAGCCAGCGACGGCCTTCGCCGAGGCCGAGTCGTCGACGAGGGCGTAGAAGTCCTGCTCGTCGAGCTTCTCCGTTCCGCGGAAGGGCCCGATGCCTGGCTTGTCCAGATCGAAGAAGCGCTTCTCGATTTCCGCGTCGAGGATCTTCTTTCGCTCGGCGCGATCCGCCGGCGTGAGGTCTTCATCCATCACGCCCCAGCGCTCGTCTGCACGCGACGCCGACTCGGCGAACTCCGCTTTCAGGGCGTCGGTCTCGAGCCGAATCTCGGGCTCGAGGTCGGTGGGCGCCAGATTGCGCGCGGGGTTGAGCGCGCAGCCCGCGAGCGACACGAGTGACAGGAAGGTCAACAGCAGGCCAGGGCGTTTCATGTTCAGAGCTCGAGGTAGAACGTCAGGTCGGTGACGAGCTCGATGTCGGCCGGGTTCGCGTCGGCGCACGTCGCCACTTCGAGCAGGAAGCGCCCCTTGCCCGAGAGCGCGAGCTTTCCGGCCGCGTCCGCGGAGGGTCGGGTGATCAGATTCTCGATGGTGTCGTCGTCGGTGGACCCCTCGGTCTGCGCCGCGAACGTCGAGTAGAGGTCTGTCTCGTTGAACTCGACGACCGGCGTTCCCGCATCGGTGTCGGCCGCGACGAACGAGACGCGTCCGCGAACGACCCGCGCCAGCGCGCCGGGCTGCGGCATTTCTGGCTCAGAGACGAAGAGGCTGACGCCGTCGACGCGCGCTCTGCCGATGATTCCCTGAATCTCCTTGAAGGTCTTCTGCTCTTCGAGGTTCACCGGCACGCGAGACGTCGTGCACAGAGGCGACTGCGGCGTCGTCTTGACGGGCACGATGGCCGACGCGATGAACGTTCTCCCGGTCCATTCGCAGGACGAGAGCGCGCACACGAGGGGGACCCACACGAAATTCCGCATCACGAAGAGTGAGGGCGCTTCGCTGGAAAATGTCGCGTTACAGGTCGAGCCTCATTCGGTGCGCATGGCCTCGACGGGGTCGAGCTTCGAGGCGCGCGCAGCGGGGTAAATGCCGAACAACAGGCCCGCTCCGGCAGTCAGACCGAGCGAGAGCAGCACCGCCCAGGTGGGGATGATGGCGGGCACTTCGAACAGCGCCCGGGCGCTCAAGGCGATGGCTCCGCCGAGGATGACCCCGAGCGCTCCACCGGCGAATGAGAGCGCGACGGACTCGACGAGGAACTGCGAGAGGATTCGGTTGCGACGCGCGCCGAGCGCCATGCGGACTCCGATTTCGCGGGTTCGCTCGGTCACGCTCACCAACATGATGTTCATGATGCCGATGCCGCCGACCAGCAACGCGAGCAGGCAGATGCCTGCCGTCGCCGCCGCGACCATCGACGCGAGGTCGTTGAAGAGCGAGGCGCTGGTCTCATTCGAGTAGTAGTCGAAGTCGTTCTCGTCCTGCGGAGAGAGCCCGCGAATCTTGCGCAGCTTGGCGACGACCTCATCGATGGCGACCGGCACGTCTGCGGGATCCGTCGCGACCAGCGCGATGTTGGTGTTGCGCGACTTGCCGAACGTGCGCTCGTACGCGGGCCAGGGAATCACCGCGAAGCCGTCTTTGCTCTGACCCATGATGGAGCCCTTGCGCTGCGCGATGCCGATGATCTCGAACGGCACTCCGCGCAGGCGCACCTCTTTTCCGATGGGCTCTTCGTCGGGGAAGAGACGGTCGGCGATGTCGGCTCCGACGAAGACCACGCGGCGGCCGAGCTCGATGTCGGTGGAGACGAGGAAGCGGCCGGTGCCGACGGTGACTCCGTTGGCTTCGGCGTAGTCGGGCATGCCGCCGCAGACGTCGACGTTCTGCTTCGTCGCTTTTTCGCGCGTGCTGATTTTCTCGGGCGTGTGCGGGTATTCCTCGATGGAGACCGCCTTGATGTGCGGGAGCTCTCGAAGGGCCTCGCCCTGCTCGCGGGTGAGGTCGGCGCGCTTCTCGATTTTTCGCCAGTCGCGCGGGCCGAAGCTCATCGCAGGCCACTTCTGCACCTGGAAAGCGCCGGCGCCCAGCTGCGCGAAGTCGGTCGAGAGCTTCACCTTGAGGCCTTCGGTGAAGGACATCATCGCGACGACGGTGGCGGCCGCGATGACGAGCCCGAGGAGCGTGAGGACCGAGCGCAGGATGTTGCCGCGCAGGGTGCCGAGCGCCATCTCGATGGTGTCGATGATCTTCAACATGATCAGTGACTCCCTCTCCCGTCAGGGGCGAGCGCCAAACTGCGGAACTGCCCCTCACCCTGACCCTCTCCCGCAGGGGCGGGAGAGGGGATCCTCGCGCTCACCGTGCTCTTCATTCGTGCCTCAGGGCTTCGACCGGATCCAAACGAGCTGCGCGCCACGCGGGCCAGATGCCGAACACGAGTCCGACGACCGCCGAGAAGCCGATGCCGAGCGCGATGGCTGATCCGTTCACCGCCGCGGCCAGCGGCGTCGTCATCGCGATGATTTGGGCGAGCCCCAACCCGAGCGCGGTTCCTATCGCTCCGCCGAGCGCGGCGACGATGGACGACTCGACGAGGAACTGCATGAGAATCGTCGAGCGACGTGCACCGAGCGCGCGACGCACTCCGATTTCGCGCGTTCGCTCCGTCACGCTCACCAACATGATGTTCATGATGCCGATGCCGCCCACGATGAGCGTGATGAGGCCGACACCAATGGCGACTCCGTAGAGCGAGCCGGTGAGCTGGTTGTACGTGCGCAGGAACTGCTCCTGGCGATTCAACGAGAAGTCGTCCTTCTTCTCCGGCGGCACGCGGCGCACGCGGCGCAGAATTTCGACGAGCTGGTCCTCGAGGTTGCTCAGCGTCTCCGGCTCACCCGACACCGCGATGTTGAGCCCGCGCTTGCCGCCGAAATCGCGGAGGAACGCCGTGTACGGAACGATGACGTTCGAATCCATGCTCTGGCCGAGCATCTTCCCGCGGCGGTCCATCACGCCGACGACCTGGAAGTGTTTGCCCGCGAGCGTGATGCGCCGGTCCAACATCTGCTCGAGCGTGAAGCCGGGGAAGAGCCGGTCGGCGACGTCAGCTCCGAGCACCACCGTGTTGCGCGTCAGCTCGACGTCGGTCTCGACGAGGAAACGCCCGGCCGACACCGTGCCCGCGCCCGTCGCGAGGTACTGCGCGTTGGTGCCGATGACCTGCACGTTGGGTGCTTCGAAGTCGTCGCGCGAGACATCACTCTGCGTCATCCCCATCGGAGCGACCGCCACCGCCAACGTCGCCTGCCGGTCGATGGCTTCCAGCTCGCGCTTGCCGAGGTCCTTGCGGTTGCGCAGTTCCCACCACTCGTCACGGCCGTTCGCGAACCACGCCCACTTCGACACGTAGAGGGTGTGCGCGCCGAGGCTGGCGATGGACGTCTGGAACGACGTGTTGAGGCCCTGAATGATGGCCACGATGGTGATGACGGTCATCACGCCGATGACGATGCCCAGCGTGGTGAGGAAGCTGCGCAGCCGCGCTCCGACGAGATTCTCGACGGCGATTTGCAGCGACTCGAGTGATTCGGCGAACGCGCGTTTCATGGACGCGCTCCCTGGTCTGAGGACAGGTGATCCGAAACACTTTGAGGACACATGATGGGTAACAGGTGCAACGCCGGGGAATGCCCTGGCAGGAGCATCGACGAGTGGACCTCAGAGAAGAGTTCGTCCTCAAAGCCAACGACCC
>JAEUJS010000376.1 GCA_016792935.1 Archangium sp. | reverse complement strand
TCGGTGGCCATCGCGTTCGTGCTCGCGATCTTCGCCGACGCGCTCGACGTGATGGCCGCGCTTTCCACCAGCGCGCTGTACGCGAGCTACGGGTTGCCGGTGTTGCTGGCGTTCCTCGCGCGCAAGAAGGGCTGGCCGCGCACGGGGCCCTGGTCGCTCGGGAAATGGGGCGGGATCGTGAACGTGATCGCCGTGGGGTGGATCGTGTTCATGGTGGTGTTGATGTCCTTGCCGCCACACGGGCTCGCGGGCATCACCTTGCTCGCCACCATCGCCCTGCTCTTCCTCGCGTGGTTCGGCGGCGTGCGCAGGATCTTCAAGGGTCCACCGGTCGCCCTGAAGTGAACGTTCATGCCGCTGGAGCATCGTTCACGCCAACGCGGCCTTCGCGGAGCGTGAACAACGCGAGCGTGATGGCGTACGCGCCGATGACGTCGATCGTGTAGTGCAGCCGCGCGAAGTAGACGCTGAGGACGATCAACACGTGCGCTGCGAGCATCGCCCAGCGCAGCGTCGGGAACTTCCACACGTAGAGCAGCAAGAGGAACGTCGTGGCGGTGTGGCCCGAGAAGAAGAGATCTTTGGTGAGGTAGACGCGCGCGCCGGCTCCGGTGTCGAAGAAGCCGAACGGCGTGATGAGGTGGAGAAACGCTTCCCAGCGCGTCTGCTCGGGCATGCTGGCGTGAAGATCTTTTCCGGTGACGGCTGGGAGCCCGGTGACCCAGATGGAGAAGCCGCGGATCAGCGCGAGCACGCCGCTGGTGATCATGTAGCGGATGAAGCGCGGTGGCTCCTTGAGCAGCAGCCACACCGCGATGGGAACGTACGAGACGAGCCAGAGGATGTAGTTGTAGCGATCGATCGTCTCTGAGTACGGCACCGCATCGAGGATCGCGTCAGGCAGCGGACCGGGCGTCGCGGGTCGTGCCTCAGCGAGCAGCGCCATCCAGACCATGGCGACGTAGCAGGCGACGCGGAACGCGAAGCTCGCGGCGACTCGCCCCACCAGACCGCGCGTCCACGTCATGCAGGCGCTCTATCTGCACTGAAGGTGACACGCACGAGCCGCGCGATTGGGTGAATCGAGACAAGTCTCTCCCTCGGGGAGAGGGTCGGGGTGAGGGAGCACACCTTCCTCAAGCGCGAGCGACGACCTGCACGCCCGGCAGCGCCTCACGGACGCGATCCACTCCACCCTCTCCGAGCGGATTTCCAGAGACGCGCAGGTGCTCGAGCTTCGGCAGCGTCTTCTTCGTCAGCACGCGAATGCCCGCCGCCGAGATCTGGTTCTTCCGCAAATGCAGCGTGGTGAGCCGACTCGCCATCGGTCCATCGAGCAGCGCGGCCACTCCACGATCACCCAGCATCGCGCTCGAGAGGTCGAGCGTGGTCAGCGCCGGAAAGAGTCCGCTCGCGAGCAGCCGCGCGCCCTCTTCCCTCAGCTCGTTGTCGGAGAGATCCAGCTCGACGATCGACTTCCCGATCGCTCCGTCGGCCATCAGCTGCAGACCCGACGTCAGCGCCTGGACGTCACTCAAGCCGAGCGTCGCGACGTTCCCGAGAAACTCAGCTTCCCCGAGCACGCGAAGACCAGCGTTGCCGATGCCGTTTCCCGAGAGATCCAACGACCGCAGCGTCTTCCACGCCTTCGCCCGCGAGAGCTGCGCCACGCTCGACTGGCCGAGTCGATTGTTCGAGTAGTTCAGCTCGACGAGCGGACGCTTCGCGAGCGTGTCGATCGCTCCTCCGGCGAGCGTGTTGCCGCGCAGATCCACCCGCGTCAGCTTCGGAAATCGCTCCGTCGTCACCAGCTCGATGAGTTCTCCATCACTCGCGCCGAGCCGACGGAGCGCCAACTTCTCGAGCGCGTCGAAGCACTTCACCGAGCTCAACGCTCCGACGATCTGCGGCGAGTCCCACGCGACCATGTTGAGGTGCAGCTCGGTGAGCCCCTTCAGTTCTTCGCGCTTCACCAACTCGCGAACGGCCATGGTGACCCGCGACGAATACTCCGCGTTGACGTGCAGCCGCGTCAGCAGCGGAGCGACCTGCCACAACTTCCCCACGTACTGCTCGAGATCCTCGAACTTGAGATGCATCTCGGTGACGAAGCCGCGCTCGTACCGAAGATCGACTCCACGCAGTCCCTGCGACCACGGCACGCGAAACCGCTCGAGCAGTTCCTTCTCACGGTGTTGATGAATCGGCGTCCCGCCCTTCGCGAGAGCGAGCTGCACCTGAATGAACTCCCCGCGCGGATCTCCGGCGGCGCTCAGCTCATCGGCGTAGACGGAACGAAGCGCGTCGTCGTCAGGGCGCTCGAGAATTCGCGCGAGCAACTCACTGGGCTGTGCAGCAGCTGAGGTCACAGCCGAGCCGGGATCAGTCAGCTCGGTGAAGCCTTCCTTCCGCCGCCTGGCGAGCTGTTCCTCGACCCAGCGATCCGCCTCGCGCTCGGAAGCGAACGACTTCGCGCTCGAACGGCCATTCGTTCCCAGCGCGCCCGAGGTGGTCTCCGTCTGAGACCCTTCCCAGTGCACTTCCCAGAAGCGCCCTTTCCCGGGATGAACGAGTCGGTGAGCCTTCACGCGGGCATCGAACGTACGTCGAGGGGCAGCGGTTCCAGCCTCAGATCGTCTCGAGTGCGACGGCCATGGCGTGCACCACCGACGCGATGCGCGCCGAGTCGTGCACCTGATCAGTCGACATGCCGCCCTCGAGCACCACGGCCTCGTGCGACTTCAGGCACGTCTCGCAGTTGTTGATCGCCGACACCACGAGACAGAACAGCTCGAAGTCGACCTGGTTCGTCGCCACCTGCTTCAAACGCATCATGCGGAGACGCGCCGGCTTCTGCGAGTAGTCCTCTTTCCCGATGAGGTGGCGGAACCGGTAATAGACGTTGTTCATCCCCATCAGGATCGCGGCGGCCTTCGCATCGTCGAGCACGGTGTCGGCGATGCCCGCCGCCTTCGCGTCGGCGATCACCGCTTTGATGAGCGCGTCATTGCGAGCGGCGTACGCAGCAGAGAGCGCCGAGCCCCACGTCTGATCGGCGTTGAGCGCTCCGGGCTGCAGCACGTTGCCGATGTTGATCTTGATGTCGCGCGCCGCGTCCGGGAGCGTTTCTTTGAGTTGATTGAGCTGTTCCATGACGTGTGGGTCCTCTCAGGCGAAAAAAGAGCGTGGCGCGCGCAATGCGACACACCACGCTCGTGAAGAACTTCACTCTGCGATCAGCAGGTGAGGCTCACCCGGCCTTCTTGATCTTCGCGGTCAGCGTCTCTTCGCCCTTCTTCCAGTTGCACGGGCAGAGCTCGTCGGTCTGCAGACCGTCGAGGACACGGAGCACCTCGTCCACGTTGCGGCCGACCGAGAGATCGTTGGCCGACGAGTAACGCACGATGCCCTGCGGGTCGATGATGTACGTCGCGCGCAGCGCCACGCCGGCCGCGGGCTGCAACAGGCCGTAGCCGATCGCCATGTCCGGCGGGACGTGGAGCAGCGGGTGGTTGATCTTCTTCAGATCAGCGTGGTCCTTGCGCCATGCGAGGTGGCTGAACTCGTTGTCGGTCGAACCGCCGAGGACGACCGCGCCGCGATCAGCGAAGTCCTTCGCCTTCTTGTCGAACTCCACGATCTCCGTCGGGCACACGAACGTGAAGTCCTTGGGGTACGTGTAGAAGACGATCCACTTGCCGTTGAAGTCCTTGTTGCTGACGGCCTTGAACTCCTTGCCCTTCTCGATGCTGACGCACGCCTGCACGTTGAAGTCGGGAGCCTTGGTTCCGGGGCTGAGCATGTTGTTTCTCTCCTGAGGGTTGTTTCTTCTTGGGGTGTGAGCTCGGCGTCAGCGCTTCTTCGACATGCGAGACCCGCCGAGTTTCCGGCCCCGCATCACGACCATGTATTCGTGCACTTCGTAACCCTTGAGCCCTTTGACGTCACCGACCTTCACCGCGTCCCACGGGACGTCTTCGATGCGGCCACTCTCTTCGTCGATGAAGTGGTGGTGCGGCTCGAGGCACGGGTCGAACACCGTCTTCCCTTCGGCGAGAACCAGCTGACGGAGCAGCCCCTTCTCAACGAACAGGTTGAGCGTGTTGTAGACGGTCGCCCGCGACAGCATCGGGAAGTTCGCCTGCACCTCGCTCATCACCTCGTCTGCAGAGGGATGCGCGTCGGTCTGCAGCACGTAGCCCGCGACCGCCAGCCGCTGCGCCGAAGGCTGAATGCCCGCTTCTTTGAGGCGCGTGATGAGATCTGGACTCATTTCGGATTTAGACATAATCCAAAGTTTGACCTGCGCAACCGAAACTTTCCAGTGCAACGCGCAAGTCGCCGGGGCATCTGGTGGGCAACACAAACCAGGGAGGAAATCATGGCGAAGAAATCGAAGAGCTTCAGCTCGGCGGCGCCCGCGGCAAAGAAAGGCGCAGGACAACCGGTCGACATCGGCATCGCGGAATCAGATCGCAAGGTGATCGCCGACGGGCTCAACAACCTGCTCGCCGACACGTTCGCGCTGTACCTGAAGACGCACGCGTTTCACTGGAACGTGACGGGCCCGATGTTCCAGACGCTGCACCTGATGTTCGAGACGCAATACAACGAGCTGTGGCTGGCGACGGACCTCATCGCCGAGCGCATCCGCTCGCTGGGGCACGAGGCCGACGCGTCGCTGAGCTCGTTCTTGAAGCGCTCGTCGATCCCCGAGGCCGACGGCACTCCGGAAGCGACCGACATGATCCGTGAGCTGGTGAAGGGTCACGAGGCAGCGGCTCGCACCGCGCGTTCGATCTTCCCGCGCGCCGAGAAGGGCAGCGACGAGTCGACGGTCGACCTGCTCACGCAGCGATTGCAGATTCATGAGAAGACCGCGTGGATGCTGCGGAGCCTCCTCGCCTGATTCGCCTCGAGAACCAGATTCAGCCCTACGCGTGGGGAAGCCGCTCGGCGATCCCCGCGCTGCTCGGCGTGCCTGAGAACGGCAAGCCGCAGGCTGAGCTGTGGCTCGGCGCGCACCCTGTCGCTCCGTCGCGTGTGCCGGGTGGTCGTGCGCTCGGCGAGTGGCTCGCTGAAGACGCTGGCGCACGATTGGGCGCGAAGACCGTCGAGCGATTCGGCGCGCAGCTGCCGTTTCTCTTGAAGGTACTCGCCGCCGCGGAGCCGTTGTCGCTCCAGGCGCACCCTTCCCTCGAGCAAGCGAAGGCGGGCTTCGCGCGTGAGGAAGAGGCGGGAGTGCCGCTCACCGCTCCGCATCGCAACTACCGCGACGCGAATCACAAGCCTGAGATCATCTGCGCGCTGACGAAGTTCGAAGCGCTGTGCGGCTTTCGTTCGATCGCCGAGACGGTGCGCGTGCTCGACGCGTTCGGTGTCGACCCACAGCTGCTTCGGGAGCGGGGGCTGCGTGCGTTCTTCGAGCGCGTGATGACCGACAAGTCGCTGAGGCTCACCACGCCAGCCGCTGGAACGTTCGACAAGGAAGCAGCGCTGGTGAAGAAGTTGAGCGCGAAATATCCGGGCGACGTCGGCGTGCTCGGCGCACTGCTCCTCAATCACCTCACGCTCGAGCCCGGTGAAGCCCTCTATCTCGGAGCGGGAAATCTCCACGCCTACCTCGAAGGCACGGGCGTCGAGTTGATGGCGAACTCCGACAACGTCCTGCGTGGTGGGCTGACACCCAAACACGTCGACGTGGCCGAGCTGCTCTCGGTGCTGGAATTCACCGACGGCCCCCCGCGCGTGCTGAAGCCGAATGCGCGCGGGGAATACGAGACGCCGGCTCCTGACTTCCGCCTCTCGCGCATCGAACTGAGAGGCGAGCACACGTTCGAGAGCGGGCTTCCGCAGATTCTCCTCTGCGTCGAAGGTGGCGCGACCGAGCTGCCGAAGGGCGCGTCGGTCTTCGTGCCCGCCACTGAGCGCGTGACGTTGAAGGGCGAAGCGACGATCTTCCGCGCCACTCCGGGACTGTGATCTCCATCGAATGAAGCTCGCGCATTTCTCCGACATCCACGTGACGCACTGGCCGCTGAGCGGCGGCTTCGCCATCAAGCGCATGGCCGCCATCGCGAGCTACTCGCTCATGGGCCGCGGGAAGCACTTCTCCGAGAGTGACGTGCGCATCTCGAAGCTGCTCACCGACGTCGACGCGCAGAACGTCGATCACGCGCTCTGCACCGGAGACCTCACCGGCGTTTCGACCGAAGCCGAGTTCTCGCGCGTGGCCGAGCTCTTCGGCGATCGCCGGAACCAGCCGGCGAAGTACACGTGCATCCCGGGCAATCACGATCGCTACGTCAGCGGCGCGACCGGACTCTTCGAGCGCCACTTCGCGACGCTTTGCGAAGGCGGAGGCTTTCCGTTCAAGAAGGTCATCGCGCCCGGCGTGACGCTGATCGCCATCGACGTGACGCGCCCGACCAGCGTCATCGACTCGAGCGGGCTGTGCGGTCCGGCGCAGCGCAAGACGCTCGAGGGCTGGCTGACCGATCCCTCGCTCGAAGATCAGTTCGTGATTCTCGCTTTGCACTACGGGCTGCTGCGCGCCGAGGGACAACGCGACAAGCGCAACCACGGCCTGAGAGATGACCTCGAGGTGATGGAGCTCATCGATCGCTCCGATGTCTCGCTCGATCTCGTGCTGCACGGGCACATGCACCGGCCGTACGTGGTGAACACGAAGAAGCGCGTGGTGATCAACGCGGGGAGTGCGACGGATCTCCACGTGAAGGGCGCGGGCTTCAACGTGTACGACATCGATCCGAAGGCGCATCGCGTGCGGATTTCCCGGCGCGCGTGGTCGATCGAGAGCGGTCGATATGAAGACGATCCGAAGTCTCCGCTCGTGCGCGAGCTCACCACGCGCTGAGCGCTCAGCGGAGCGTCATCGCTTTGCCGAGCAGCGTCGCGCACTTCGTGTTGCCGGGTTGCAGGTCGAGGCACTTGTCGAGGTAGGGCATCGCGGCCTTCCCATCTCCCGCCTTGATCAGCGTCTCTGCGCGCGCCTGACACTGCTGCACGGTGTCGGCGTCCTTCAGCTTGTCGAACGATCGAGGCGCGCTGATCGCGCCCGGCTCACCGAGCGCGGTCTTGCTGTTCGACTCGTTCACGGTGACGCCGACGAGCTCCTCGCGCTGGTCGGGCCACGTCAGCACCGAGAAGCGAAGCGAAGCCGCGCCGCGTACCTCGATGAAGCCGTCTCCGGTGACGACCCGTTGCCACGGCGGCCCCACGCCGCTCAACACCGGCTCTCCCGTGCGCAGGTGCTTCTGGATGGAAGGAGCATCGGCAACGACGAGCACGGTCGACGACCCCGCTCCGATGTTCACGCGGTAGCGCTTGCGCGGATTGAGCTCTTCGAGCCGGAACGCGTTCTCGAGGAACGTCATCGAATCGATCAGCGCGCGCGGAATCTTGCGGGTCTTCGGCTTGCCGTTCTCGGTCCACGCGAGGTCGAGATCGAGGTTGTCGAAGCTGGTCCAACCCGTCGGCTGCGCGAGGAACACGCGGCTTGGAGCACTGAGCGGAGTCGTCCCGTTGAAGGCCGTGACCGCCCCGCGCTCGATCGCCCCAGCCGACCCGTCGGCTGATCTGACGGGCGCGACGAACAGCATCATCGTCTTCGACGTCGAGATCAGCCGCAGCGCGCCCTTCCCCACTGGCACTTCGATCGACTGCCCGAGATGGGTCACGTCAGTGCCATGCACCGCTGAGGACAGCTTGAACGCAGCAGGCGCTCCACTCGCCGTGCGTGGGAGCGAAGGCAGCGACTCCTTCGTCTCGACCGGAGTAGTCGGCACTGCGGTGATCGGCCCCTCGGGCACGACCTCGGGCGCTTTGGCCGCCGGCTTCACGGGGATGAACGGAATCACGTCCGGGTCGTTCACCAGTGACGACCGCGCGTTGATCACCAGCGCGACGGATGCACCGATGAGCAGTCCACCGAGCACACCGAGGGCGATGAGGAGCTTCGCGGAGCGCCGCTTCGGTTCGGCTGGCGGCGCAACGCGTTCCACGATCGGCGCAGGTGCGGGCTCGGGCTCTGGAGGCTGCGCGCTCAACTTGCGGCGCAACGCCATCGAGACGAGCTGCGAGATCGCCATCTCCGCGCGTGGTGCGTTCTGGCGATCGAGCCACTTCTGCAACCCGCTGGCGAACTGCTGCGCGCTCGCCGTGCGGTGCTCTCGATCGGGCTCGGTGGCGCTCTTCAACAACCCGGCGAGCTCGGCGTCGATGAGCCGCTCGGGAATGCACTGCCGCAACACCATTCCGCATGCGTAGACGTCGGCGCGCGCATCGAGCCCTTCCGCGCTGCGCTGCTCGGGAGACCAGAAGCTGCTTCCTCGCTCGACGCCGAAGTCACCGATCTTCACCTGCCCATCGCGCGCGAGGAGCACGCTGTCCGGGCTCACGCCGCGGTGCACGACCGGAGGCGTTCGGGTGTGCGCGTGGTGCAGGCCGCGCAACACCTCGATCACGATGGCGACGGTGACGGGCGCCTCGACGCGCTCGACGAACGAGAGCACCTCGCCGAGCGACAACGCATCGATGAACTCCGCTGCGAGAAACGAGCGGCCGTTCTCCTGACCGACCTCGAGGAGCTTCACCACGTTTCCGTGCGCGAGCGGCAGGCTCAGCTTCGCCTCGGAGAACAAGGCATCGTCGAACGTGCGCTTGATGATCACCTCGCGCTGCGCATCCGACGCGCGCGCGCGAAACACCTCGACCACGCCATCGGAGCTGAGTCGCTCGAGCAGCTCGTATTTTCCAATGACCTCGCCCATCACGTGGCGATGCTAGCGCTCAGGGGCTCAGGTTGCCTGCGAGCTGCGGAAAGACCTTCGACACCTTGCCGCGCAAGTAGTCGCCGTACGTGCCAGTCAGGGCGTGAACGCTCGCGCGATCCCAGCGCTCGGCGGCGTCGGTCTCCACGGGTCGCACCAGCGCGCCCGGCAACGGAGCCACCACTGCGTCGAACGCGGGGTCGAAGAAGAACGGCCACGAGAAGCGGCTGCGGCCCGACGCGTTGCGCACCCGGTGTGGCGTCGAACGGTACCGGCCACCCGTCATGCGATCGAGCATGTCGCCCAGATTGCACACGAACGTCCCCGGAATCGGCGGAGCGCTCACCCACCCGCTCGGCGTCTTCACCTCGAGTCCCCCGCAGTCGTCCTGCTTGAGCACCGTCAGCAGCCCGTAGTCGGTGTGCTCGCCCACGCCCCACGCGCTCGCTTTCTCGGGAACCGGCGCCGGGTAGTGAAAGATGCGGAAGAGACTGAGCGGCTCGCGCGTGAGCGAGCGCTCGAACACGTCGGGCTCGAGGCCGAGCGACGCCGCGAGCGCACGGAGGACGAACTTCGCGACCTCACGCTGCGCGGCCATGAAGTCCAACACTGCGCCGCGGAGCTCCGGCAGCTCGACGTCGGGGAACAAGTTCGCGCCGTGCATGGGCCAGCCGGCCTGGACGCGGCGATCTCCCGGACCCAGCTCGTCACCGAAATAGATGCCTTCCTTCAAGTCTGCCGCGCCGCTGGTGAGCTCTCCTTCGAGCGGAAACCAGCCACGCCACGCGCTCCCGCCCTTCGACATCGGCAGACGCGCCTTCACCTCGTGCGGCAACGCGAAGAACTCGCGCGTCACTCGTTCGAGCCGAGCTTCGACTTCTGGAGCGACGCCGTGATCGCGAACGTAGAAGAAGCCGTGCCGCTCACACGCGTTGCGCAATGCAGCGATCGCGTCAGGGTCGAACGTGCCCGCGCGAATCGGGCCCAACTCGAAGACCGGCAAAGCGTCGTGAGACACGGGGCAGACCATACAGAACCGTCCGCCCGGTGAGGCTCTCCACGCGGAAGGCGAGCTACAGTTTCGTTCCAGTGATCGGCGCGCCGCTCCACACCGGGACCGTGAGTGAAGTGGTGCCGGTCGCACCCCGCCCCGACGTTCGTGCGCCGCTGGTGATGGAACGGCTGCTCCAGTTCTGCCGCGATCAGGACACGCGCGACGACGCTGCAGATCTCGGGCGACTCGCGAGCGCCCTGGGGCCGTCGTGGCAGCGATTGGTGAGCTCGCACTTCGACGACTACGACGCGCAGTACATCTTCGAGCGCTTCGTGGGGCTCACGTTGCGTGACGTGTGTTCCTCGCTCCGCACCTCGGGGCGTGTGCTGCCGCTCGAGGTCGCGCGCGCGATCTCCGAGGCGATCCTCAACGGGTTCAGTGCTCTCGATGGGCAACCGAGCACGCCACAGCGGCCGCTCCAGCTCACCGATCGCAGTCTGGGGCTGGCCATCAACCGCGAGTGGCGCTTCGCGCTCGGTGGGCTCAACCACTGGCTGGGCGACTACCAGCGCCGAATCCCCGACGCCGAGACGAGTGAGCCGCTCTCCCCCGACGTGATGTTCTTCTTGAGCCCCGAAGCGTTTCAGGCGCGCAACGAAACGCCGGCCTCGCTCGCCACGCGGGTGTCGCTCTTCATCTGGCAGTTGATCGCCACGTACCACCCGTATCGCGGCAACCGCTTCGAGGTGTTCGAGAGCATGACGCGCTTCTCGCGCAACGACGTGCGCGTGCGGCTCGAGGTGCATCCCGACGTCACGCCTGCGCTGTCCGACGTGCTCAAGAAGGGCGTTCGCTTTTCGGGTGAGCGCTTCGCGAATCTGGCTGAGCTGCGCGGGGCCCTCGCGACCGCCTGGCCAAAGCCCGCGGCATCGAGCGACGTGGTGTTCCAGACGCTGACCAGCATCGGGTGGAACGCGCTGCGGTCACAGCTCCACTCGCTGCGGCGAGAGCCGATGTTGCCGATTCGGTGGGACGGCGTGTGGGACGCGTCGCGCACTCCGGAAGAGGGGCTCGCGGTGCTCGAAGATCAACTGCTCGAATTGCAGCTGCCGATCGAGTCGTTCCCGAGGCGGCTCCCTGCTCCGCCCGATGCCGAGGAATTGCCGTTCACGCGAGAAGATCGCGCGCCGCTCCCGCTGCGTCCCGATGGGCGCGTGAACAACCCTCAGTTGCCGAGAATCGAGCGGTTGACGCTGAATCTGCAGCCGACGCTTGAGCGTCCGCGCGGCTTCTTCTCACGCCTTCTTGCGAGCCTGCTTGGCCGCTGACTTCGGCGCTTCGTGCGTGCAGGTGACGTCGGTCACGATGCCGCCGCGCACGAACCAGTGGCCGTGCACCGTCATCTTCCGCGGGGCGCACGCCTTCACCAGATCCTCGAGGATCTGATTGGTGACGGCCTCGTGGAACGCGCCTTCGTTCCGGAAGCTCCACAGGTAGAGCTTCAACGACTTGAGCTCGATGCACTTCTCTTCGGGCACGTAGGTGATCTTGAAGTGCGCGAAGTCAGGTTGGCCCGTCAACGGGCACAGACAGGTGAACTCCGGGCAGTCGAACGCGATCTCGTAGTCACGGACCGGGGCGGGGTTCTTGAACGTCTCGAGCTTCTTCGAAGGCTGGGAAGGCATGGCGCACGCGCTATAGGAGGATCGAATGGCTCCGTCACCAGACGTCGCACGCGCGGTCGAGCTGCTCCGTCGGGGAGGGCTCATCGGTCTGCCCACCGAGACCGTCTACGGGCTGGGCGCCGACGCCTCGAACGAGCTCGCGGTGCGCAACATCTTCGCGGTGAAGGGCCGGCCTTCGACGCATCCGCTCATCGTGCACGTCGCTGACGTCGCTCGCGCGCGCACGTGGAGCGCTGGCTTCTCGCCTCAGGCGGAGCTGCTCGCCGCGGCGTTCTGGCCGGGTCCCCTCACGTTGATCGTGAAGCGGAGCGCGCGTGCGTCCGACGCCGTCACCGGTGGCCAGGACACGGTCGGGCTGCGCGTGCCTTCGCATCCGCTCGCGCTCGAGGTGTTGCGCGAATTCGATGGAGGCATCGCTGCGCCCTCGGCCAACCGGTTTGGTCGTGTGAGCCCGACGACCGCTGCGCACGTGCGAAGCGAGTTCGGTGACGACGTCGAACTGGTGCTCGACGGTGGCGCGTCGCAGGTCGGCGTCGAGAGCACCATCGTCGATGTGAGCGGATCTTCTCCGCGGCTGCTGCGGCCGGGAGGCATCGCGCGTGAAGAGATCGAGCGTGTGCTCGGCGTGCCGCTGTTGGTGGCGACGCATGCGAGCGATGTGCGCGCTCCGGGAATGTTGGAGTCGCACTACGCGCCGCGCGCGGGTCTGTTCCTCGTCAGCGCCGATGAGCTCGTTGGCGCTGCTTCGAAGCACGCTCCATCGCGGTTGGTGATCATCGCCTCGACTGCTGCTCCGCGTGTTGCGGGAGCAGTGCATCTCGACGTGCCTGAAGACGCTGACGGCTTCGCGCGTGTCCTCTACGCGAAGCTGCGTGAGGCGGACGGCCTGGGCGATCTGATTCTCGCCGTGCCTCCGAGCGAGTCTGGGCTCGGGTTGGCGGTGCTTGATCGGCTGAAGCGAGCCGCTGCACCTCGGAGGTGAGGACTCAGTTCAGCGCGTTCGGCTGCGTGAGCGCGAACTCGCCGATCTTCGCTTCGAACCGGCCACCGTCGTTGCGTTCCATCAAGTACTCACCGCGCATCGTCCCGAACGGAGTACGGAGCATCGCCCAGCTCGTGTACTCGAACGACTCACCGGGCTCGAGGCGCGGCGTCTTGCCGACCACGCCCTCGCCGCGCACCTCTTCCACGCGGCCGTTGGCGTCGGTGATCACCCAGTGGCGCGCCTTCAACGTCGCCACGCGCGTGCCTTCGTTGCTCACCTTCACGGAGTACGTGAACGCCCATTGCTGGTTGTCGGGCGCGCTGCGCTCGGGCCAGTAGGTGGCCTTGACGACGACGCGCACGCCCTCGGTTTCGGTGTTCGACACTCAGCGTTCCCCCACCGGCGCGGGGGGCTCCTTGGCCTTCTTATCGCCTTCGAGCTCTTCCTTCGGCTTGATCAACGACGACGCGATGATCGAGATCGCCAGGCTGAGCACGATGACGCTCAGCGAGACGATGATCACGATCACCTCGTGGTGGTGCGCCCAGTCGGAGAAATACGTCTCGAGCATCAGCTTCGCGCCGACGAAGGCGAGGATCACGCCGAGGCCGATCTTCAAGTAGCGGAACTTGTCCATCAGCGAGCTGACGAGGAAGAACAGCGAGCGCAGACCGAGGATCGCACACGCGTTCGACGTGAAGACCAGGAACGGGTCCTGCGAGATGCCGAGCACCGCGGGAATCGAGTCGAGGGCGAACAGGATGTCGCTCGCCTCGACCACCAGCAGCACGAGGAACAACGGCGTCACCATGCGCTTGCCGTTCTCGACGGTGAAGAACTCGCGCTCGTACGGGCCGCTGGAGACGGGGAAGACCTTGCGCCCCCACTTGAGGATCGGGTTTTCCTCGGGGTTCACCTCTTCGTCTTCCGACTTCGTGAAGAGCAACTTCCACGCCGTGTAGAGGAGGAAGGCTCCGAAGAAATACAGGAGCCACTCGAACTTCGAGACCAGCGCCGTGCCGAGCCCGATCAACGTGCCGCGCAGCAGGAACGCGCCGATGATTCCCCAATAGAGGAGCTTGTGCTGCGCGCGGTTCGTCACCTTGAACGCGGTGAAGATGACGATGAAGACGAAGAGGTTGTCGACCGAGAGCGCGTACTCGATGACGTAGGCCATCAAGAACGTGCCCGACGCCGAAGCGCCGTATTCGAAGTGGAGGAACCCGGCGAACGCGAGCGAGAGCGAGACCCAGATGGCGGTCCAGATGCCGGCCTTCTTCGGCGTGATCTCCTTGCCGCCCGAGGCGAAGAGATCGATCGCGATGACAATCAGGGCGCCCACCAGAAACGCGCCCCAGAGGACCGGAGTACCCATTTCAACGAGGCTCTAACAGCGCCAGCCTCAAAACCAACACCGAACGTTCAGGGATCTGCAGCGCTTCCCCCGCCGCGCAGGTCAAAGCCCCCTGGGGCGACGACGATGGGTGGTGGAGCGGGCGAGTCACGTCAGACGCGGTCTCGAGCAGCGCTTGCCACTTCGCGCCCCACGTCGGAGCGGGCAGCGTGACGGGCACGGCCTTCGCGGACGGATTGAAATAGACGAGCAAGCTGTCTCCGACGACGCGCTGGCCGGTGGGATCGCGGGCGGTGATCGCGTCGCCTCCGAGGAGGAAGCCGAAGCACTTGAGCTCGGAATCATTCCAGTCGCTCGGGCCGAGCTCGCGCCCCGCGGGGTGGAACCACACCAGATCGCGGAAGGCCGAATCGTCGAGCGTCTTGCCGAGGAAGAAGTTGCGGCGCTGAAGCACGGGTTGCGATCGCCGCAGCTGCGCGAGCCGACGCGTGAACTCGAGCAACGACTGTTGTCGTGGACTGAGGTCCCAGTTCACCCACGAGAGCTCGTTGTCCTGGCAGTAGGCGTTGTTGTTGCCGCGTTGCGTGCGACCGAACTCGTCTCCGGCGAGCAGCATCGGCGTACCGACGCTCAAGTAGAGCGTGGCGAGCAGGTTGCGCATGGCGCGATCGCGAGCGGCGTTGATCTGCGCTGACTCGGTCTCGCCTTCGACTCCGCAATTCCACGACTGGTTCTCGTGCGAGCCGTCGCGGTTCAGTTCCTGATTCGCTTCGTTGTGTTTGTGCTCGTAGCTGACGAGATCGGCGAGCGTGAAGCCGTCGTGACACGCGACGTAGTTGATCGACGCGCTCGGGCGGCGGCCGCTCACCTTGAAGTAGTCGGAGCTGCCCGACAGACGAGAGGCAAGATCGGCGACCTGCCCGCTGTCGCCTCTCCAGAAACGCCGCGTGGTGATGCGGTAGCGATCGTTCCATTCCGCGAACGGCATCGGGTAGCCGCCCAGGCGATAGCCGCCGTGGCCCACGTCCCACGGCTCGGCGATCAACTTCACGCGGGAGAGCACCGGGTCCTGGAAGATCGACGCGAAGAACGCGTGGTGGGGATCGAACTCGCCGCTGGGTCCGCGCGCGAGCGTGGTGGCGAGGTCGAAGCGGAAGCCGTCGACATGCATCTCGCGCACCCAGTAGCGCAAGGAATCGAGCACCAGCTTCAAGACCTGCGGCCTGAAGACGGCGAGCGAGTTGCCGCAGCCGGTGAAGTCGCGCGACCTGCTGCGATCGCGATCGTCGAGCCAGTAGTACGTCGCGTTGTCGATGCCGCGGAACGAGAGCGTCGGGCCCTGCTCGTTGCCTTCGCAGGAATGGTTGAAGACGACGTCGAGAATGACCTCGAGGCCTGCGAGGTGGAGCGAGCGCACCATCTCCTTGAACTCGCGCACCTGCTGACCGCGATCGCCGCTCGCCGAGAACCGCGCGTCGGGAGCCATGAAGCCGAGCGTGTTGTAGCCCCAGTAGTTGGTCAGCCCGCGCTCGAGCAGAAAACCTTCGGGCGAACAGGCGTGCACGGGGAGGAGCTGAACGCTGGTCACTCCGAGTTGGAGCAGGTGTTCGATCACCGCCGGGTGCGCGAGGCCCGCGTAGGTGCCGCGCAGCACGTCGGGCACCTGCGGGTGCTTCATGGTGAAGCCCTTCACGTGCGTCTCGTAGACGACGGCCTTGCGCCAGATGACTTCGGGGCGTTCGTCACCGCGCCAGTCGAAGTCGTCCGCGATGACGACTGACTTGGGAACGCCTGCTGCCGAGTCGCGATCATCGAGCTCGTTGGGTTTGCCCTTCTTGTGCCCGAGGATCGGGTGGTTCCAGTCGGCGACTCCGGCGAACGCGCGCGCGTACGGATCGACGACGAGCTTCTGCGGGTTGAAGCGGTGCCCCTCTTGCGGCGCCCACGGGCCGTGCACGCGGAAGCCGTAGAGGGCTCCGGGTTTGAGGCTGGGGACGTAGCCGTGAAAGACGTGGTTGGTGTGATCACGCAGCGGAAGGCGCGCGATCTCCCTCGTCGGATCTTCCAAATCGAACAGACACAGTTCGACGGAATGCGCGTGGGCGGAGGCGATCGCGAAGTTCACGCCTTCTCGATCAGCGGTGGCTCCGAGCGGATACGGCACGCCGGGCCAGACGTCGAAACTGCTCATGGAAGCGAGACCTTATTCCGTTGCGCTACGTTCTCGCGCTCGAATGCGCGCGCGTTGGCCGGTGGCGTTGGTGCTGTGTGCGTGCGTGCACGCTCCGCCGCCACAGCCGGTATGGGTCGATTCGTGGACGGAGCCGTTCGAGGGCGTGCGGTTGCTCACGCGCGTTTCGACGGAGCCGCCCCTGCGCATCTTCGTCGCCGAGGTGAAGCTCGATGCGCCGGGCGTCGGCTTGCGCGCGACGAAGAGCAGCGAGCGAAAGCAGACGGTGAGTGGTTTCGCGCGAGCAATCGGCGCGCAGGTGGCGATCGACGCCGACTTCTTCAGCTACGAGGACTACTCGCCCGAGGGCTTCGCGGTCGGAGAAGGAGAGCTCTGGCCTCGATCGAAAGACGACGTGCATCGCGCCGTGTTCGCATTCGGTGCCGAGCGACGTGAGCTGAAGCTGGCCGATGAAGTCGTGATGTTCGAGCCGTGGATGAAGGGAGCGGTGAGCGGCAAGCCGGAGCTCACGCGGAACGGTCAGGCCGTGCTCGGCATCTTCGATTCGCGGTGCTTCATCAGACATCCGCGCACGGCGTTGGGCGTGTCGAAAGATCGCAACACGATGTGGATGGTGGTCGTCGATGGCCGCAATCCCCGCTCGCAGGGAATGAACTGCGATGAGCTCGCGCGGCTCGTCACGTCGCTCGGCGCGTGGGATGCGATCAATCTCGACGGCGGCGGGAGCAGTGAGCTCTTCGTCGCTGGCCTCGGCGTGGTGAACGAGCCGTCGGACAAGCGGGAACGCGAAGTCGGAAATCACCTCGCGGTCTTTGCTCGTGCGTCTCAATCGATGGCGACGGCTCGTGGCGTCGTGAGCGATGGCGACAAGCCGCTCGCTGGAGTGATTCTCCAATTGGCGTCAGGCGCACGCGTGGTGACCGATTCGACCGGCGCATTTTCGTTCTCGGTGACAGGTCCGACGACGTTCACTGCGACGAAGGCGGGCTTCCTTCCGCTCACGCGGACGATCTCGAGCGGTGATGCGTCGTTTGTGTTTCCGCGAGCGCCAACTCCGATTGATCAGGACGGTGATGGTCTCACGGATCTTTCTGACAACTGCTTCACCGTGGGGAATCCAGATCAGCGCGACACCGATCGTGATGGTGAAGGTGACGCATGTGATGCCGATGATGATGGGGACGGTGTGCCTGACGAGGACGACTCGACTCCGCTCGGGCGCTGAGTGATGACTCTCCCTCACCCCAACCCGCACGCGCGTCACCTCGCATCACCTCGCATCAACTCGCGTCACGCCAGCGTTTCACTCGACCGTCACGCGCGCGATTCACGATGACTGATCGGTCACCGCGCCACGCTTGACGTGAGTGCTACCGATGCGCGCATGAGACACGCACTCGTCGCGCTCACCCTGCTCGCCTCTTCCTCGTTCGCCGCGGACACCTGGACCACTCCGTTCGCCGGAGTTCGCAAGCTGTACCGAACGAACGCCTCGCCCAACTGGCAGATCCACGCGCTCGAGATTCAGTTGGATCAGCCCGGTGTCTCGCTCCGCAGCACGGCGACGGGCGAACGCCGCCGCACGCCCTCGTCCTTCGCGACTCTCACCGGCGCGCAGATGGCCATCAACGGCGACTTCTTCAGCTACACCGACTACTCGACGAGCGGACTCTCCGCGGGCAACGGCGTGAAGTGGGCCGACACCAGCGACAACTCTGCGGAAGCCACGTTCGCCTTCGGAGCCGCACCGACCAACCGCGTCGAACTCTCCGCGAAGGCGAGCACCGTCACGTTCGACGCGACGTGGATGAAGGGCGTCGTCAGCGGCAAACCCGATCTCATTCGCGGAGGCACCATCTCCAGCAGCCAGCACACGACGAGCTTCTGCACCACGCGCCACCCGCGCACCGCGCTCGGCCTCTCGCAAGACAAGAAGACGCTGTACCTCGTGGTCGTCGACGGCCGCACCACCGCGTCGGTCGGCATGTCGTGCGCGGAGCTGGCGACCTTGATGCGCGGCCTGGGCGCATACGAAGCCGTCAACCTCGACGGCGGCGGCAGCTCGGCGATGTACATCCGCGGTCAGGGCGTCGTGAATCGTCCGAGCGATGGCAGCGAGCGCGTCACGGGAAATCAGCTGGCGGTGTTCGCTCCGAGCTCAGGCTCGCTCGGTACGCTCACCGGCCTCATCTACGAAGGCACGAACACCTCGGCGCGACTCTCCGGAGTAACGGTCCGAGTCGTCGGAGGTCCGCAGCTCACGACGACGACGCAGGGCGTGTACGAGTTCGACGTGCCGGCAGGCACGTGGACGGTGACCGCAACCAAGCCCGGCTACACGAGCGCCACCGTCACGCGCACCGTCACCGCGGGCATGACCATCTGGGGCTCGATGTCGCTCACGCGGCTGGCGACGCCGGTCGACACCGACGGCGACGGAGTGACCGACACCGCCGACAACTGCCCCAACGACGCGAACGCGAATCAGCGCGACACCGACGCTGATGGCGAAGGCGATGCGTGCGATGGCGACGACGACGCTGATCAGGTGCCGGACGAAGACGACAACTGCCCGCTCATCGCGAACACCACGCAGCTCGACACCGACGGAGATCGCGTCGGTGACGCGTGCGACATGGCGGTGAACCCTCCGGTCGATGCGGGCACCGAGCCGGAGCCCGATGCGGGAACGGTCGAGCCTGAACCTGACGCCGGAACGGTCGAGCCCGAAATCGATGCGGGCGTCGACGCGGGGAGCAGTGAACCGCCGACGCCCGACGCGGGTGCAACCGGAACCGACGCGGGAACGCCAGCGACCAACGGGCCTCCGGCAGAAGATGTGGAGCCGGTCGTCGCAACGATGGGCTGCTCGTCCGCGCCCATTGCATTCGCCGTGCTCGCGCTGCTCCTCCTCATCCGGGCAAACCCTCACCATGCGCGTCGACGAGCTCTGAAAATTCGCATGTAGAGATTTCCGCGGCGACTCCGACCTGAGGGTAAACCGGCGCTCAGAAGCGCCTCACCCGAAGGAGCCGCACATGCAAACTCAGAAGATCACGACGTTTCTGTGGTTCGAAGGGAGCAAGGCCGAAGAGGCCGCGAAGTTCTACGCGTCGGTGTTCCCGTCAGCGACGGTGCTCGACGTCAACCCGATGACCACCACCTTCGAGCTCTTCGGTCAGCGCTTCATCGCGCTCAACGGCAAGCGCGGAGAGCAGCCGTTCACCGACGCGGTCTCGCTCTTCGTCGACTGCGAAGATCAGGCTGAGGTCGATCGCTACTGGGACGCGCTGACGAAGGACGGCGGCAAGGAATCACAGTGCGGCTGGCTGAAGGACAAGTTCGGCGTCAGCTGGCAGATCATTCCGCGCGCGCTGGGGCGGCTGATCAGCAACCCGAAGGCGCTGCAGGCGATGTTGAAGATGAAGAAGATCGACGTCGCCACCCTCGAGCGCGCCGCCAGGGAGGGCTGAGCGATGAAGTTCATGATGATGATGCATCACCCCGGAAAGCAGCCGTACCAGATGATGTCGTGGGCCAAGGCCGACATCATGGCGCACATCGAGTTCATGAAGACCTTCGCGGAAAAGCTCGCGAAGAACGGGGAGCTCGTCAGCGCCGAAGGTCTCGCGCACCCTGAAGCCGCGAAGATCGTGCGCGCGGGTCCCGACAAGCAACCCGTGACCGATGGCGTCTTTCCCGAGAGCAAAGAGTTCCTCGTCGGCTTCTGGATCATCGACGTCGAGGACGAGAAGCGCGCGTACGCCGTCGCGGCTGAAGCGTCGGCGGCTCCGGGCCCGGGCGGAAAGCCGATGAGCATTCCGATCGAGATCCGCCAGGTGATGAGCGCGCCTCCGACCTGATGGATGTGGAGACGCAACAGCTGCTCAAGGACCTCGCGCCGGTCGTGCTCGGCGCGTTGGTGCGGCGGTTTCGCGATCTCCAGGCGTGTGAAGACGCGGTGCAGGAAGCACTCATCGCCGCGTCCAACCAATGGCCTCGCAGCGGCATGCCGACTGAGCCGCGCGCTTGGCTGATTCACGTCGCCAACCGGCGCATCACCGACTCCGTGCGAAGCGAGACCCAACGTCGCCTGCGCGAGGAGATCGTCGTCTCGATGATCCCCGCCGAAGAACAGCTCGCGCTCGCCGCCGATGACGATCTCGCCGTCGAGCGCGACGATTCACTCGAGCTGTTGTTCCACTGTTGCCAGCCTTCGCTCTCGACCGCGTCAGCCGTGGCGCTCACGCTGCGCGCCGTCGGAGGTCTCACCACCGCCGAGATCGCCCGTGCGTTTCTCGTTCCCGAAACGACGATGGCGCAGCGACTTTCTCGCGCGCGTCAGACGGTGAAGGACGCTGGGCTCGTCAGCAGCGAGCTCACGAGCGCACAGCGGCGCGAGCGGCTCGCTGCCGTGATGCGCGTCATCTATTTGATCTTCAGCGAAGGCTACGCAGCGACGTCGGGGAGCGCGGTCGTGCGCGCGGATCTTTCGACTGAAGCGATTCGGCTCGGCCGCCTGCTGCGTCGCTCGATGCCGGGAGAACCCGAGGTCATGGGGCTCGTCGCGCTGATGTTGCTGACCGACGCACGGCGTGACGCACGCACGGGTGCACACGGAGCGCTCATTCCGCTCGACGAGCAGGATCGCTCTAAGTGGAACCGCTCGCAGATCCTCGAAGGCACCACGCTGATCGAGTCGGCGTTCGGACAACGCGCCGTCGGGCCGTATCAATTGCAGGCGGCGATCGCGTCGCTCCACGACGAAGCGGAGTCGACGAAGAAGACCGACTGGGCGCAGATCGTCGCGCTCTACGCGGTGTTGCTGAAGCTCGACTCGAGCCCGATGGTCGCGCTCAACCACGCGATCGCCGTGGCGATGGTCGAGGGGCCCGATGCCGGCCTGCACCTGCTCTTGTTGATCGAGACCACCGAGCACTACCGGATCATCGCGGCGCGCGGTCACCTGCTGCAGCGACGCGGAGACAACGCCGCCGCCGCCACCGCCTTCCGTCGAGCGGCGCAGCTCACGGCGAGTACGGCCGAGCGAGACTTCCTGTTGCTCCGCGCTGCGCAACTGTCCGAGCAGAAGTAGCCTTCGGCCCATGCTGGTGCTCACACTCGCGCTGATGACCGCTCAAGTTCCGACTTCGCTCACGCTCGGCATCGGAGAGCACCGCACCATCAAGCTCGGCCCCATCCAGCGCATCGCGGTCTCAGCGAGCGTCTACGAGGTGCGCACCTTCGATGACGGCGTCGCGGAGTTCATCGCGCGCAGCGAAGGCGCTTCGACGTTCATCGCGTGGCGGCCGAACGGCGAGCGCATCGTGTTTCCGATTCGAGTCGTCATCGCCGCGCGTGGCTCGACGGCGCCCAGTCCGAAAGGGAAGCGAATCGAGACGCAGACGCTGACCTTGCCCGACGACGTCGCCGAAATTCTCGAGGTCACCGAGACCAACGGCGAAGTGCATGCGAAGGCGAAGATGCGAGACGGCACGACGCAGCAGTTCGTCCTGAAGCCGCGCGCTCAATAGCCCGGGCAATACAGCCACCACTGATGGACGACGTCGGCCGTACTGGTCCGCACGCGATGCACTTCCTCAACGCCAATCGTCGGATCATCGGCGAAGGCGTAGCGGTAGGTGGTCGACTCCACGCCTGCGTCGACGACGACATCGGATTCAACCTCGACCACCGTGGTGTCGCGAGCGAGCACATAGAGCGCATCGGCGTTCGAGACACGCGGGACGCTGATGGCTCGCCAGAAGATCCCGTAGTCGACGGCGCTGCGCGCCCCTCCGTCCGCCGCGAAGACGACGACTCGACGGGTCAAGACGGTGGCGCACGGACCTCGTTCCCACAGGTGGTGACGGCAAAGGGCTGGGGCACCTTCCCGAGGAGCCCAGCGCCGAGCGCCAGGCTCGCCTCATCGAAGCGGTCGAGCGAACAACCAGCGTCGAAGCAGAACGCGCGCACCTCGACGTCGAGTGTGACCGCGCCAGCGTCAGGCGAGCGTGTCGTCCGGCCGCAGGCGCTGAGCAGGATGAAGACGGTCAGGCTGAAGCGACTCATGTGAGCTCCAGAAATCGACGCAGCAACGAAGACCCAAACGGAGTCTCGCGCGCCACCGCACGTTCACGATCGACCGCCAGTGTCTTCGCGTCATCGATGCAGTACTGAATCGAGGCGCGATCCATCTCCGGGTGGAACTGCACGCCCCAGGTGCGAGGCCCGGCACGAAACGCCTGCACCGCGCTGTGCGAGTTCGTCGCCAGCACCGTCAACGAAGCCGGAGCGTCGATCACTTCGTCGTAGTGCGTCGCCTGCACGTCGAACGTCGACGGAAACGCGCTGAGCAACGAGTCGCTTGAACCCGCGGCAGTCACCTTCACGTCCACCGTGCCCAGCTCACGCCCGCGCGGATTCACGACGACGCGTGCACCATGACGCCATGCGAGCAGCTGATGCCCGAAGCACACGCCGAGCACCGGAGTCCCCTGCTCTGCCGTCTCGATCAAATAGTCGGCAGCGCGCTTCATCCAGTCCGTGGGCTCTCCCGTCACCGTCAGCGGAGAGCCCGTCATGATCACCGCGTCGCAGCTCTTCGCAGCCGGAGGCGTCTCTCCCGCGTGCAATTCGACCGGCGTCATCTCGGCAGCAGCGGCACGCGAGAACCACACCTCGTAGTCGCCGAGCAGCGCTCGCGAGCTCGCGACTCCGGGCTTGAGCAACAACACGCGCTTCTTCATTTGCCGCACTTCAACTCTCTACCGTCATCACGTTGCCCATGCTCGAGCACGCCGAGCACGCGGGAAGCGCACGTGTCGCTGGTATCGCCGAGGAACTGGCACCACTGCGTCGCGAACTCGGAGAAGTCCTTCGTCGTGCGCTCGCGCTTCGCAGCACCTTCATCGCCCACCGCCTTGAGCAGCGTCAGCCGTGCGGCGTGGAAGTCCATCTCGCACTCCGGCTGCTCGGTGAACGAGCACGTCGAGCAGCAGTCGGCGTACCAACGTTCCCAACGGCCGCAGTACTTCTTCACTGCGGTGTTGAAGGAAGCCTGCGCCTGCATGCCGAGCTTGAAGCGTGGCGCGTCGGATTTCTTGAGCGGCACCAAGACCGTGTCGAGCTCAGCGTTCATTACGCGGCGCGTACAGTCGGCGGCTTCGACGCTCACTCCGCGGATGTACGCCGTCGGGAACGTCTTCTTCGCTGGCGTGTAGATCGACACGCACTTCTCGACGGTCTTCGCGCGAGCGAGACCTCCGCTCACGGCATCGGGGTCCTGGGAAAGCAGCACGGCGACGAGCGCGACCAACACGAGCGCAGTCTGTCACGAACTTCCCCTCACCCGACGGCGTCGCGTCGCGGCTACGACGCCTCCTGGGCCGCGGCTGTCTGACCGGCCGGCAACGCTGCGAGCGCCGGAGTCACCGTCATCAACTGCGTCCCCGCCAATTGATTCGCGCGCTGCAGCACCGGCTCGAGCGAACACACCTGATCGATCATCTTCACGCCAGTCCAGTCGGAGCGCTGCGCGGCCTGCTCCGCCATCGCCGCGAGCGCGAAGCCTCCCGCTTCCATGCCGTCAGTGGCCTTCACGCAGCGAGTGACCTCGCGCCCCCCACCTCGCGCAGTGACGACCAGCTCGACCGACGACGCGACCGACTTCAAGAACACGCGCCGCAGCACGGTGAAGTAGCCGCGCATGAACGCCATGAACCACTTCTGCTTCACCAGCCACTGCGGCATCCCGATGAACGCCGGCACGAGGAAGCCTGGCTTCGGAGCGAAGAGCACGTCGACCCTCGCCGCTCCCGTCGACGCGTGAAGCATCGGCGGCTCGGCGAGCGACATGTACCCGGTCGAGCGCGTGGTGCCGCCGAAGTCGAGCCGAGGACCGCCGCGCATCTTCGGCTCCTCGACGCGCGCGCCGTTTTCGTAGCGAACCGCCGGCACTTCCATCGCGCGCAGCATCAGCTCGATGGTCCCCTTGCCCGAGCCACTGAACGGACTCGACGACACACCGAGCGTCACGCTCTCGGCCTTCCCCACTTCGCGCGCCACGTGTTGGGCGAGCAGGTTGGAGACGCCGGTGAAGATGCCTCCTCCGAGAATCAGGCGTCCCTTCGACTCAGCCGCGTGACGCTTCATCAGTCGCTCGACGCACGGCGCTTCACTGGTCGCTTCGATGACCGTCTTGCCGCGCTCCAGACACCACGCGATCAACGCATCGGGTGGATTCGAGACCGTGTCGCTCAGATCGACCACCACGTCGAACGGCTCCAACGCGCTGAACGTCTCCGGCTTCGTGGCATCGACCGACACCGCCGACTTGCGCGACGCGACCGAGACGTCTGCCTGTGCCTTTCGCAGTCCTTCTACGACCCGTGAGCCGAGGAAACCGCTCCCGCCGAGAACGACGATGCGTGCCATGCCCCACACGGTAAAACTGTGACCGCATGGCGCCCACTCGCGTTTCGCCGAAGAAGGTCAGCACGCTCCCGGAACGCCTCCGCCCCCGGAAATCTCCGCAGCAGAACCGCGCACGGGTGCTGGTCGACGCCATCCTCGAGGCGGGGTCTCGCGTTTTCGTCGAGCGCGGGTACGAGAACCTCTCGATGCAGCAGGTCGCCCGCGTCGCCGGAGTCAGCCCCGGTTCGCTGTACCAATACTTCCCCGACAAGGGCGCGCTGGTGGCCGCGCTCATCGATACCGTCTCGCAACGCGAGGTCGAGTTCCACCTGAAGATGTTCAGCGAGCTGACGCCCGACACGTCGCTCGAGCTGGTGTTCGAGACCACCATTCGCAGCGTGCTCGCGTTCCAGAAGCTCGAAGGCCCGCTCATGAAGCGTGGCCTCGAGGCGATGCCGTTTCTCGGCCGCTACCCCGCACTCAGCGAACGCGTGCGTGCGACGTCGACCTTCCTCCGCGGCCTGATGGAGCCACACGCGTCGCGCCTGCCCGGCGTCGATCTCGATCTCGCCACGCACGTGCTGACCAACGCGATCCACTCGCTCACGCACGACGGAATTCTCGCGCGCCCCGAGACGCTCGACGACGAGACGCTGACGCGCGAGATCATGAAGCTGGTGCGCGGCTACCTCCGACTCGACGCACGGTAAAAACGAAGGGCCCGCCCCGTTTGACCGGAGCGAGCCCTTGAGTCCTGCACCGGCGAACTGAAAATCAGTCCTTCAGGTGCGAGAAGGCCTTCGAGACCTCAGTCATCTTGATGGTCTTCTTGTTGCCGTAGACCGCCTTGAGCTTGTCGTCGAGGTTGATGGTCTGACCATCGTTCAGCTTGTTCTTCTTGAAGTACTCCCAGAGCTTCTTGATCACCTGGGTGCGCGGAAGCGGCTTCGCGCCAACGACCTCAGCGAGCTGCGCCGAAGGAGTGAGCTCCTTCATGAACGCTGCGCTGGGCTTACGAGCGGACTTCTTCTTTGCTTTCTTCGCGGCCATCGTTCTTCCTTTTTTGGACTGCGGTGGACTTCAAAGGCCCCCTCCCCGGGGACGATCTACGGCTTCCTTTTGGGAAAACCGAGAGCGGGTTGCTAGCAGGTGTTCCGAGGAAAAACAGCCCTTCGATCAGTTTTTTCGAGGGAAACTCGCTCGGAGATGACCTCGAAACGGATCTTGATCACCGGCGCGAATGGCTTCCTGGGCGCGTGGCTCGCTCGGGCACTGGTCGCGCGTGGCGACGAAGTTCGCTGCCTGGTGCGCAAGGGAAGCGACTTCAAGTCGCTGGACGGCTCCGGCGCGACCATCGTCCATGGCGACGTCACCGACGCTGCCTCTCTCGGTCCCGCGCTCGAAGGCGTGCACACCGTCTTTCACCTCGCCGGCATTCGCCGAGCGGGAACGCGCGCTGAATTCATGACGGTCAACGCCGAAGGCACGCGCAACGTGTGCGAGGCGATGGTGAAGGCGAAGTGCACGCGGCTGGTGAACGTGGGCTCGCTCGCCGCGACCGGCCCTTCCATCGGAGGAGTGCCGCGCGTCGAGGACGACACTCCCAATCCGCAAGAGTGGTACGGCGAGTCGAAGGCAGCGGGAGAAGCGATCGCGTTCACGTACTCGCCACTCTTCGAGGTCACGAGCTGCCGGCCCGCGCGCATCATCGGGCCCGGCGATCACGAGAACCTCACCTTCTTCAAGCTGGTGAAGAAGGGCATCATCCTCCGCATCGGTGGCGCGGAAAGGAAGCTCTCGTTCGTCGACGTGGAAGATGTCGTCGATCAACTGCTGCTGCAGGCCGACAAGAAGGAAGCCATCGGTCAGGCCTTCTTCGCGGCGAGTGATGAGACCAACAGCGTCGAAGAGCTGATGCAGATGGTTGCCAGGTCGCTCAAGTACGACGCGCGCATCGTCGTCGTGCCTGAGTTGCTGCTGAGTTTTCTGGGCAACGCAGCCGACGTCGTCACCAACACCACCGGCAAGAAGTTGCCGCTCAACCGCAAGCTCGCGCGTCAGTTGCTCGCACCCGGGTGGACGTGTCGCATCGACAAAGCGAAACGCGTGCTCGGCTACGCGCCGAAGCGAACCGTGTGGGACTCGTTGGTGCGCAGCGGTGAGAGCTACGTGAAGCTCGGCTGGCTCTGATGAATTCGCGGCAAGACCATTGAGCCGCTTGTATCCCCGGAGAACAATCGGCGCCTGCCGGGGGGGACATGAACAGCAAGCCATGGGCGTTCTCGCAGGACGCATTCAATTCGGCACCTGTTGGCATGCTCGTCGTCGACTCGCGCGGAGCGATCGTCGACCTCAACCGCCAGCTCGAAGCGCTGTCCCGCTATTCCCGCGAAGAGCTCATCGGGCAGCCCGTGGAGCTCCTCGTCGACGGCCTTGCAGAGGTTCACCAGGCGCACCGCGAACGGTTCGTGGCAAGACCCGAGACGCGGCCGATGGGGGTCGGGCGTGACCTCTTCGCCCGCCGACGCGACGGCGTGCGCGTGCCGGTCGAGGTGGGTCTGACGCCACTCCAGACACCGACCGGGTTGTTCGTACTTGCATCGATCGTCGATCTCACCGAGCGCAGAAGGGCCGAAGAACAATTTCGCCTCGCCATCGAGGCCGCGCCGAACGGCATGATGCTGGTCGACGAGATGGGGAAAATCGTGCTCATCAACGCGCAGATCGAACAGCTCTTTGGCTACACGCGCGCCGAGCTGGTGGGCATGTCGGTCGACGCGCTCCTGCCCGATCGACTTCGCGAAGGTCATGACGCGAAGCGCGGCGCCTTCTTTGCCGCGCCGCTGGCTCGACCGATGGGCGCCGGTCGTGAGCTCTTCGCTCGCGCCAGGGGTGGGCGTGAATTCCCCATCGAGATCGGCCTGTCGCCGCTGCGCACGGCCAGTGGCGTGCTGGTCCTCGCGGCGATCGTCGACATCACCGAGCGCCTCGCTGCCCGCGAACAACTGCGCGCCTCGCTGCAGGAAATAGAAACGCTCCTCTCGGAACTCGAACACCGGGCAAAGAACAACCTGCAGTTGATCGCCAGCCTGCTCGACCTCGCCGTCGCCACGCCGAGCCCCGATGTCGTGCGCGAGTGCCGTGACCGCATCAACAGCATCGCCCTCGTTCACGAGAAGCTCTATCAGGCGGGCACGATGGCCCGCATCGAGATGAGCGACTACCTGCGCTCTCTGGCTGAGCAGGTCGCGCACTCATGGGGCCGCGTCGATGACCCGGTCCACGTGAGCATCGAAGCGACCGACCTCTGGTTGCCACTCGAGTCAGCGACTCCGTGCGGGCTCATCATCAACGAGCTGCTGACCAACTCCTTCAAGCACGCTTTCCCGGGCACCCGTTCGGGCAAGATCACCGTCCGCGCGCACCGCGACGAGAATCAGGTGAACATCATCGTGGAAGACGATGGCATCGGTCACGATGGCAAGAGTCGTGAGGGGCACCTCGGGCTGCAGCTCGTCTCAGCGTTGACCCGGCAGCTCCGCGCCACGCTGGTCTTCGATGCAAGCCGCGGGACGCGCGTGACGCTGACTTTCCAGGCGAGGGTTTCATGAAGACGTTTCCGGGCGAGGAATCGGGCGGCAGACGCGTCGCCATCGTCGAGGACGAGGGCATTCTCGCGCTCGACATCGAACGCCACCTCAGCGCGAAGGGGTACGACGTGTGCGGCGTGGCAGCTGATTCCGACGCTGCGATCGAGTTGGTCGGCAAGGAACGTCCCGATCTCGTGCTGATGGACATTCGCATTCAGGGGCCACGCGACGGCGTCGAGACGGCGACCGCGTTGCGCGAGAAGTTCGACATTCCCATCGTGTACCTCACGGCACACTCCGACCCGCGCACCATCGAGCGTGCGCAGCGCACGGCCCCGTTTGGGTATCTGGTGAAGCCCTTCAAGAAGCCCGATCTCGACAATGTGGTGCACATCGCGCTCGCTCGCAGCAACCTCGAACGTCAGCTCAAGCAGCGGGAAGAAGTCCTCAGCACCACGCTCGCCTGCCTCGACGAGGCGGTGTTCACCGTCGACCGCAACGGCCTGCTGACGTGGGCGAACCCAGCAGCGACGAGACTCTGCGGCCTTTCGAACGAAGCGCTCCGCGCGCAACGCTTCGAAGACGTCCTGCCGCTGCGACTGAGCGACGGCGGCGAACTCTCGTCGCTGTTGATCCCCGCGCCCGAGCACGGGCAGCGCACCCTCGAGTCGACCCTCGAGACGGCCTACGGGTCGCGCACCATCGTGGGCGCCATCGCGCCACTGCGGGTCGCTCAGGAATCGTTCGGCGTGGTGATCGCATTGCGCGACGTCACTGAGCTGCTCGAGGCGCGCCGTCAGCTGGAATTCTCGGAGCGCCTCAGCGCGCTGGGCACGCTCGCGGCCGAGGTTGCCCACGAGCTGAACAACCCGCTCACCGTGGTGCTCGCGAACCTCGAGTTCATGTTGACGCGCGAGACCGATGCAGGCCGACGCGAGCCAATCCTCGAGACGCGTGACGCCTCGATGCAAATCTCACGCATCGTCAACGATCTGCGCACCTACTCGCGGCCCCAGCTCGAGTCGCGGTCGGCAGCACACCCCGCCGGAGCACTCGGAGCAGCGCTCGGCTTCACCCGCGCGCACTGGCGGCGTTGCGCCACGGTGCGCCTGCGGCTCGGCGCGCTCCCCGCGGTACTCGCAGCGCACACGCGGCTCACCCAGATCTTCGTCAACCTCATCATGAACGCGGCGCAGGCGATGGAAGGACGTGCCCAGCAGGAGCTGGTCATCTCGACGTCGACCGACGCCGAAGGGCGCGGTGTGATCGTCGTCGGCGACACCGGCCCGGGCATCCCAGCCGAGCTGCGGCAGCGCATCTTCGAGCCCTTCGTCACGACGAAGCCAGCTGGCGTCGGCACTGGCCTTGGTCTCGCCGTCTCGCGCGGAATCGCCGAGAGCCATGGCGGCACGCTCGAGCTGCTCGAGGCAGAACCACCGGTGCAGACGCGCTTCTCGCTCGTGCTCCCGCCGACCCCGGAGACGCGCGTGCTCCCGGCGATGCGCACCGCGGTGATCGGGCCCCGGAGCCCTGACGTCGAGTCGTTCGTGACGTGCGGGGAGTGTCGCTTCTTCGAGCCGCGTGCCAACGCTCACGACATCAGCGCCTTCGGACCCGATCTCCTGGTGGTCGACACTGCCGCCAACTACCGCGCGTTCGATGGTCTGGCCGGCTTGACCGTGTTGCTGTCGAACGGCGACGGCAAGGCCGGAGACGTCATTCTCGAGCCCGGCTTCGACATCGCGACGCTCGCCGCGCTCGTCACCCGCGATCGTGGAGCGAAGCGCTGATCAGTTTCCGCTGGCGAGGCGCGTCCACGTGTCGGTGATCTCCGGAGTGCCGTTCGCGTTCGTGTCGGTCCACTCGTAGAGGTACCAGCTGTCCATGTACGTGTTGCGGTTGGGCAGCATCACGTTCGCCCAGTACCAGGCGGCGGCCTGCGTGCCGTTGCCCGGCGAGCAGAGACCGTAGGTGATCAGCGCCAACGTGCCCGAGGCCGGATCGATCGCGAGCTCGACGAGGAAGACGTCGTTGGTCGCTCCACCGCCGCCGCCGTCGGCGCCCGGCAGACACGCGCTCTGCAGCCGCGTCACGATGATCGGATCCGCCATGCCCGCGTCCGGAGGCAGACGCTGCTTGAAGTAGAACTCGGTGCCCGGCGTGTTGTTCGAGAAGTACACCTTCGTCACGCGCCGCGTCCGCTCGAGCCACTTCACCGGCAAGTTGGGGAACGGGCCTCCCGCGGTCACCACCGTGTAGCCACCGCCGAGCAGCAGCGCGCCACCGTCTTGATCGACCACCATCGGGTCGGTGTCGTCGGCGAACGAGAGGTTGGTGTTGATCGAGCAGTTCTGCGTGATGGTCGACGCGAGCACCGTGGTCGCGGCGTTGTCGAGCGGGATGCCGTCACGAATCGCGACCACGTTCCGGTTCGCGCAGAAGTTGGGGAACGTCTTCGCCTTGCAGCTGATGCCGTCGCAGAACTGATCCGCGGTGCAGCTCACTCCGCACGCCCCGCAGTCGGTGGCCGCGAGCGTCGACTTGCACGAGCCCGCGCAGCACGCCTGGTCCATGCCGCACGCGCGCCCGCACACGCCGCAGTTGTTCACATCGGTCTGCAGCGCCTCACAGCGCCCGTTGCAGCACGTCTCGTTCGCGCCACACGGAGTCTGGGCCGAGCACGCTCCGACGCACGTACCGTTCTGGCAGACGTTGCCGGCTGCGCACTGCATGTCGCTGGTGCACATCTGGCAGCTGTGGTTCGGCAAGCACACGCCGCTCGGGCAATCAGCGCCCGTCTTGCAGCCCTGCTCGCAGCGGTTGTCGGGGCGGCAGTACTGACCCGTGGGGCAGTTGTCGGTCGGCCCGGGAATGCAGGCCACGCAGGTGTTGGTCGTCGTGTCGCACCGCGGGGTCGCTCCGCTGCACTGCGCGTCCGAAATGCACTGCACGCAGCGGTTCATCTGGCACACGCCGTTGTTCGGGCAGTCGGTGTTGGTGAGGCAGCCCACGCAGGTGTGGCTCGCGGGATCGCACACGGGGAACATCGGGTTGCGGCAATCAGCGCCCGTCACGCACTGCACGCAGGTGCCCGTCGCCGGGTCGCACGCGTTGAGCGGTGAGTTCGGGCACTGCGAGTTGTCGGTGCATTCCACGCACACGCCGCGAGTCGGGTTGCACACCTGACCCGAGGGGCACGTGGGGTTCTGCGCCGAGCAGCCCGCGACGCACACGTTGTTGGTGCACATCTGACCCGAGGGGCAGTTGCTGCTCTGCAGACACGAGACGCAGCCCACGCCGGCCTTGCAGAAGCCGACCGCCGCGCAGCGATCGGTGTCGGTGCGACAGCCCGCCTCACACGAGCCGTTGGCGCAGATGAAGCCCTCTTCACAGTGCTCATCGGTGACGCACGCCACGCAGATGCGCGAGTCGGGATCACACAACTTCGCCGATGGATTGGTGCAGTCGGCTTCAGTGACGCAGGTGACGCCGGCGTTGTTGCACGCGCAGCCAGCGAGGAAGGAAAGCGAGAGGACGACGACGGACCGGGCGAACAGCGACGAAGACATGCGGGCCCTTTCCACGAAATGGGCGCACCGCGTCAAGTGGTCCCACGAGCGGAAATGCACTCGGCGAGCGATGTTTGGGGTCAGGCAGTCATGGTTCGCGGGCGAGAAAGACTCAACGTTCCTTCGATTCTCACGATGCTGCTTGGGGGTTTCGTCGCCGCCCTCTCGGCGATCGGCCTGGTGTTCACGCTCGTCCCGCTGTTGCTCGAGCTGATGCAGAAGTTGCTCGAGCTCGGCGGGGGTCACGGTCCTCCGCCGAGCCCCGGGATGATCCGCGGCATCCTCGGTTACCTGCTCTTCACCGGGTCCTTCATCCTCTTCGGTGGGTGGCAGATGCGCGTCGGCAAGTCGTTCGGCCTCGCGGTCGCCACCGCGTTCACGTTGATGTTGCCGTGCTGCACGTCGAGCTGCTTCGTGATCGGTCTGCCGCTCGGAATCTGGGTGCTGCTGGTGCTCTTCGGCCGTCAGGTGCGCGACACGTTCAGCTGAAGCTGAAGCTCAGGTGGTCGCCTTCGCGGCCTTCTCTTCAGCGAGCACCTTCTCGAGATCGATCGGCTTGGCGCCCATGGCGTGGAAGCCGCCGTCGACGCGAATCAGCTCGCCCGTGGTGCTCGGCATCCAATCGCTCATCAACACGCAGGCAGTGCGCGCGACGGCGTCGATCGACGCATCACTGCGCGCGTCCCACCCGAGCGGAGCCTGCTCGCCCCAGGTGTTCTCGAGATACTTGAAGCCCGGAATGCCCTTCGCCGCGATGGTCGCGATGGGGCCGGCCGCGAGCGCGTTGACGCGAATCTTCTTCGGCCCGAGATCGCGCGCGAGGTAGCGGGTGATGGCCTCGAGCGCGGCCTTGCACACGCCCATCCAGTCGTAGAGCGGCCAGGCCTGCGTCGAGTTGTCGAAGTCGAGCGTGACGATGCCGCCGCCCTTGTCCATCAGCGGAGCGAGCGACGCCGCCAATTCCTTGAACGAGAACGCGCTGACGCGGAAGGCGTTCTGCACGTCTTCCCACGGCGTCTTCGAGAAGCGGCCACCGAGCGCGCCTTCCGGAGCGAACGCGATCGCGTGCAGCACGCCATCGAGTCGACCCCAGCGCTTCTTCACCTCGTCGTGCAGCCTGGGGAAGTGCGTCGGGTCGGTCACGTCGAGCTCGAGCACCTCGGGCACCGGGTTGAGCTTCTTCGCCGTGCGCTGCGTGAGCGACATCGGGCGACCGAAGCTGGTGAGGATGATCTCCGCGCCCTCTTTCTGCGCGAGCTCGGCGACGGCGAAGGCGATCGACTGCGGCGTCAGCACGCCGGTGATGAGCAGCTTCTTTCCCTGGAGGAGCATGGGCCGCGCGCTTAGCACGAGGTCACCTGTCGGACCCGACTTGTATCTTGGGCTCTGGCGACGGGAATTCGCTCGTCGCTAGACTGCGAGGCGAGGCGGCAATGGACGACGAAACGAAACAAGAGTTTCGGACGGTGAATGGCGAACTCAAGAAGGTCAACGAGCGAGTCGACAAGCTCACCGAACGAGTCGATGAGAACACCCGGAAGCTGGACGAGCACGGCAGCAAGCTCGACGAGCACGGCCGCAAGCTCGACGAGCACGGCCGCAAGCTCGACCGCATCGAGAACGATGTCGCGAGCGTTCAGGAAACGACCTCGGCAATTCTCGACGCGATGGATCAGATCCAGAAGTCGATCGACAACCTTGCCCTGCAGAGCACGAGCATCGCGTCCGCAACGCGCAACGCGTTGGAAGAGATCAACCTCGCGCGCAGCTACGAAAAGCGCATCAAGCGGCTCGAGGACGAAGTCTTCGGAACCTGAGACCCATGCGCGTCGCGGTGACCGTCGCGGTGACCGTCGCGGTGCTGCTGTCGGGGTGCGTCGGGTTCACGAACCCTGACGCAGGAAGCGGCTCTGGTGGCGGCACCGCTGCGACCGGCGGTGGATCCCCGACCGGCGGCGGCTCGACGAGCGGCGGCGGGAGCGCGACAGGAGGCGGCCTGCCGAACGGAACACCTCCAACGATCACCTACGGGCTGGTCACCGAATCGAACGCCGGCATGGACGGCTGCATGGCGTGGCAGTCGGTCTTCCTGCTCAACGACGGCCGCATCGCGAGCTTCGGCACCGGCAACCACGCGCCCGAACAATCGAACGCGATGCGCATCATCGACCCCATCGCGATGCCCGGTCAGCTCACCACCTACGACGCGTTCCCGTGGACGCAGGCGATGTCGCCTCCCAACCTGAACACCGGCTCGAACACGTACGTGAGCAACTACGACAACCACCCGAGCATCTACCTGCCGCCGGAAAACAAAGCGGTGTGGGCGGGCCACGGCGTCTTCGACTTCGCGAGCAACGGGTGGACGTACGGCGATCGCCCTCCCCTCACGCAACAATGGAACGCCTTCCTCGCCGACGCGCGCGGAGGCATGCACACCACGTACAACCCCGCCGTCGCGTGGTGCGAGTCACTCGGAGTCGGCGTGTGGTTCGGCAGCAGCAACGGCGGCTACGGGCGACTCGCGAACGAACTCAACGTCATCGAGCGCAGCGATGCGGGTGCATCGGCCCCGTGGATGATCACCATCGCGGGCATCGGCGGCATCGATGATCTCCACTACGCGCGTGACAGCGCAGTGTGCATCGGAGATTCGCTCTTCGTCTGGGGCCCGGTCGACACCGACCCCTACTCGGGTCAGCGCTTCTACGAGATCAACGTTCGCACCCGCACGCTGACCGCCACGCTCGCCAACCCGAACAACGACGATCGCAATCACTTCCAACAGCTCGTCCACGATCCGGTACGCAATCAACTCGTCCTCATCGGCAAGCGCGTGCAGTCGTTCAACCTGTCGACGCGAACGTGGGCCGATGTCACGCCGATGAACTGGCCCGGCTTCACCTCCGTGAACGGCGTGTACCACCCGGGAGAAGACGCGATCTTCTTCCGCGGCACGCCGCCCATGCAGAGCGACTGCATGAAGTGGAACAAGATGAAGTTCTGA
>JAEUJS010000351.1 GCA_016792935.1 Archangium sp. | reverse complement strand
CGTTTCTCCGTGGCGCTGGAAGGCCACCGGGCCTCCATGAATCCGATCGATTTGATCGAAGAACGCCGGCTCGGTCGCGCGGCGCAGAATCTCGAAGCACTCGATGATCGAACTCTTTCCCCCGCCGTTCTCGCCAATCAGGACGCGCATCGGCTGCTGGAGGTCAATCTCAAGCGAGCGAATCGACCTGAAGTTCTCGATGCGAACGCGAAGTAGACGGTCCATGTGCGAAGTGTACCCGCACAATTCGCCGAATCCTGACTCAGGTGCCGAGCGTCTCGAGCTCTCCCAGCCGCACGAGCACGTCTTCGAGGTGTCGATACACCTGCACCTCGTGGTGAATCACTTCACGAATGACGCCGGTCTCGTCGATGACGAAGGTCGCGCGGCGATCGATGCGCAGCACCGGCCACACCACTCCGTACTTCTCCGACAACACCCGCGACTCGTCACCGATGAGCTTGAACTGCAGCCCCTCGGCCTCGGCGAACTTGCAGTTCTTCTCCGACTTGTCGACCGAGACGCCGATGAGCTCCGCGCCGAGCGTCGAGATGCGGTCGTAGTTGTCGCGGAAGTTCCGCACCTCGAGCGTGCACGCCGGAGTGAACGCCCGCGGGAAGAAGAACAGCACCACCTTCTTCTTCCCCTTGTAGTCCGACAGACGCACCTGCTCCCCGCGGCAATCCACCGCGTCGAAGTCGGGAGCGACGTCGCCAATCTTCAGCATGCCGGGGATTACGTTCTCGTCAGGCACTGGGTTTCGTTTTCGATTCCATCGATTCGGCGACCAGCTCCGCCACGTCCTTCACCTTCACGCCTTCACGTTGGGTGTCGGCCATGCCGTCCTTGATCATGGTGTGACAGAACGGGCACGCGACCGCGACCGTGCCTTCGGCGGGGCCCTTGTAGTCGCCGACCTGACCGGGCTTCGTGTGGTCGGTCGCCGAGGGGAACGGAATGCCGGGGTGCGCCGCGTGCGCGAGCGTCAGCGCCGCCTCGTTCGCGCGGTTGTGGTTGATGCGCGTGCCGTCGTGCTCTTCCATCCACATGCGGGCACCGCCGGCGCCGCAGCAGAATGACTCACGCTTGCTGCGCTGCATCTCGACCACTTCCAGCCCTGGAATCGCCTTCAGCACTTCGCGCGGAGCGTCGTACACGCCGTTGTGACGACCGAGGTAGCAGGGGTCGTGGAAGGTGAGCTTCTCCTTCATCACCTTGCTGAGCTTGATGCGCTTGTCGTTCAGCAGGTCGTTGATGAGCTCGGTGTGCGAGATGACCGTGTAGTTGCCGCCGAACTCCGGGTACTCGTTCTTGATGGTGTTGAAGCAGTGCGGGCACTGCGTCACGACCTTCTTGATGCCCTTGCCGTTCCAGGCTTCCACGTTCGCCTTGGCGACCGTCTGGTACAGGAACTCGTTGCCGCCGCGGCGCGCGAGCTCGGCGTTGCAGGTCTCGTTCTTTCCGAGCGTCGCGAACTTCACGCCGGCCTCGGTGAGAATCTTCGCGACCGCTTTGCTCACCTTCTTCATGCGCTCGTCGTACGAACCCGCGCAGCCGACGAAGAAGAGGATCTCGTAGTCGCCGCCGTCTCCCCACTTCGGCAAGGGGATGTCGCCTTCCCACTCGTCGCGCTTTTCCTGCGAGAGGCCCCACGGGTTGCCCTGGCGCTCGATGCCTTCGAACACGCGCTGCAATTCGGGCGGGAACTCGGCCTCGGCCTGCACCTTGAACCGGCGCATGTCGATGAGGCGCGGCACGTTCTCGATGAACACCGGGCACGCGGTCTCACACCAACCGCACGTGGTGCACGCCCACACCGTCTCGGGCTTGAGCAACGCGCCCGTCTCGGGAGCGCCCACCAGCGACGGCATGTCGACCATCGCGCCGGTGCCGTCCTTCCACTGGAAGGTCTGCGTGCCGTCTTCGTTCTTCTTCGTCACCGAGGTCGAGAGCTCGATCTCGTGGTCCCAGAGGAAGTGCTTGATGCTCTGGTTGACCTCTTTGTGCGTGAGCGGCTTGCCGGTGATGTACGTCGGGCAGTGCGTCTGGCAGCGGCCACACTCGGTGCAGGTGTTGACGTCGAGCGCGTGTTTCCAGCTCAACTGGGTGATGACCTTCGCGCCGTAATCTCCACCTTCGATGTTGGGCGTCGAGAGCTTCGCGCTGCTGCTCACCTTCGGCGCTTCGACCGCCGGCAGCTTCTTCATGAACACGTTCGGCAGACCGACGATGACGTGGAAGTGCTTCCCGTACGGAAGGAAGTTCAAGAACGTCATGATGATCAGCAGGTGCGTCCAGAAGCAGGCGAGCCCGAGCGAGTGCATCGCGGCCGTCGAGACGCCCAACTTCACCGACGCCATCGCGACGAGCGACGTCACCGGTTCCCAGTTCGACCACTCGATTCCCTGCGCGCGGAAGTGCGACGCGCCGAAGATGAACTCGGTGACCATCAGCCCGCCGATGAAGCCGAGAATCAACAGCGCCTCACCCGACTGTGTGAGACGCGCGGGGTGCTTCACGAGGCGGAACCAGAAGAACCACGCCACGGCGATGACCGACACGCCGGCGATGATGTCCTTCGCGAAGAGGTAGCCCTCGTAGAGAGACTTGAGCGCGCCGTGTTCCGCCCACCAGGGATCATTCAGGTTGGTCGCGACGGCCGCGAAGCCTTCCGAGAAGCCCATCACGAACAACATTCCCGAGCGCGCTTGCACGGCGAGGAACGCCGCGAAGATGAGGATGTGCATCAGACCGGGAACGAATTCCTCGCGGTCCACCATGCGCTTCTGACCGAAGCCGAACTGGAGCAGCGCCATGATGCGCTCGCCGCGGCGATCCATGCGGTTGCCGGGGACGGGGCCAGCGAGCGCGCGAAACGACTTCAGGCGCCCCCACATCGTGACTGCGAAGAAACTCAGGCCACAGAACAGAAAGACCGACACGAGAATGGGGTTCATCGCGCTCTCCCAACTAGCAGGAATCGTGACAGCAACAGAATTGATTGCGCACGCCGCGCCGCTTCGGTGTCCTCCGCGCATGGGCGACGACTACGACGACTTCGATGAAGGTGGCGGTGGCGGTTCTGGCTCACACGAGGTCGGCTTCTTCGACGACACCGAGGGCGCGTTGGTGGCCGGACGCAGCTTCGAGATGAGCGGCATGCCGCGCTCGGAGCTCGGCAAGCTGAAGCTCGCGGTCGAAGCGCTCGGCAAGGGCATCACCGTGGTCCCCGCAGGAGACCTCACCGACACCGGCCCGGGCGCCGACGAAGATTGCTGGGGCTCGGGCGTCATCGGCATTCTGCACGGGAGCGGCGGCGGCTACGGCCCCGAGCCCGTCACGCGCGAGAAGTGCCTCGCGAAGTTGGAAGCGGCGAAGGCGCTCGGACCCGACGTGTGGAAGTCGGTGAACGACTTGCTGCCCGAGAAGAACCGCGAGCGCTTCGGAGAAGAAGAGGTGCACTTCTTCCTGGTGCCGGTCGGTCCCCTCGCCGCGGCCAAGATTGCGTTCGGCAAGGTGGGCGTCGAGGAAGACCCGGGGCAGGGCGAGTTCTTCTGGGGCACCGACATGAGCCAGGAAAAGCACCAGCAGGGCGTGTGGGGCGTGCGCGTGTGCAGCGGCGAAGATCCGGTCGAGGTCGACCTCTCCGAGTCGGCGCACCAGGCCCGCGTCGCCGCGCACCCTGACGGCGGCTACTTCCTCATCGCGCGCTACGACTGAGTCAGGCCTTTTGTGGGTACGTGAATCTCTGCAGCGGCAAGTAACTCGCGTCACGCTGCGGAGAATCATCGAGACGCGTCGTGCTCGGCTTGAGCCTTTCACACGCTTCGAGCCACGCGTCGAGCTTCGCGAAATCGGGCGCACCACTGAATCGCCCACGCACCGTGAGCGAACGCTCGAGCGAGTCGAATTCCAGACACCACCCGTACCAACCCGCGGGCTCGAGCAGGTGCACGCCATCGACGAAGCGCACCACGCGCGCACGCGCACTCTCGAGCGCACGCACGGTCTCTTCGGGAGAGCGTGATGCCTCGAGCGTGACGCTCGCTCCCGCGTGCGCGCAGAGAATCGGAGCGAACTCGAACTGCCGCGCGCTCAAGTGCCGAGCGTTCGCCTCGAGCGACTCGGGAATGTTCCACGGCTCGAACAGCAACAGATGCTCGAGCTGTCTTCCTCCGCGCAGGCGACCGAGCTGTTCCGCTTCATCCGCGCGAATGCGGAGCACGCTCGTCAACTTCGGGAGCGTCGCGAGAAACGCCGGCCAGTCGTTGTGATGACGGTCAGGCAGGGTGACGCCGCGAACGCTCGCCCACTCTGCTTCCGGCGTCGCGGGGTGGTTCCACTGCCTGCCGAGCTCGACGTGCACGGCGACTCCGCGTTCGAAGAGCGCGTTGACGACGACCGGAGCGAGCGCTCCGAGCAGTCGATCTCGATGCTGACTCTGCAGCGCGCGCAGCTTCACCAACTGCTCCGCGCCGAGTCCCGCCTTCTTCTCGAGCAGCTGCAGGCTCATCAGCTCACCGCGGGGATCTCCCTGCTCGGTGAGCACGTCGGCCCACACCAGGAACGCGCCGTCGTCATCAGGGTTCGCCATCGCGCGCGAGCGAAGCGCGGCTTCCTGCGTGGCGAGCTCACGCTTGCGGCTCTCCGCACGTTCGGAATCGCCGCGCTCGCTCGCGAAGAACGGCTCGAGCGCGTCGAGCGCCGCTCGGAGTTCTCCTTCGTCTCCGGAGTCGACCGTCATGGCGTTCGCTTCTTCGACGAGCTTCGCGGCGAGCGTCGGCCCGTACGAGTTGCGAACGATCTGAGGCATGCGCGCGGCGATGGCCTCGAGGCCCGGAGGCAGCCGCGGATCTCTGAGCACCGCGAGCGCCTTGAAGAGCCGCTCGTAGAACCACTGCGCGCCCGTCGTCTGGTAGCGCGGAGCGGAGAACAACTTCAACGCGGCCGTGCCGATGCGCGGATCGATCCAGTCGAGCAGCGCGTGCGCCCGGTCTTGCGCCTTGTCGAAGTTGGTGTCGGTCAACGTCGCGAGCAGCCCCGGCAACGCCAACGCGTCTCGTGCGCGCGCGAGCTCGAGCCACTGGTGCTGTTCCTTCACGGGAACGCTCTCGACGCGCGCGCTCACCCAGTCGATGAACTGCGCGAGCCGCGGCGCCCGCACGCTGCGCCACACCGCGATGAGCGGCGTCAGCGCATCGCCTGGGCGGTTCTCTTCGAGCGCGGCGCGGGCGGTGGAAAGCAGGTCCGCGTTCATGCGCGCAGTTTGCCGTGTTCGCACACCGCCCTGACGCATTTCCTGCGCATCACGCGCTGGTCATCGAAGTGACGCGGGCAGTGTTCGCGTGGCCCTGAGGGTGCATTGATCTCACCCATGCCGCCACACGACGAAGACGCAGTCGTGACGCTCCGCGAGCGCGAACGCGTGACCATCGACGCCGAGCGCGAGAAGACGACGCGCACCACGGTGCATTGCCCGATTGAAGGTGGAACGCAGACTGCGGATCACTGTCGCGCGTGTCCTCGCTTCGAGTCGGAATCGTCGAGCGCGTTGTCGTGTCGGGTGCCCGCGGCGACGGCTGTTCCGCGCGGCGTCGTGGGAGAGCTGCTCAGCGGCCGTTCGTTCTGCCTCGACGGTGAGCTGCCGGTGGGCCCGGGAGCCGAGGTGCTCGAGCGGCATGACATCGCGGCCGCTCCGGTGGTCGACGACCACCACGTGCTGGTTGGCATGGTCACCACGCAGGCGTTGATGCACGCCGAGCTCGAGGAAGCGCAGCTGCGCGGCTTCGGTTCACTGAGCAGCACGTCCGAGGTCGAAGACGTGATGGTCACGCCCGTGACGTCGTTCGCTGAGACGATGCCCATCGTCGAGGCCGCGCGCATCATGACCGAGCGTGGGCTGTCCAGCGTGCCGGTCGTGGACGCGCACGGCGAAGTCGTCGGTGTGCTCGAGGCGCACGACTTCGTGCGCTTCGTGGCGCGGTCGCGGTGAGCGCGCTCAGCTCGCGTCGACCAGCGCCCGCAGACCGAGCTGCGCGGTCAGCGGTCCGTCGAACATCTTCAGCGAGTTGAACTTCTTCATCGCCGTGACGAACGAGGGGATGCCGTTCTTGTAGTTCGCCTTGAACTGATCAGCGCTCATCGGGTTCTGCTGGCCCCAGTGCGGCCGGCCTTCCCAGTCGTTCATCATCAAGTTCGCGTAGCGGTTGAGCGCTTCCACGTTCTTGCTCGTGTCGTTGCCGACGACCGGCTTGAGCAACGGCACTTCCAACATGATGGTGTCGCGCTGGTACTGCGGCGAGAGGAAGTCTTCCGACGCCTTCACCCACCGCATGCCGATGGGGGACGTGAAGAGCAGCCCATCGGCCTTCCACGCGAGGATTTGTGGAAGCAGCTGCTGCATGACGTCGTTGCCCTTGCTGGCGTCGAAGCCGAGGCTCGCGGCGTTCACCGCGAGATCGTTCGGAGGCCCGAAGTCGAGCGCATCGGTCGACTTGAGCCGCACGTCCATCTTCGCGCACATCGCGAGCGCCGAATCGATGCCGGGCCCTGGGTTGTTGCCGAGCAGCGCGCCGGCGACGTCGGTGAGGATGTTGGGCCCCCCGAAGAGAATGCCGATGCCGCGCACGCCCCACGGCGGCTGATCAGTCTTCGTCAACCGGGTGATCAGCACCTTCGGATTCTTCGGAGCCGCGGCATCCGTCGCGTACGGGTTGATCCACACGTGCACCGAGTGCACCGACGGGTTGGCGAACATCGCGGGCAACTGCGCCCACGCCTCGTCCCACGTCGACATCCAGCGATCTTCCTTGAGCGTGTAGCGGCCGCGGACCTTGAGCGTCAGCGCGGTGATGATGCCGAGGTGGCCCTGCGCACAGCGCGCGGCGTGGAACAGCACGTCGTTCTTGATCAGCTCGTAGCGGTTCTGATCTTTCGCCTGTGCGTACTTCGCCGGATCCGTGAGCCCATTCGCCGGTTCGATGCGCGCGATCTTCACGTTCTTGTTCTGATCGAAGTACGCGAGCTCGACCGCCTGAATCCAACCGCTGATTCCGTACAGCCCGATTCCTGAGCCGTGTCCGCCGGCCGACGCGCAGCCTGCGACGGTCAGGCTTCGATAGCCGGGCTGCTGGCAGACCGTGCGGTTGGTCAGCGCGAGCGCGTCGTTCAGCTTTCCGAAGGTGATGCCGCCTTCGAAGCGCACGTACTCGTCTTCGTCGAAGTCGAGGTTCTGATCGAAGTTCTCCGCCTCGAGCGGGAGCAGATCGTTCATGCCCGCCATCTGCACGAGGCAGCCTCCGGTCGCCGCGGCGTTCGCGAAGCCGTAGCCGTCTCCCATCGCGCGGAACGACCCGAAGGCGTTCTTGTTGTCCTCGAGCATTTGAATCAGCTCGGCCTCGCTCTTCGGGTGCAGGAACTTCGCGGGCCACTGCGGCATCACGGTGTTGTGGTGGTAGTAGCGCGCGGGATCGTCGGCGCGCGTGTCAGCGAGCTCAGGCTGCGCGGCGAGCATCTGCTGGAGCTGCAGGTGGAACGCCGCATTCGTCGGCTGCGCTTTGATCGCTGCGACGAGATTCAGATAGTCCTGTGGGGTCGCCATGGTGGGCGCGCAGCGTATTCAGCGCACGCAACCGATGCGATTGGGATCGATCGCGACCTCATCAATCCACACGTCGAGGCCGTTCATGAGGAGCGGGTAGTTCTGGTAGTGGCTCAGGCCCAACGTGAGTGAGCTGAAGTTCGCGTCGGGGAACGCCCACTCAGCGCGGTTCTTCACGTTGAGCGAGGGATGTTCGCGGCCGTCCCAGTACACCTTGAGCTCCTTGCCCGGCGCGTCCCACATGAACTCGAGGCACTGCCATTCGCCGGGGCGCATGCCCATGTCGTAGCCCGCAGGCTCGTTCATCTCGTTGCCCTGACCGACTTCGCTGCGGCCGTCTCCCATGCCGTCTTCGTTCACGAAGAGGCCCTCGTTGATGAAGTCGCCCGCGCGAATTTCGGGGCGCCGCACGCCATCGCCGAACGTCGTGTCGCCCTGCGCGAACGCGTACGTCCAGTGGATGACGCCAGGGTTGAGACACATGCACTGGTTGTCCCAGCGCATCGGTGGAGGCACTTCCTGCACGTAGAGGAACAGGCGCACCCAGAACTTCGCGAGCGGGAAGCCCGTGCGCGTGGTCATCACCGCGCGGTTCACGTTGATGTTCTGGTGAATCTTGATGGCCTTCGTGCCGCGCGCGGCTCGCGTCTCGTCTACCGCGAGCGTGGTGTTCGCCATGTCCCAGAACTGGAGCGACCAGCGCGCGGGATCCGGCGGTTGGCCTGCGCTGCGACCCTCGAAGTCTTCGCAGAAGACGACGTTGGCGTTCGCGCAACGCGTGGCTCCGAAGAAGTTCGCGCGGTCGGTGGACAGTGGATCGATCGCGCTCCCGCCGCCGGTCGAACCGCCGCCACCGGTTGCGTTCCCTCCGCCCGTCGCTGTGCCGCCGCCGAGAGGTGCGCCGCCGCCCGTGGAGCCCGCCCCCCCGCCGCTCGCGCTGCCACCGTCGTCACCCATGGGAAGGTCTGCGACCTGACCAACGCAGGACAGCAGCAGGAGGCTGGTCAGCAACGTCGCGCGCATCACGAGTCCTGGTGAGAGCCACGAGCCGCCCCGCGCGGCTCACCCTGAGCGTACGTGAGGCCGGGCTACGCTTCTCGTCATGGCGCGCAACGTGGTCCCCGAGTGGGCGCTCGGGAAGGTGAGACTCGTGGCGCTCGACCTCCCCGAGGCGAAAGAAGAACGCGCGTGGGCAGGTGTGCGCTGGGTGGTGTCGAAGCACTTCGCGCACGTGGTGTTCATCGAGCGGGGCTGGCCTCCGGCGTATTCGAAGGCGATCAGCTCGGCCGACGGGGCGACGGGCGGAGAGGGTCCGGCGTGCGTGTTGACGTTCCGCGTCGCGAAGCGCGAGGCGAGCGCTGCGCGGTTCACGAAGGCGCCGTTCTTCAAGCCGCCGTGGTTCTCCAACATCGTCGGTCTGGTGCTCGACGAAGCGCGCACCGATTGGGACGAGGTCGGTGAGCTCGTCCGCGCCAGCTTCCGCGTGTTGGCTCCGAAGAAGCTCGTGGCCCGACTCGGGGACTGACTTACACCGTAAGCGTACGCTGTAAGGCTGCGTGCCGAGACTTACACTGTAAGCTTACACTGTAAGGCTTCGAACAGCTTCTTGAGCGGAGCGGACTCGGTGACGAAGCGGCTCTGCGCGAACGAGATGCCGAGCTGGCGCGCGTGGAAGAGCGCGAAGCCGGGGAAGGGTGGCCGGCACCAGCACGTCGGTGGACCCGAGGGGTGCGGGCAGACTCCATTGATGAAGCCTTCGGGCAGGGCGAGGCCGTATTCGCGCCAGCCGATGACGATGCGTGGCCATTCCGCGGGAGCGTCATGCCGGTGGCGCGCGTCGAGTTGATCGAGCCCGATGAAGAGCGCGGGGCGTTCGGCTTTCCACGGCCACGGGCGACGGGCGAAGGGAACGCGCTCGAGGGAAGCGAAGCCTTCGTCGTCGCCGAGCGGTTCGAGCGCGCGCACGGTCGCCTGAAAGCCGCGCGGTGCGAGCGAGTCGGGTGTCTTGCCCTTCGCGAGCTCTGCGGGTTCGAGGAGCCGGTCGTGCACGGCGAGCATGCGCAGCACGATGTTGATCTGCGCCTGTTCGGTGTCGATGTCGTGCCACACGCCGTGCACCGGGACTCCGTATTTCTGCGAGATCTGGATGGCCCCGCCGCGTTGCGCGCGAGAGACGTAGGTGTTGTCGAGCACGACCGACTGTTTCTGAAAGAGCAGCGGGCCCATCTTCGCGTGGAGCTTCTCGAGCGTGCCGCCGGCTTCGTCGCGGTTGAGTCGCGTGAGGCCGTCGCGCACTGCTTTCTCGACGGCGCTCGTCTTGCCACTGCCCTGCACGCCCATGAGCAACACCACACGCTGAGGTGAAGCCGCGTCGCCCACGGTGCGCACTCCCGCTCCCGCCCCTGCGGGAGAGGGTCGGGGTGAGGGGAAGTCGTCAGCAGCGCCCGAAGCGCGCACAGTCGCGCTTGCGCCGGTGTCGTTTGCGCCGGTGCCGGAGTTGTTCACCCCCGAGTTGTTCACGCTCGCGGTGACGGTCGATTCCGCGGTCGGAGCCGGCGAAGAAACCGCACTCAGATCGATCGTCGCGGCGCGACGGCACGACTTCACGGTCTCGACGCGACGCGCTCCAGGCAACACGACCACTCCCGGAGCGATCGACAGCAACTGCGCCAGCGCCCACTCCCACGGCGTGCAGCCGACGGCCTGCGCCTTCTCGACGAGCCACTTCGCGGTCCCGAGCGAGGCGAACTTCTTCGGCCCTCCGAGCGGCGAGTGGCAGAGCACCGAAACGTCTCGCAACAGCGCGCCGGCGACGACTCCGCCGCGAATCGCAGTGTCATCGAGCACGCTGAGCCCGAGCTGCACCGCTGAGATCTCCGCGATGCCCAGTGCTTCATCGAGCTGCGTGCGGTTCACGTTCGACAGGCCAATGGCCTTCACCACGCCGCGCTCTTTCAGTGACTTCAGCGCGCGCACCGACGTCGCGAGGCCGACCTTCGTGTCGGGCACGTGGAGCAAGTAGAGATCGATCTCCCGGCCGAGCGCTTCACGTGAGCCGAGCGCCTGCTCCTCGATCGTCGACGCGCGGCCGTCGGGGATCCAGCTCAGCCCTTTTCTCCGCATCCCGCCTTTGGTGATGACGCGTGCCTCGGCTCCCGCCGGGTGCTCGCTCAGGAACTTCCCGAGCCAGCGCTCGTTGTGGTGGTAGTCGTTTTCGTCGAGTCCGTACGCGCACGCGGTGTCGAACATGCGGATGCCTTCGTCGAGCGCCGCGTGCACGACCGAGCGGGCGTGCGCCTCCGAGCGACTGCGTTCGGTCGACAGGCGCATCACACCGAGTCCGACACGCAGCTCTCCGGGGCGCAGCCAGGCCATCGCGCAGGTCGTAGCTCAGTCGTCGCTCGGTCGTCGCGCGAGTCGTTGCGCGGAGTCGTCGAACAAAGCGGTCGCCCTGATTCGAGCAGCCGTCGCGCAGAGTCGTCGCGCAGAGTCGTCGCGCGGAATCGTCGCGCGGAGTCGTCGCGCAGAGCCGCGGAGTCGTCGCGCAGAGTCGTCGCGCAGGTCGCGCACAGTCGTCGCGCAGAGTCGCGGAGTCGTCGCGCAGAGTCGTCGCGCACAGTCGTCGCGCACAGTCGTCGGGCACAATCGTCGGGCACAATCGTCGGGCACAATCGTCGGGCACAATCGTCGCGCACGGTCGGTGCTCGCGAACATCGAGATGTACGCCAGGGCGACCAACGCCCTTCCTGGACACATCTCGATTTTTCGCGCGTGGTGTTTTGTCTTTGCTGATCCATCGCGCGCTGAGATCGTCCCGTTCCCACTCGCAGGCCAAGGAGCACCCCATGACCGCACGTCTCATCCTCGCTCTGTCCGCAGCCGTCGCTCTCTCCGCCTGTGGCCCGCCGTGGAAAGTGATTCGCGCTTCCGACCCGGCCGCGCTCGCAGGCCAGACCGACGTCGCCGTCGCCTTCGACTATTCGCAGATGCTCGTCGAGTCCCGCACGCTGGCGCAGTGGATGGAGATCAAGACGAAAGACGACGCCAAGTACCCCGAGACCTGGGCCGACCTCATGAGCCGCTTCGAGAACGCCGTGATGCAGGGCCTCCGCATCCAATTCCCGGCCGCGAAGCTCGCCTCGCAGACGCCCGGCGCCGTCACGCTCGTCGTGCAGCCGCGCCAGTTCCGCCTCGGAAAGTGGGCGCCCTTCGTCAACACGCAGACCTTCATGGACGTGGTGCTCGATTGGCAGATGAACAACGCGCCGACCGATTCCATCGAGGTGCTCCGCGCGTACCCCGCGTCCGTCACGCAGCCGTCCGTCTTCAATCACATCCCGCACGTCGGCGAAGGTGTCGGTCGCCTCGCCGGCCAGTTCCTCGACTCCAAACAGCCCGGGAAGTGAGCTGAAAAGAGCGGGGCAGTCCTCACCAGAAATCCGGGGCAAGAAGCCTCATTCCCCTTGGCAGCAGAGCGCGCTCGCCCCTAGTTTGCGCGCCCATGTTGCAAAATGCCCCGCCCGCAGCGCTCCCGCAGAAGAAGAGCGGGAAGCGCGTCAGCCGCGCGCAGAAGCCGCTCGAAAAATCCATCTGGGAACCGCTCAAAGCCGACTGGGCCAGCATGGCCGCCTCGGCGAAGGGCACGTTCAAAGACGTCTTCACGCAGAAGAGTCTTCCGCAAGACGTGCTCGCGGGACTCACGGTCGCCGCCGTCGCGCTTCCCCTCAACCTCGCGCTCGCCGTCGCGAGTGGCCTGCCTCCGTCTGCCGGTCTCGTCGCCGGAGCCATCGGCGGTTTCGTCGCCGGCTTCATCGCCGGCGCTCCGCTGCAGGTGACGGGTCCGGCCGCGGCGTTGAGCTCCATCGTGCTGGCCATCGCCGTCGCGTTCGGCCCCATCGGTGTCGCGCTCGCCGCGCTGTTCGTCGGCGCAGTGCAGCTCGTGCTCGCGTTCTCTCGCGCCGGCCACTTGATGTCGAAAGTGCCCGAGAGCGTGCTCGCCGGCTTCACCACCGGCGTCGGCTTGAAGCTGCTCGACCAGCAAATCCCCGAGCTGCTCGGCTTCGACTACCGCGTCGCTGAGCTCGCCACGATGATTCACCGCCCCGACTGGCTGCACGAGGTCGAGTGGCTCGCGGTCGTCTCTGGCCTCTTCGTCATCGTGCTCGTCGTCGCCACCGCGCGCTTCAAGCGGTTCCCTGCGGCCATCGTCGGCGTCGCGCTCGTCACCTTCATCGCCAACTACGTCGGGTGGGACGTCACGCGCGTCGGAGATGTGCCCTCGACCTTCCCTCCGCTCTCGCTTCCCACCATCGACTGGTCGCGCTTCGGCGAGTTCATCGCGCTGGCCGCTCCGCTCGCCTTCCTCGCTCCAGCCGAATCACTGCTCGCCGCGCGCGCGGTCGATCGCATGGCCGGCAAAGACCTGGTGCGCCCACACAACCCGAGCCTCGAGCTCTTCGGCCAGGGCATCGCCAACGTCACCGTCGGGCTCTTCTCCGGCATGCCGGTCACCGGCGTCGTCGTTCGCTCCGGCGTCAACGTGCAGAGCGGAGCACGCACCAAGACCGCCACCGTCCTGCACGCCATCTTCCTCGGCGCGGCCGTCCTTCTCGTCGCGCCGCTCATCGCGCGCGTGCCGCTGGCTGCGCTCGCAGGTCTGCTCTGCGTCATCGGCGTACGGCTCATCGACTTCGGCACGCTCTACCACCTCTTCACGGAATCGAAGCTCCAGGCCCTCGCGTTCGTGGTGACCGCGATCGGCACGGTCACCGGGCACCTGATGCTCGGCCTGGTCGCCGGTCTCCTCGTGCACACCGTCGATTGGCTCCTCTTCCACCGCAACAAGGAACCCGAGGCCGACGACAGCCGCGCCGCGTTGAAGCCGGGAGTGCGCGCCGTGCTCGGAAAAGAGCGCGCCGGTGCACGGCAGGTGATGCGCGACACGACGGGCAGCGCGGCGGAATGGTTGAGCCACGTTCGCAGCCGCCCGCACGTTCCCGCGACGGCGTTCGTTCACCCCCAGGCCGCGCTCATCGGGCAGGTCGTGCTCGGGGAAAACGTGCACATCGCCGCGGGGAGTTCGGTGCGCGCCGACGAAGGCACTCCGTTCTTCATCGGGCCCAACAGCAACGTGCAGGACGGCGTGGTGCTGCACGCGCTCAAGCAGAAACACGTCATCGTCAACGGAGAGAAGTGGGCCATCTACATCGGGCGCAACGTCTCGATGGCGCACGACGCGCTCGTGCACGGGCCGTCGTACATCGGTGACGACACGTTCATCGGCTTCAAGGCCGTGGTGCACGACAGCATCGTCGGCAGTGAGTGCTCCATCGGCATCGGGAGCGTGGTGGTCGGCGTGACGATCGCTGATGGGCGCGCGGTCCCGGCCGGCATGGTCTGCGACACGCAGGCGAAGGCCGACGCGTTGCCGATGGCGACCGATGCGCAGCACCACTTCAACGAAGACGTCGTCGACGTGAACCGTGGTCTCGCTGCGGCGTACCGGCGATTGGTCGAAGCGGGTCACACGCCGCGACTCGCCGCGACGCCGGGTGGAGAGCCCGCTCCGTGGGACGAGCAATGGTCGCGCGCAGGCAGCGGCGACGCGGATCGATTCTGAGAATCTTCGAACTTCAGCAGTTCAGGAGGCAGTCATGTTCGTGACGGGATTCATCGTAGGTGTCGTGCTCTTCCTCGCGTGGAAGGCGAAGGACGCTTCGTTCCGCGTCGAGGAAGGTCAGGTCGGTTTGCTGCTGCGCTTCGGCGCCGCGCTCCACGGAGCCGACAACAAGCCCACGCTCTTCGGGCCGGGGCTCCACTTCAAGTGGCCCTTCGACGAGGTGCGCATCGTCTCGCTGCGCGAGCAGTTGGTGACGCTCGGCACCGGGGATTCCGCCGAGCACGCCATGCTCAACGACGGCACGGTGATTCGGTTGCAGTCGATGCTCCGCTACACGCCGCGGCGCGACGGCATCTCGCAGTACGTGTTCGGGCTGGTGCACCGCAAGGAGCACGTCGCGACGCTGTTCAGTTCGCTGCTGCGCAATGAGATCGCCAACGTCAAGGCCGCCGGGCCGACGCTCGATGATCCGAACGATCTCCCCGAGGAGAACGGCTCGTTCGCGCTGGTGCGCCGTGACCGCACGCTGCTCAACCGCCGCATCGCCGACTTCGCGCGCAAGGAGTTCGGTGACCGCTACGGCGTCGACTTCCACTCGGTGGACATCACCGACATCCATCCGCCCGATGAATTGGCCGACGCGTTGAACGCGGTCATCTCGGCGCGCGCGGAAGCCGACGCGATGCGGTTCCGCGCGGAGAGCGATTGCGCACAGAAGGTGATGTCGGCGGAACACGGCGTGAAGATCGCCACCGCGAAGGCGGCGGCGGTCGAGGCGGAGATCGACGAGCTCGGGAAGAACCTGAACTCGCTCCAGCAGGGCGGAGTGCTCGACGCCTACGTCGATCGCCGCAAGGCCGAAGTGCTCGCTGATTCGAGAACGGTGTTCGTGAAGGAAGTTTCCGGCGTGGGGCGGGAGCCCGGAAAGGCGGCGCAGTCATGACGTCAGCCGATTGGATGCAGCTGTTCATCGGAGCGGTGAGCGGACTGGTCGCGTTCACCTTCGTGGCCATCATCTTCCGCAGCGTGACCATCGCGGTGGAAGACGAACACGTCGCGCTGGTGACGAGCTTCGGCAAGTTGGTGTCGCGTCACGACAAGCCGGGTCTCCAGGTGATGCTCACCAAGTGGTTGCCGTGGGTGAAGGTGCACCACGTCTCGCTCGCGCGTGACTTCCGCATCATTCACGACCTGCACATCAACGACGCGCGCGGCACGACGGTGGCGGTCGACCTGTGGACGGAAGTGCGCATCATCGACCCCGAGAAGGCGCTCTTCGCGGTGGAAGACTCGGAGCAGGCGACGCAGAACCTGGTGGTGCACGCGGCGATGTCGATTCTCGGCAGTCGCGACTTCCAGCAGATTCTGGACGACCAGTCCGACCTCGGGAAGCAGCTGCAGAAGGAAGTGTCTGCCGAGACCGAGCGCTGGGGCGTGCGTGTCGAGCAGGTGTACGTGCGCAACGTGTCGCTGTTGCCGGAAGTGTCGCGTCAGGTGTTCGGCACCGTCGCAGCCCGACTCGAGCGGGCGCGCGCGATTCTGGTCGAGAAGGGCCGCCTCGATGCGGCGCAGCTCGAGGCCGATACCGCGAAGCAGGTGGCGACGCTCGTGGCGCAGGCGAAGAGCCAGTACCCGCTCGCCGTCGGTCGCGCGATGGAGCGGCTCAAGAAGTCCGGCAAGGTCTTCGAGGCGTACAACTCGCTGTACGAGCTCTCGCAGCTGCGCGGCGCACGCACCATCGCGTTCCGTGGCTTCGACAAGGAGCTCCGCGCGCTCGACGCCGCGATGCTTCCGGATCCGACCGCCGGCCAGCCCGTGAAGTGAAGTGAAGACGATCCCCTCTCCCTCGGGGAGAGGGTCAGGGTGAGGGAGCACATCCTTCACCGCCAAGGTACTCGACGCGAAGCGCAGGTCCGCTTCACTGCCAGGCTGACGCACGCCCCTGCACGACGCGGAACAGTCCCTCGCTCGCGAGAGGAGCACGTCCTCTTCACCGCGCAGCAGATTGGACGCCGCGGTTCGCGAGCACGCAGGCGTCCCTGCACGACGCGGAACAGTCCCTCGCTCGCGAGAGGAGTACGGCCTCTTCACCGCGCAGCAGATTGCACGCCGCGGTTCGCGAGCACGGGAGAAGGCCAGGCTGAGCGAGCAAGTCCTCGTCAGCGCGCAGCGGATTGAGAGGCCGCGTGAGGCGCGCCGACCCAGCGCGAACCCGCCGGCGCCCCGGGGTTTCAAGCCCTCGATGTCGCCCATGATGCCGCAACGACCGCGCTCCTCACCGCGCGCTCGACTGCACGAGCCCAAGCCCGCCCGAGTGCGCCTGCTGCACGTAGCCATCGGGCGGCTTCGGCAGCGCAGCGAGACACGCGTCGGAACACGCATGAACGAGCAGCGGCAGCACATCAGTGCCGACGCGCATCGAGATCCACCTGCGACCGAGGCCGACGTCTTCGAAGGGCGTGCTGCACACGCTGCACGGCCTGCGCACGGCCGTCCGTTGCACCGGAGCGAGCTGCGGAAACATCAACCGCGTCTTGAAGTTCCCGTAGATGGCGCGCGTGCTCACCGTGCTCCGCGCGTACCCGCAGCGCGAGAGCTCGTACGGAAACCAGTGCAGCCGGTACGAGGTGTACGGCACGAATTCCTCCAGCGAGGTCAGCTCGCCGATCTCCGGGGGCAGCCGCACCAGCTCACTCCCGTAGAGGATGAGGCGCTTGAGCGACTTCAGCCTCCCGATGCTCGGAGGCAGCGTGACGATCCACCGTCGCTCCTCGGCGCTCAACGCACGCAGGGGAGCGAACTCTTCGACCTGCTCAGTGGCCGCGCGATCGATCGCGTCGAGCAGCTTGCGCCACGGCACACACTCGGTGTCCTGCGGCTCGTCGTGGAGATGCAGCGCGTGGTGTCGCGACTGGTTGAGACATCGGCAGCGCGCGAGCTCGCTCGAGAGCAGGTGCGCACGCTCTGGCTCGACCTTCATCAGCCACGCGGGGTCGAGGCCGATGCGCGCGACGCTGAGCCGCGCCTCGAGCTCGAAGCGTTGCGGATGGTCGGGCTCGACGGATCGCACCACGGCTTGCGCTCGCAGGAACTGAGCGCGCGTGTCTCCGCGTTCTTCGAGCCAGTCGGCATACACGAGTCTCCGCGCGGCCTCGCTCGGGCTTCGCATGCACTGCGAAAGAAGTTCCGCCTCGCTCGGCATCGCTCGCTGGCTCGTGGGGAATCGCGGGAAACACAGGCACCATCTCACCGACACCAACTCGGGTGGTGGAACGTCGCCGCTTTCCAGTCAGCCCGCACGACAGTGGCTCTGAAACTCGCGACGCACGCCGAAATGGTGCGCGCGCCTGCGCCTGGCGGAGACACATCCGCACGCGCCACTCGTCAGACGGAATGCGAGAGGTTTTGCGCTGAGGCGGACAGGTCGTGGCAGCTCGCGATCAACTGAGAGTGACTCTCACTTGTTTTCGCCCTCGGTCTCGTGCGGTACGCGCGCGAGAGGTCGTGGCAGGTCGCGATCAACTGAGAGCCACTCTCACTTGTTCTCGCCGCCCGTCCGGCGTCCGTCTCCATCGCGCGCAGGAGGTCGGCAGGCCGCTGAGGGTCACTGTCATTTGTTTCGCCGTTCGTAGCGTCCGTCTCCGTCGCGCGCGCGGCCAGATCGCGATCAACTGGGCTCCAGCCGTCGAATTGCGCGACGAGCGTCAGTCACTGCGAGCGCTCTCAGTCCTTCACGGTACACTCGCGGCGTGACGCCCCAACGAGTTCTCTTCCTCGGCGCGATGTCGTTCGCGCTCAGCGCGTGTTTCGACTTCGACGGTGCGTACGACGGCTTCTGCGACGCCGGCCGCTGTGCGACTGGAGCTGGCACAGGCGGCGGATCAACCGGTGGTGGCACCGGCGGCGGAAACGGCGGAGGCACCGGCGGCGCGAATGGCGGCGGCTCTGCGAACGGCGGCGGCACCGGGGGCGCGAACGGTGGCGGCTCCGCGACCGGCGGCGGAACGACTGGCGGCGGCGATCCGATGGGCGGCGGCACAGCGACCGGCGGCGGAGCAGCGACTGGCGGCGGCGGAATGGATCCCGACGCCGGCATGGATGCGGGCTGCCTCTACGCCGCGCAGCTCGACATCACGCCTCCCGCGATGCTCGGCGTCGGCACGTGTTCTCCCGTCGCGAAGGTGCGCGTGCTCGACGCGTGCGGCGCTCCGTTCGTCGCCACCGCCGACATTCCCGTCGCGCTCTCGAGCGACTCGGTGACGATGCAGCTCTTCAACGACAGCGCGTGCACGTTCACGCCCGGAGGCTGGGGCATCGCCACCGGCGCGAGCGAGTTCGACCTCTACGTGCAAGACGCGACACCAGGGCCCCACACGGTGCGCGCTGACTCGGCGGGCATCGACTCCGGCGTTTCCATCTTCGACTTCCAGTGCGCCGCGAATCAGCGCGCGTGTCCGAGCCAGTGTGTGCCGGCCGGCGGCTGCTGCGACGATTCGGAGTGCGACGACGGCGGAGTCGCCTGGCGCTGCAACATGAGCAACGCGTGCGTCCCGCCTCCGTGTTCGTTCCCCGCGGGCTGCACCACCAGTGACTACGTCGACCGGACGGCTTCCGGAGCGATGCGCACCGTCACCCTCGACGCGCAGAACCGCCCGACGCCGAAGTGCATGCGCATCAGCACGTCGCAGTCGGCGACCTTCCAATGGAACTTCACGATTCACCCCATGGTGCAGTTCTGCGGCCCGCGCGACGCGAACATGACCACCACCTCGGGGACCTCGCGGACCATCGGCAACTTCAACAGCTTTGGCGACTACGGCTACCGCTGCAAAAACCACCCGACCTTCGAGCAGGGCGCGATCCGCACTCCGTAACTACGCCGTCGCCGGTGTTGGACCAGGCCTCAGCAGCGCGCGAGCTCCGAGAAACAAGAGATGTCCCGCAAGCGCGAACAACGCCAGCGCGACGACTCCGTTCACGCGCTGCACCGTGGTCGCATCTGCGGCGAGCGCGGCCTTCATCTGCAGCACCAAAGAAGTGAGAGTCACTATCGATACGAAAATCGTCGGCGCCAGTGTGTACCAGTAGCGCTTGCCCTGACGCTGCAGCCACACCGTCACGCCCATCAGCGACAGCGCGGCGAGCAGCTGGTTGCTGGTGCCGAACAGCGTCCAGAAGCTCTTCCAACTTCCCGGAGCGGCCGCGAAGAGAAACAGCATCGGCACGCCGGCGGTGATGGCCGTGGCGACGAGCCCTCCTGCGCGCGAGCCCCAGCCGAACAGCTCCTGCAAGATGTAGCGGCCCAGGCGCGTGCTGACGTCGAGCGTGTCGAACACGAACGTCGAGAACGCCATCGCGCCGAAGGTGATGGCGAACGCGAGGTGTTTCTCTCCGATGACGACCGCGAAGAAGCGGCCGAGCCCGATGCCGTAGATGGTGCCGGCGCCTTTTCCCGCCATTTCCTGCGACGAGATGATCATCACCGTGGCGAGCGCGATGACGGCGACGAAGCCTTCCATCAACATCGCGCCGTAGCCGACGGGGTGGCAGTGCGATTCCTTCGCGATCTGCTTGCTCGTCGTGCCGCTGCAGACCAGCCCGTGAAACCCGCTGCACGCGCCGCACGCGATGGTGACGAACAGGAAGGGGAACATCACACCGGTTCCTCCGCCGGCGTCGAAGCCCTTGAACGCGGGCAAGTGCACGTCGAAGCCGCCGAAGAAGAGCCCGACGATTCCGCCCGCGAGCGCGAGGTAGAGCACGAAGCCGCCCAGGTAGCCGCGCGGTTGCAACAGCAACCACACCGGCGTGAGCGACGCGACGAAGCAGTAGCCGAGAATCAGCAGACCCCACGCGGTCGGCCCGAGCGTCACGAGCGTCGACAACTTCGTGCCGAGCCACACCACTCCCAACGTCGCGGGAACGAACACGGCCGTCTGCAGCCACAACTTCGGCTTCACGTATTTCTCAACGAGCCCCATGACGAGCGCGAGGAGCAGGTACATCGCTGACGCCATCGCGACCGCGCCGCCGGGGTGGAAGTCGAACGTGAGGCCCTGCAGTTCGGGGTCGCCTTGCACGAAGGTCGACGCGGTGACGTCGGTGAACGCGACGATGACGTAGATGAGCGCGACCCAGATGAAGACCAGCATCGCGGCGCCCGCGCGCGGGCCGAGCTGAATCTTCACCACCTCGGCGATCGACTTCGCGTCGTGCCGAATGGACGCGACGAGCGTCGAGAGGTCGTGCACCGCGCCGATGAAGATGACGCCAACGCCGATCCACAACAGCGCGGGGAGCCAGCCGAACTGCTGCGCAGCGAGAATCGGTCCTGCAATCGGGCCCGCGGCGGCGATGGCCGAGAAGTGTTGGCCGAGCAGATAGAATGGCCGCGTGGGGACAAAGTCGACTCCATCGTCGTGACGTGTTGCCGGAGTCGCCTGCGCATCATCGAGCGCGTACTGACGAGCGACGAAGCGACCGTACACGCGGTAACCGAAGAAGAGCGAGACGAGCACCGAGCCGGCGATCAACGGAAGCATCAGCGAGTCCTCACTTCGTCACGCACAGCAGCGAAAGACGCACGCAGAGAACTGCGCGACTGCCCCTCACCCTGTCCCTCTCCCGCGGGGGCGGGAGAGGGGACCACTGCGCACGCTGAGGGGAAGAACGACAGCTGCATCTCGTCACGCGCACAAACTACGCAGCGCCCACGCTCTACTCGAGGGATCAACGGAGGCATCAGCCGAGCCCTCACTTCGTCGCGCCGCAGTCGAGGGATCAACGGAAGCACCAGCGAACTCACTCCGTCACGCACAACAGCTCTCCGCCGAGGTCCCACGAGGGGAAATAGAGCGTGCCGCCAAATTCGGGGCGCGCTTCGACGCGATAGGCACGGCCGAGCTCGATGTAGACCTTTTCGATCTTCCGACCGTTGAGCGATTTTCCGTTGAGCGACGAAGCGTCGAGGTGCTTCTCCACGGCGAGCCGCTCGAACTCTTCGCGCGAGACGAGCTGGTGGTCGTTTCCGCCGAAGCGCAGGTCGAGTTGGTCGCCTTTCTCTTCGACCCACGCCACGCATTTCTCGTCGCCACGATTCACCAACGCGAGCGGCAGGCTCGACCACGGAGCGAATTCCATGAAGCCGAGCGCACGCAGCCCGATGCCGCCGGCGAACGCTCCGATGGCGAACCACACCACCAGCGTGAGCACCGGAAACGAGAGCACCGCGAACGCAGACAGCTCATCGGCCTTCGCGCTCCTTCGCCCCACGGCGAGCGCGCCTGTCGTCGCCCAGGCCGCGTCGTGCGCAACCAGCGCGTGCACTTCATGGCCGGCGAGATTGTCGGCGCCGCAGAACTCGCACGTCAGCACGCTCGCGGTCTTCGAAGGCAACGGCGCTCCGCACACGCGACAGCCGAGCCCTTCGATGCCGGGCAACTTCAACGCGGCCCAGTGACCGACGACCTGACGCGAGAGCTCGGGCACGCGCCGCGAGAAGAACGTGGAGACGACCAGCGCGACCGGCAACGCGAGCGCTCCGAACACCATCCACCCGTGCCAGTCGGTGGCGCTCAATCTCCTGGACCAACCGAACACGATGAAGGTGACGCTCGTCACCACCAACACCGTGCGCGCGCGAGCGATGCGGGCGCGGAGTTGCTCGTGTTTGAGCGGGAGACTGCTCAACACCGCCGAGATTTTCTGCTCTCCGGCTTCACGTTGGCGCGCGAGCGTCGCGGCGCGTTCGAGCGTGCTGCTCAACGCGGCCGGGAGCGCGGAGGTCGTGCCGCAGTGTCGACACGACACGGTCTTCGGCGCGCTCAGGCGCAGCGGAGCCGGCGCCGCGCACGAGGGACACTTCACGGTGAGCGGTGGCGCGAGTTCGGACGGTGCGTCGATGGAAGGCGCGCGCAGCTCGGGCTCATTCAGCGTGGTGCGCATCGCAGTCAGCGACGGCGCGCTCAACGCAAAGCCCACGATGACCATCACGACGCCGAACGGCAGCGCCTCGGTGGTGTGTGAATCGAAGAGGCCGAGCCCGGTGAAGACCAGGCCCAGGCCGAAGACGACTCCGCCGATGAGAAAGCCCCACTGGCCGCGCACGGCCGCGGAGAATGCCTCAGTTCACGGCCTGGCGGGCGGAGGAGCAGGCGTCGGACCCGGCTGCTGCGGACCAGGGCCAGGCGCACCGGGCGGCCGCATCATGCCCTCGGCCATCGGCTTCTCGGTGTAGCCCTTCGGCAGCTCGAACTTCGCCGCGGGCAGCGCGGTCTTCGTGAACGACTTGAGCGTCGTGCTGTGCGTCACGTTGCCCTTCGCGTCGAACACCACGCGCTCGATGGGCAGACCCGGCGCCGCGTTGTGCGCCTCGAACGCCTGCATCATCGGGCCCGCGGCGGCCGACGACGGCATCGACTTGAGCATCACGTTCTTGAACTCCTCGGCCGTGATGCCGACCGTCTTCCACGTCGCGTAGCAGCCCTCTCCGTGGAGCTGGCCGTCGCGCTTCACCGTGTAGTCCTCACACGCGAAGCCGGCGATCTTCCGCGCGGGCGTCTTCTTCTTCTCGTACGTGAAGTTGCTCGGCTTCGACGGGTCGGTCTGGCCGCCGAGCATCGTGGCTTCCATGCGCGCGCGCTGCTCGGGCGGCATCTTCTCGAGCTGCGCCTTCATCTGCGCGCGGAACTGTTCCTGCCGCGCCTCGAGCGCCTTGCTGTCGTCTTCGGTCACGACGATGAGCAACTTCTTCTCGTCGTTCACCAGCCACATCTTCTTCTGGTCCATGTCGCGCAACATCACGCGCGGCGGAGCGCCCTCTTCGGCCATCTCGAAGTACGCCTTGCTGCCCTTCAGCGAGAGCGTCACCACGCGGTTCTTGCCGCCGCTGGTCGACTCGTTGATCAGCGTGAGTTCCTGCGGCGGAGCGGCGGCGAACGACAGCGATGCACTGATCAGCGACGCGGCGATCACCGTCCGCATCACGGCTTCACCTCATTCGGCTTTTCCGCAGTGCCACCCTCGGCCTTTGCGCGCGCGGCGGCGATCTCGGCCTTCACCTTGTCCATGTCGAGGCCGCGAATCTGCTCGATGACCTTCTCGAGCGCCGCTGCCGGCAACGCGCCCGAGTTCTGCCCGAGGAGAATTCCGTCACGGAAGATGGCGAGCGTGGGAATCGCCTGAATCTCGAACGCCGCGGCGAGCCCGCGTTCCTTCTCGGTGTCCACCTTGGCGAACACGATGTCGGCGTGCTTCTGCGCGGCCGCTTCATACGTCGGCGCAAACGCCAGGCACGGCCGGCACCAGCCCGCCCAGAAATCGATGAACAGGATTCCGTTCTTCTTCAGGGTGTCTTCGAAGTTCGCTTCGGTCAGCTCGAGAGTCGTGGCGCTCATGGGTGACACCCATAACCACTCTGGGCGGGAGTGGCCACTCCAGTCCGGCTAGGCTGCCGCGCATGCCCAAGGTCTCCGGCTGGACTCCTGCTGCCCCGCGCCGTTCGACGCCTGAAACCGGAGCCGCGCGCTTCGAGCTCAGCGGCGCCCTGAAGACGAAAATGACCGAAGCGTCCGATGTCACTGCGCTTCCTGGCGGTCGTTTTCTGGTGGTCGGCGACAAGAAAGACGCGGCGTACATCATCGACTCCGAGGGCTCGCGAAAGAAGCTCGAGCTGCCGGGTTTGAAGAACGGCAAGAGCCAGCTCGAGGGCGTGGCGTACGACCCGGTGAAGAAGAACCTCTTCGTGGTGCGCGAAGAAGCGGGCGAGGTGCTCCGCTACGAGTGGGACGCGATGAAGAAGAACGACGAGCCCGTGCTCGAGAAGCGCATCGAGCTGAAGAACAAGGGCCCCTCGAACAAGGGAGTCGAAGGCGCCGCGTACCTGCCCGCCGACCTCTCGCCCACCGGCGACGCGCAATTGCTGCTCACGAAAGAGGGCAAGCCGCGAGAGCTGTTGATGATGTCTGACAACGGCAAGGGCAAGCCGCTGCCGGTGAAGTTGGAACGTGAAGTGCTCGCCGTGTGCCGCGACTTCTCTGGAGCCGCGGTCGACCCCAGGACCGGCAACATCTTCATCTCGTCCGATGAGTCGTCGACCGTCGCGCAGGTCAAGCTGCACCGCGACGGAGACAAGATCATCGGCAAGCTCGTGCAGTCGTTCCCGCTGCGCGACGAGAAGGGCAAGTCGCTCGATCGCGTCGAGGGGCTGACGTTCAACCCGAAGGGCGATCTCTTCGTGTTGACCGAGAACGACGGCGTGCTCCGTCAGCTCTCGCGCAAATGATCACACCGGCTCGGCCGTGGGCTCGACGAGCTGCATGTTCTTCCACGCGCCGGACAGGAAGCGCAGCAACACCGTGATGGCGAGCAGCGCGAGGTAGAGCACCATCCACCCGATGGCGCCGACGTCGCCCCAGCCGTAGTACTTCACCGTGATGTAGCTGCCGGGCACGAAGACCGCCCACGCGATGGTGATGCGCGCGACCATCGGGAAGAGCGTGTCACCCGCGCTGCGCAGCGCTTCGGCGACCGCCATCGCCAGTGCGTCGAAGAGCTGCCACGCCGCGGACACCATCAACATGCGCGCGCCGATGATCGCCACTTCGGGGCCGCCTTCACCGCGCGCGAACGGAGCGATGAGCAGCGCCGGAATCAGAAAACACAGCACGCCGACCGCGCCCTGCCAGGTGATGGTGGCGGTCGCCGTGAGCCGCACCACGCGCGGCACCTCGTGTTTGCGGTTCGCGCCGATGGCCTGCCCCACCAGAATCGCGCCCGCACTCGCGAGGCCGAAGGCAGGCATGAACGCCACGGAGTTGAGCGTGATGAC
>JAEUJS010000341.1 GCA_016792935.1 Archangium sp. | reverse complement strand
ACCCGCTCGACGGTCAGAGCGGCACCGACGACTGGTGAGCGCGCGCGAAGATCTGCGCAGCGAAGACCGCTCCTTCGACGTTTGCACGAGGCTCGCACGTGCTCACAACACCATCGCGCTCGTCGCGGCGATGCTCGTCGTGACGCTGGTCGCGTCGACGCGCCGGCTCGCAGCGCGTGCTCAGGGCTCGTAGAGCAGCACGCCCGCTCCGACCGTCCCGATGGCGACCAACAAGATCAGCATCACGCTCATGCGCAGCGCCTTCACCTTCGCGACTGTGGGGATGAAGCCGACGATCAACCGATACAGCCCGTTCGCGAAGAAGACCGCGCCGAGCAACGCCGGCGCACTCGAGAGCTTGTTGACGCTCCCGGTCCAACTGATGAGCCACGTGGTGGCGACCGCCCCACCGACCGCGGCAAAGAAGCCAATCGCGATGCCGAGCAACGCCACGCGACGCATGCGCGCGGGATCGACGGTCGCGAGATCCGTCTCGAAGTCGAAGACCATCGCGAGGTGGCCCTTCTCCGGCTCGGGCGCGTTGCCGCCATCGTGATCGTCGGAGTGGTCCATGCTGGCGATGGAACCTACTCCGAGTAGATCGCCGTTCATGATCAAGCGCACGCCGGTTCTGGTGCTCGTTCTCTCCACGCTCGCTTTCGCGCAGACCGCGGCCGTCGGCGGTGGAGACGTCTCACGCGGCACCACGCAGCTGCCGTCGTCTTCGGCGTTCGCGAGTGAAGCCACCGCGCTCACGCTCAACCCCGCGGGCCTCGGTCGCGTCGGGCGGCTCAACGCCTGGTACCTCCACGAGCGGTCGAACGTGCGCATCATGGACAACGACGGCGTGTGGTTCGCCACCAGCGTGGCCGACATGGTCGGTCTCGGGCTCGGCTTCGAGTGGCTCCGGCCCGGCCCCGGCCTCGGTGCGGAGCGCGCGAAGACGTTGCTCGGGTTCTCGGTCGGTCCGCAGCAGATCTCCGCTGGCCTCACGGTGAACTGGTTCACCGGCGGTGACGTGCAGTCGCTCACCTCGCTCGACGTGGGCGTGCAGTCGCGCTTCGTGCGCTGGCTCTCGCTCGGCGCCTTCGTTCGCAACTTGAACACGCCGTCCAACGCCACCACGCAGCTCACCCGCGAGTGGACGGTCGGCGTCGGCGTTCGTCCGCTCGGAGAACACGTCACCATCGGCGTCGATTGGATCGCGCCCGAGAAGACACCCATCGCGAACTCGCGGCTGCAGTACACGATCAACGCGAAGATCTTCGGAGGCATCCGCCTGCTCGCGGGTTTCAGCCACGGCTTCGCGCCGGGGCAGTCGCTCTACGCGCACGGCGGCATCGGGCTCGACCTCGAGAACTTCGGCTACACGCAGGGCGTCGCGTACGGCGACGGTCAGTTCAACTGGCAGTTCGCCGCGCGCTTCTCGCTCGACAAGGAGAAGTCGGTCATTCCACAACGGAAGATCGCGGTCATCGGACTCGGTGGACTCGGATCCTCGGGCGGGCTTTCGCTCGGCTCGATCCTCGGCGTCGCTGATGAAGATCGGTACCTGCGTTTCCTGCGCTTCCTCGATCGCGCCGCGAAAGATCCCGAGCTCGAAGGCGTGATCCTCAAAGTCGAAGGCGCCGACGTGGGTCTGGCGCGCGCCGACGAAGTGCGCACCGCGATCATGAAGCTCCGCGCCGCCGGCAAGAAGGTCTACGCGTACATCCTCGCTGTCGGAGACAACGAGTACCTGATGGTGTCGGCGTGCGACGGCATCTACGCGGCGCCGGAAGCGATGATGCTGGTCGATGGGCTGCGCAGCTCCGTGACCTTCTTCGGAGGCACCGCCAGGCGCTTCGGCGTCGAGATCGATGTGGCGCGCGTCGGCGACTACAAGAACTTCCCCGATCAGTTCACGCGCATGGACATGAGCGACGCGCAGCGCGAGACGATCAACGCGTACCTCGATACCAACCAGAAGATCGTCGCCGCTCGCATCAAGGAATCGCGCGGGCTCGAGAACGACGCCTGGCAGCAGATCATCGACGAGGGCTTGAAGCCGCCCAAGCGCGCCGTGCAACTGCGCCAGATCGATGGGCTGCTGACGCCACACCAGTTCGACGAGTTCATCAGCGAAAATCTCCCCGGAGCGCGCATCAGCCGCGGCTACCGGCCCTTCGACACGCGCACCGATCGCTGGGGCAACGGCAAGTCGATCGCCATCATTCCGGTGCTCGGCTCCATCGCCGGCGGTGAGAACTCGAGCAACCCCATCACCGGAGAGAGCGCCGGCGCTTCGAGCTTCATTCAGACCATCAACGCCGCCGCTGAAGACTCCAACGTGGTCGCCATCGTGGTGCGCGTCGATTCAGGCGGTGGTGACGCGCTCGCCAGCGATCTCATGTACCGCGCGGTGTTGGAGGCGAAAAAGAAGAAACCCGTCATCGCATCCATGGGCGATGTCGCGGCGAGCGGCGGCTACTACGTGGCGATGGGCGCGCAGGAAATCGTCGCCTCTCCCACCACCATGACCGGCAGCATCGGCGTCTTCTACGTGAAGCCCGCCATCAAGAAGCTCGCGGAGGAATACGGCGTCAATCAGGTCAACATCGCGCGCGGCAAGTTGAGCGGGCTGACCGACAACTACGAGCCGTGGAACGCGGACCAACGCGCCGCCGCGCAGAAGTGGATCGACGACTTCTACGACTCGTTCATCACCGAGGTCGCGGCGAGCCGGAACCTGAAGAAGGAAGACGTCGACAAGGTCGCGCGCGGTCGCGTGTGGAGCGGTGAAGACGCGAAGGCCCGCGGGCTCGTCGATCGCCTCGGCGGCTTGATGGATGCGATCGCCCTCGCGAAGGAGAAGTCGGGCTACCAGGGTGAGGTGGAGCTCGAGATTCGTCAGGCGTCGTCTTCGCTGCTCGGGTCGGTCATCGGGGCGACGTTGCCCAACGAGCTGTTGGAGCGCCCCGCTCCGGCGCAGCCGACCTTGCCACCCGGACTCCAGTCGCTCGCCGAGCAGCTGGGAAAGGCCGCGTGGATCCTCGAGAAGCCGCGCGTTCAGGCCCGCCTCGAGTACTCAGTTGAAATCCGCTGAAGTCTTGGCTACTTCTGGCTCTGCCGAATCGATTGGAGCTTGCGCAAGCAGGGTCCCGGTTCGGTTCAGGGCCGCACCGTGATGACGCGTTGACGCTTCATTCGGTGGTTTCGGAGCCCTGCCCCACAACGAGGAAGAGGACCACGGGCTCCACGTGTACGGCCCGTGTGGCGTGTGAATCATGAGCGAGACCGAGTTCCCTGAGCCGACTGATCCGAACGATCCGCGTCCTCCAGCAGCCATGGCTGCTGATCCAAAAGATCCGCCTCCGCCTGCCGATGACGGTGGTGGTGGAGATGACGGAAGCGACGACGGCGGTGACGACGACGGTCCCGATGACGGTCCTGAGGAAGCCGGCGGCGGTGGAGAGGCTGGCGGTGCTCCAGCTGCTGGAGGACAGCCCGGTCAACCCGGTCAGCCCGGCATGGGAGGCGGTCGCCGCAAGCGCCGTCGCCGTCGTCGCAAGGGCAACCCGGTCTTCTTCGCCGAAGACGGTCAGGCGTTCCGAAAGATCATCCAGCCCGACGGCCAGGTGGTGAACGTCTTCCTCACCGCGCAAGAGCTCGACCAGTACAAGCAACGCATCGCGCAGCAGCAGGCGCAGCAGCAGCAGCAAAACCAGATGCGTCAGCAGCAGAGCCAGGGCCTGCCCGTCACCGTGCCGGTGCAGCAGGTCGAAGGTGTGCTCGATCTCGACGTGAAGGGTCAGAACGCGGCGCTCCGGAGCTTGAAGCGCAACCTGCTGCCCGGGCCTGAAGACGCAGAGATTCCGAAGAACCTCGTCCAGAAGTTGCGACTGCGTGCGGGGCAGTACCTCGTGGCGCGCGCGCAGATGAAGGGCCTCAAGGGCACCATCGTCAGCGTCGAGACGGTGGATGGCCAGCCGGTGGAAGTCGCGACTCGGTTGCCGCACTTCGGTGATCTCACCTCGGTCGACCCCATCGATCGCATCAAGCTCGAGAACGGTCACAAGGAATTCGTGACGCGCGTGCTCGATCTGATCGCTCCGCTCGGCAAGGGGCAGCGCATGTTGATCACTGCGCCTCCGAAGACCGGCAAGACGATCATGTTGCAGCGCATCGCGCAGGCGATCCTCGCGAACCACCCCGAGATGCACTTGATGGTGTGCCTCATCGACGAGCGCCCTGAAGAGGTGACGGACATGCGGCGCAACATCAAGGCCGAGGTCCTCGCGTCATCGAGCGATCACAAGACCGCCGATCACATTCGCGTCGCCGAGCTCGCGCTCGAACGTGCGAAGCGTCTGGTGGAAGCCGGCAAGGACGTGATCGTGTTGCTCGACTCGATCACCCGGCTCGCGCGCTCCTACAACAAGGAAGTCGAGTCGTCGGGCCGCACCATGTCAGGTGGTGTCGACAGCAAGGCGCTCGAGAAGCCCAAACGTCTCTTCGGTGCCGCGCGCGCGACGGAAGAAGCGGGCACGCTGACCATCATCGGCACCGCGATCATCGACTCCGGCTCTCGCGCCGACGAGGTGATCTTCGAAGAGTTCAAGGGCACTGGTAACTCCGAAGTCACGCTCGACCGCCTCCTCGGCGAGAAGCGCATCTGGCCCGCGATCAACATCGCGCAGTCGGGCACGCGCAAAGAGGAGAAGCTCTTCCCGCACAAGGAATACGAGAAGGTGAAGAAGCTGCGCGGAATGCTCTTCGCCGCCAAGCCGGTGGAGGCCATGGAAGCCCTCCTCAAACGACTTGGCCGCTACACGTACAACGACGAGTTCCTCGAAGAACTCTGATCGGTTTCGTGGGTGAACGGCTACGCTTCCGCCCGCGATGGCACTCGGGTCGGGGCGTTGCCACTACCATCCTGAACGTCCGGGTCTCGGCATCTGCGTCGAGTGCAGAAACGTCATCTGCACCGAGTGCACCACCCAGTTCGAAGGCATCAACCGGTGCGCGAAGTGTCTGCAGGCGCGCCTCGCGGCCGCTCGCTCACTGGTCGATCGGAAAGACTGGTCGTTCGGCAACATCCTCCTCGCGCTGATCGCCGTGGCGCTGTTGTTCGGCAGCTTCTACGGCATCGCCGCGCTCGCGCAGAAATGACCAAAGAGCGCATGAACGCCCCCAGCGAACGAGCCCAGCTGAGCCGCAGGCGAAGTCACGAGGTCAGCGACCTCGTGTGGCGAGTGAGCGCATAAACATGGCCGTCGACGCACTCGAACTCAGACCTCGCAACTCCGTGGCGCTCTTCGACGCCGCGTTGCGACTGTGCGTCACGACGACCGGCGTGTGGGCCATCACGCTGCCCAGCGGCGCGTTCCTCGTGTTCGCGGTCTTCAACCTGATCGAGGCCATCACCCGCAACCACGAGCTGTTGATGCCCGTGGTGGTCTTCACTGCCGCGTGGCTGGCGCGTGCCGTCTCGCAGGGAGCCGCCTGCCACTACGTCGAACAGCAGATCCTCGGCACCGCGCAGCCGTCGGTGCGCCGCTCGATGCTCGAGGCGATCAAGCGCGCGCCCAGCCTCGTCATCGGCTCGGCGTGGCTCTTCGCGCTCAACATGATGTTGTGGTTCTTCACGCTGGGCGTCGGCTTCTTCTTCATCGGCGCACACGTCGCCGGCTACGCGGCCATCATGCGCGGCCAGGGCAGCGTGCTGGGGCTCTACGGCACGTGCGCGCGGCTGTTGGGCCCCACGCGGCACTTCGCGCCCTGGGTGCGCCTGTGCGGCCTCACGCAGGTGCTCCTGGGCATCAACCTGCTCGTCGCCGTCGCGTTCAGCCTCTCGCTGCTCCACAACATCTTCGGTTTCGATGTCACGTTCGCCGACCGCTTCACCTCGGTCGACAACCCGACGTGGATCGGAATCCTGGTGGTCGTCAGCTTCGCCCTCTTCGAGCCAGTGCGCGCCGCGACGGCCACGCTGATGTTGATCGACGGTCGCGTGCGCCAGGAAGGCCTCGATCTCATCGCGCAGGTCGAACAGCTCCCGCGGCACAAGCGCCCGAAGGGCACTCCGCTCGCTGTTTCGGCTGCGATGGTGATCGCGCTCTTCACCCTCCCGGCCTTCGGAGCGCCGCCGTCGGCGCTCGCCAAACGCGCGCGGCAGATCTCCGACGAGTGCGGCATGCGCGTCGACCTCACGCCCATCGAGAAGCGCACCGTGTCGCCGGAAGATCAGAGTTCACTGGCGCGGCTGCTCAATCGCGTCGAGCACCGCGTGTTCGAGCAGGACGACTGCGACGCGGCGGAGGCCGATCTGCGCGAGGGCCTTCGCCTCTACGGAGAGTTGCAGGAGAGCGGCGACGAGATCGACACCCAGGGCAAGGCGAAGGAAATCCTCTCGCGCCCCGAGTTCGAGAACGTCGTTGAGCGCCCCAAAGAAGAGACGCAGCAGGAACCCGAGCCGCCCGACGAACCCGGCTGGTTCGCCAAGCTGATGCGCAAGTTCTTGAAGTGGCTCGAGCAGCTCTTCAAGACCGAGCGCAAGACCGAGGAGCCGACCGTTTCCTCGGGCGGCACGGACATGGCCGGCGCGAACCTCGTGATGATCATCGCGCTGGTCGTCGTCGCCGCCGCGCTCATCTACATCCTCGCGCGCTCCTTCAGTCGGCGGAAGGTCGAGGAGACCGCGCTCGACGAGAGCGGTGGGTTGAATCAGCAGCCGCTCGAGAAGGACGCGATGAGCGCGCTCAGCAAACCGCCCGAGACGTGGGCTGGGCTCGCCGACGAGCTGGCCGCGCGTGGAGAGTTCCGCGAAGCGATTCGCCACCTCTACCTCGCGCTGCTCTCGCGCCTGCACCGCGACGGCGTCATCGACTACGACCCCACGCTGAGCAACTGGGAGTACCTCTTCGCCTTCAAGGGCGCCTCGGTGCTCAAGGCCGGCTTCAAGGAACTGACCCGTCGCTTCGACTTCGCCTGGTACGGCAACGAAGGCGTCGACTCGATGGCCTGGTCCGTGTTCCGTCGCACCGCGGAGCCGATGTTGGCGCCGGCAGCCGAAGGAGCGCCCGTCCGTGCGTGAGAGCGGCGATCGCTTCCCGTTGCTGGTCGTCGGCGGCGTACTGACCGTCGGTGTGCTCGGCTGGGTGCTGCTCACCGGCGCGCGGCGCGGCGGCTTCGCGGA
>JAEUJS010000326.1 GCA_016792935.1 Archangium sp. | reverse complement strand
TTCCTTCGCCGACTCACTGCGCGGCGCGAGCTTGAGCGCGTCTTCGAACGACTTCTGCGCCTGCGCCATCAGACCCGCGTTGCGCTGCGCCTGACCGAGCGCCATCGCGAACTGCAGCCCCAGCGTGCTCGCGTACAGCGGCTGGCCTTCGCCGAGCGTCTTGAGCGCCGCGTCGTGCTTCAAGTTCGCCGACTGCGCGCGGCCGAGCATCAGCGCGTAGCGACCCTTGTGCGCCTCGGGCACTTCCGCGTTGCCGGGCAGGCCTTCGAGATCACCAAGCGCCTCGGGGAGCTCACGCCCCAGCTCCAGCCGCGCCTCGGCGTGACCGATGACGCGCGCAGGGTGGAACTTCGAGAGCGATTCGGCGCGGCTTTCCATCTCGAGCGCGGTGTCCCAGTCTTCGAACGCCAGGTAGTAGTCGCCGAGCGCCACCAGCGCGCGCACGTTGCGCGGGTCGAGCTCAGTCGCCTTCTTCAACCGCGAGAGCGCCTCGTCGTACTTCTTGTCGGCGAGGAACAAGCGACCGGCCTGCGCCTGCACGCTGCCCTTCTCCAACTCGCTGCCGAGCAGCTGCTGACGCGCGGCCGCTTTGCCCGCTTCGTCGGCGGTGAGGAAGTCCACCACCAGCGCGAGATCGGGCCGTCCGTTGCGAACGGCGGGGTTGGCGAACGAAGCGATGGCCGCATCGCGATCAGCCGTGTTGCCACCGTGCTCGGCGAAGAGCACCGCGTGCGCGTAGCCGAAGAGCGCCTGCGCCTCGACGTTGGTGTCGTCCATCTTCAGCGCGTGCTCGAGCGCCTTGAGCGCGGCGCCGTATTGTTCCCTGGTGTCGGCGTTCACCGCCGCGAGGCCCTTGGCGATCGACGTGTCGAGCGTCTCGCCCTGGTTCTTCACGCGCGTCCAGATGAACGAGCCGCCGAGGCCGAGCGCGATGACGAGCAGACCGGCGGTGGCCGCCACCTTGAGGCCGTGCTTCTGCCAGAAGGTCTTCTTCGCCTTGGTGACCTCGAGCTTGGCGCGCAGCTCGCGCTCGTACTCGCGCGCGATGGCCTCGGTGGCCTGCGTGTTGAACTGTACGTTGGGCGCCTCAGCGCGAATCGCGGGCTCGAAGGCGTTGGCGTCGGCCTCGTCGGGAATTTCGTCGAGCAGACCGCCGCTGCTCTTCGGCTTCGCGGGTGCGGCCGGAGCGAGCACCGGAATGTTCACGTTCTGCGCGCGCACCACGTTCTGCTGCATGCCCGGCATCTGGAACTCCGACGTCGGCATGTCGGACTGCGCAGAGACGACGTCGTCGAGCAGTCCATTTCCAGCAGGCGACACGGCCGCGGGCGCCTGCGGAGGCGGCGGCGTCATCTCGGCCACGACGACCGAGGGCTCGGTGCCGACGGGATTCGAAGGCCGCGGCGGTGCGACGCGAGGAGCGACGTGGGGCACGTCGGCCGACGCTCCTTCGGACAGCGCATCGAAGGTGCTGGTGAGGCCGCGCATCACATCCGGATCGTTCGACTGACCGGCCGTCATCGCCGCGAACGGATCGGGCGGCTCGAGGGAGCCCTGCACCATCGGCAGCTCTTGCGTCTGACGTTCCACGACGCCTTCGACCACCGGCATCTCGCCCGTGGGCACCGGAGGTCCAGGAGGCGCCTGCGGCACAGTCCCCGTCGGGCCGTAGGCGTTCATCAGCACTGTGGGCTGCGCGTCGGGATCGTGTTTGGGCGGCTGCTCAGCCGTGAAGGCCGCGAACGGATCGGGCTCGTCACTGCGCGCCTGCGCGACTCCGCGTGCTGGCGTGGAACCCGCGGGCTTCGTCGCGACGGGCGCGGTGACCGGGTTCAGCTGCGGCGCCGACGTGCTCGGGCCGGTGGGGTTGAGCGCCGTCGTATCGACCGTCGTGGTCGAGTCGTAGAGCACCGGAGCCGGACCACCCGCCAGCGCCTGCTTGGTCTGCTCGAGCCACTGCGCGATGCGACCGTCGTTGGGCTGCAGCGCGGCGGCGCGGCGAAGAATCGGCAACGCGGATCGGTAGAGGCCTTTGCGGAGCAGCGCTTCGCCGATCAAGTTGTACGCGTGCGGGTTCTCGCGATCGATGTTCACCGCGAGATCGAACTGCTTCATCGCGTCGGCGGCCTTGCCGGTGTTGATCAGCGCCTTGCCCCACAACACGCGACCGACGACGGAGTTCGGGTGGTGCGTCACGCCCTGTTGGCAGGTCGCGATGGCGCGGTCGTTCTCACCGCGATCGAGATAGGCACGCGCGAGCTCGACGAACACGGTGCTCGCCGGGTCTTGCGCGAGCATCTGCTCATACTTCTCCACCATCGGCTTGGACATTGGCGCGCGCGACCATACCCAACACTGCTGCTACGGTCGCGCGCCATGAAACGAGCCGTCGCTGTGTTGATCGTCTGTTTCGCCGGGTGCGCCACGGTGCCCAAAGGCGACCCCGAGATGCTCAAGCCTTCCGTCGAAACGTTTCACCAGCGCGTGCGGTGGAAGGACTTCCGCGGCGCCGCTGAATTGCTCATCGAAGAAAAGCGCGGGCCGTTCATCAAGGCGCGTCTCAAGCTCAACGACGATCGCGATCTCTTCATCACCAACTTCGAGATCGAAGACGCGAAGGTGGCGCTCGACATGTTGAGCGCCGACGCGGTGACGAAGATCTCCTGGTACCGCCTGCCGTCGACGACCGAGATCACCACCGTGACGACGAGCCGCTTCGTGTGGCGCAACGAGACCTGGCAGCTCGAAGCGCAAGACGAAGGACCCTTCGAGGAGCTCAAGCCCGCGCTCATGAAGGCCGCTGCGGCTGCTGCTCAACCCGACGCGGGGAAGTAATTTCCCGCGCGATTCACACCCCCAGAAAAAAAAACCGCCCGTCGTCTCGGGGCCGGCCGAGGCGACGGGCGTCGGAGATTCCCCTATGGAATCTCCTCACCGAGCCCATGACAAAGCAACCGTAGTGCCACGGGACTCTCGTGACGTTTTGTCCTTGATTTCAAGTGCTTAGGTCGCATGCGAACGTCTTTTCGCGGTGCGTCGAGGCTCCTGATCGTGACCCCGATGTCAGGCTTCGCCAACGATCTGCGAGGTGACGTGTTTCCCGGCTCGCCCCAGGTCGAGCCTCTACTCACCAAGAACTGACCGGATCGTCTCACGCATCGTGAAGCGCGGTTTCCAGCCTGTTTCTTTCGTCCAGCGGGAGCCGTCGACCATGCAGAGGAACTGGATGTGGTCGAGCTCTTCTGGCGGGTAGCTCGCGAGGCGGTATTTGAAGAGCGTCGAGAGCATCGGCTTGGCGAGGAAGTGCGGCACGCCGATCGGTTTGTGGCCGAGCTCCTTGAAGACCGACGTGAGCGGTACTTCTCCGGGGCCGGTGACGTTGTAGACGCCCTTTCGCCCGGGTCTGAGCGCTTCGATCATCGCGCGGCCCACATCCTCGGTGTGAATGAGCTGCACCATCGGGTCGAAGCCGGCCATCAGCCACGGTCGCTTGAGGCGCAGGTAGTTGGACGGCGCGTTCTTGATGCTCGGTCCGACGATGTGCACCGGCCGGAGCACGACCGTCTCGATCTCCGGATGTCTCCAGAAGAAGCCGTGCGCGAGCATGTCGACCTCGATCAGATCGCGCACCGACGGGAAGCGGCTCGCGGCCATGAGCGGCGACTCTTCGGTGAGGAAGTTCGAGTTGTCGGGCGACGGTCCGTAGACGTTGGCGCTCGAGAGCATCACCACCTTCTTCACGCCGTACTTCGCCGCGCACTCCAGCACCTTCATCGTGCCGAGCACGTTGAACGAGTGGTGGTCTTCGGCGCTCATGCGCGGGTCGTGCATGATGCCCATGTGGATCACCGCGTCGATGCGGTTCTTGCGGAAGACCTCGTCGGTCTTCTTCTTGCGAACGTCGGCCTGCACGTGATCGACGTCTTTGGGGCGGCCGATGAACGGGCGGCGATCGATGCCGATGACGTGCGCTTCGCGGTGCAGCAGCTTGGCGACGACGCGGCCCAGATTTCCCGAGATGCCGGTGAGGACGACCTTCACCAGAACACCGCTTTCCGTTCTTTGAGGCCCTGCTCCAGCATCGTCTGAATCGAGGCTTTGACGACCTTCACCTTCTTTTCCAGTTCCGCGTCGTCGTCGTCGGAGCGGCCGGTGAAGAAGAGCGGGTCACCGAAGTAGAGGCGGTACTTGACCGGGAGCGGAAACGGCACGCCCCACGGCGTCATCGGCATCACCGGGAAGCCGACCAGCTTCGCGAGCGGCTTGATGTTCATGATCGCCGGGGCCTGTTCCTCGGCGCCGACCACCGCGACCGGCACGATGGGCGTGTTGGTCTCGAGCGCGAGCCGCATGAAGCCCATGCCGAATTCCTGCAGTTGGTAGCGCTGCGGGTAGAGCTTGGCGATGCCCTTGATGCCTTCGGGGAAGACGAGAATCGTCTCGTCTCGCTCCAGCAGGCGGCGGCAGTTCTCGGGCGTGCCGACGATCTGGCCGACGCGCGCCATGAAGGTCGACACCCAGGGGAGCGTCGGCACCCACTTCTCGACCATCGATCGAATCGTGCGCGGCGGTTGCGCCTGGGTGAGCATCGCCACGCCGATCATCGCCGCGTCGAAGGGGAGCTGCCCCGAGTGGTTGGAAATGAGCAGCACGCGCCCGCTGGGCACCTTGTCGACGCCAAACGTCTCGACGCGAAAGTAGTTCTTGTAGAGCCAGAGGAACGGGCCGATCGCCGAGAGCGCGTAGTCGAGCGAGAAGCCGAACGGATCGACGCCGTATTCGTTCTGCGGACGACTCCCGGCGAGGCGGCGATCGAGATCGTCTCCGGCCATCGCCAGGGTCCAGTTGCGCAGGCCTTCCTTCACCAGCTCGCGGAATCCACTCACAGGGCGCGCAGTATGCGTCAGCCACTGGCGCGAGCCTACAACGCGGCTACGGTCGCCCTTCGTGGCCTGGCGTTTCCTGCTCGTGACCGTGGTGGCGCTCAGCGCGTGTGGCATCGAGCTACGCGATACGCCCGGGCGCGCGTGTGACGACACGCATCCCTGCCGTGCACCGCGGAGCTGCGTGCTCGGCGTTTGCGAAGATCCGCCTGCGATGACAGGCGGTGGCGGAGCGATGGGCGGTGGTGGTGGCGTTTCCGGCGGAGGCGGTGGAGGCGGCGGAACGGGCTTCGACGCCGGAATGTCGGATGCGGGCATGCCGCGCTGGCAACAGAAGCTCCACGGCTTCACCGCGACGCAGGTCGAGCCAGGCTGCATGCTCGACATCGACCCGCTTCGAGGAAGCAGAGTTCAAGCGACGATTCGCAGCTCACGCGACATCGAAGACACCGCGTTCGGGTTGGTGAGCGATCGAAATCGAATGCCGCGAGGAATCGACGGGCGGCTGCGAGGTCGCGTGACGTTCGCGGCGCCACTCAACGTCGTCGGCTTCGTCCCCGTCGCCACGATCACCAATGACGCGGGCCTCGCCTTCGTTCGAGTTGGCTTCGACGAGTCTGGGCAACTTCGAGTCGACAGCGATCCCAATACGGTGGCGTCCAACGCGATCTCCGAGCGCTTCTCGGTCGCGGGCGGTTTCCAGACCGGCGACTACATCATCGACGTGATGTGGCGCGCGGGCGTCGTGCGGCAAGTGAGGATCAACGACGCGCT
>JAEUJS010000322.1 GCA_016792935.1 Archangium sp. | reverse complement strand
CGCCGACTCAACCGCACGCGTGAGCGCATCGTCGGTGTGCGCTTAGTCGACGTGCACGGTCACTCCGCCCTTCTCGACGCGCTCCATGCGACCGGGAACGGGCGTGACGCGCTCGATGCCGTCCTGCACGTCGCGACGTGAAGCGCCCGCAGCGAGCGCGATGCCGGCGGCACACAAGATGTTGTCGAGGTTGTGCGCGCCGATGAGCGCCGACTTCACCGGAATGTCTCCGGCCGGAGTCTTCAGCGTCGCCTTGATGCCCGACGTCGTGAACTCCACGTTGCTCGCCGAGAGTTCACCGTTGCCCGCGCGCGAGAACTTCCACGACTGCCGCTTGAGCTGACGCATCTCGTTGTAGACGCGCGTGGTGTACGTGTCGTCGCCGTTCACGACCGCCAGGCCGCCGCTGCTCAGGTTCTCGGTGAACAAGCGACGCTTGGCCTGGAAATAGGCCTCCATCTCCTTGTGGTAGTCGAGGTGATCGCGCGAGAGGTTGGTGAAGCCGGCCGCGCGATACGTCAGACCGTGCACGCGATCTTGCGCGAGCGCGTGAGATGAAACTTCCATCACCACCGTGTCGACGCCGCCGTCGACCATCGCGCGGAAGGTGCGATGCAACGCGACCGGATCAGGAGTGGTGTGCGTCGCTTCCTTGAGCTCACCGTTCCACCGCACGCCGATGGTCCCGAAGAGACCGGTGTTGTTCATGCCGGCCAGACAGATGCTCTCGACGAGCCACGCCGTCGTCGTCTTGCCGTTCGTTCCCGTCACGCCGAGCAGCACGAGCTCACGCGCGGGATTGCCGTAGAAATTTCCGGCGACGAGCGCGAGCGCCTTGCGCGCCGACGGAGTGACGAACACCGGCACCTGCACGCCGCTGACGCTCTTCTCCGAGAGGATCGCCGCTGCGCCCTTCTGCACCGCCTCGTGCGCGTACTGCACGCCGTCAGCCTTGGAGCCCGGCACCGCAACGAACAGATCGCCCGGCTTCACAGCGCGCGAATCGGCAGTGACCCCGGTGATGTCCGCCTTGGCCTTCGTCGAGGCCACCGGTTCCGTTCCCACGCCTGCGAGCAACTCCGTGAGTTTCATCTGTGTCTTCCTGACCGCGATGAAGCGGCCTTCAACGAGTAGGAGTTGGCAAAGCCCCTGCCAGCTCCAAAGTGATGCGACTGCCCTTCTCAACGAGGCTTCCAGCAGCGGGTTTCTGAGAGATGACGCGACCACTTCCCGCGAGGTGTGGTTCGAGAGCCACGGTCAGCAACTGCGAGACGGCGACGCGCCCCGAGAGTCCGCGCAGGTCAGGCACGCGGACGGCGCCCTCGATCATTCCGTCTTCGGTGACGGCGTCCATGGCCTCGAGCTTCTCGAGACCGAGGGTGACGACCGACTTCTTCACCACGGGCGGACCGGCAACGAGCGCCACCGGAGCAGCCGCAGCGACAGGCATCTCGCGCGACTTGGGAGCGCCGAGGTGCGGCATCAACTGCAGCGCGATCTCCTTGAACGCGGGAGCAGCGACGTCTCCGCCGTACTTGTCCACCGACGGCTCATCGATGACGACCAGAATCACCGCGCGCGGATCTTCGGCAGGCAACAGCCCCGCGAAGCTCGAGAGCCGCTTGTCGGAATAGCCGCGCGCGATCGGATCGACCTTCTGCGCCGTGCCCGTCTTTCCCGCGACGCGATACTCGTCGAGGCGCGCCTTCGTTCCTGTGCCGCCCTTCTCGACGACGGTCTCGAGCATCGACACCACGGTCTTCGCGACACCCGCGCTCACCACGCGACGCACCGCAGTCGGCTTGTTTTCGAGCAACACCACGCCATCGGGATCGACGACCTTCGAGACGAGGTACGGCTTCATCAGCACGCCTTGATTGGCGAGCGCACCGTAGGCGGCGGCGATCTGCAGCGTGGTCGCGCTCATGCCCTGCCCGAAGCTCTGCGTCGCGAGCGCGATCTCTGCGCGGGGAAACGGGATCTGTCCCTTTCCTTCGCCGGGCAACAGGAGACCGTAGCGATCGCCGAAGCCGAAGTTCTTGAACGTCTCCATCAAGCGATCGCGACCGAGCTTCTGACCGACCTTCGCCGCGCAGATGTTCGAGCTGACCTGGAGAATGCCTCGCGGGTTCAACACGCCATGCGGGTGTGTGTCGTGAACGACGTGTTTGCCGATCGCCCACGCGCCCTTCTCGCAGTCGAACTCCGTGGTCTCGGTGATCGCCTTCTGCTCGAGCGCGTTGGCGATGACGAAGCTCTTCATCGTCGAGCCGGGCTCGTTGAGATCGGTGACGGAGCGATTGCGGAACGCGTCCTTGCTGGCATCGCCCGGAGCGTTGGGGTTGAAGCGCGGCCAGTTCGCGAGCGCGAGGATCTCTCCGGTGCGCGGATCCAACACGACGGCCATGCCCGCGGTCGCCTTCTGCTCGACGACGGCCTTCTCCAGCGCGCGTTCGGTCACGTAC